>NZ_JBXAOB010000009.1:0-232611 GCF_058802345.1 Pseudomonas sp. GW822-FHT02D10
CGGTAGTTCAGTCGGTTAGAATACCGGCCTGTCACGCCGGGGGTCGCGGGTTCGAGTCCCGTCCGCTGCGCCATATTCGGTAACCTGGAACGCTGAACGCCAGGTCACTACAGAAAGCCCGCTCAATGCGGGCTTTTTGCTGTCTGGGGTTTGGCATTGCCAATGACTTCAACAGGAAGCGACCTTCGGGTCGCTTTTTTCGTTTATGGACTATTGCTCGGCATTACGTGCGTGCCGGTAATCACTGATCGCTTCGTACACCGCTTTGCGTAGCCGATTGATACCGCCAATCGGTCGATGAGCTTCCAGACCAAACCAGGGGTTGAAGGACTGGTTGTCGCATTGCAGGTTCAGCGCGGGCGTGTCGAAGTCCTGGGCGGGGATCTTGATCCGCGCCACGGTTTCGTACGGCGCATCGCTTTCACGCCATTCGATGCTGGTGTCCTCGATCGGCATGTACTTGGTCGGGTCCTGTCGCTGAATCTGCAAGACAAAACACGCCGGTATCCGATCCGTCGACAGCTGTTGATTCAGTGCACTGCGCAAGAAGTTTGGCAGCGCTTGATTCTGCGCAGGCAGGGTGTAGCTCGGGCAGCTGTCAGGATCCGGCGCGACGCGAAACTTGGCATTGGCCGTACCAAACTTATACGGCGAGACGGAAAAGTAAGTGGTCTGGGTCGGGCTGGCCGGCGCTGGCGCCAGGGTCGCCAAGGCAATGAACAGGTGACGAACCTGCCAGCTACGCGGATCCCAACTCGGAAAGAACGCCATGACCTGCTTGCCGTCGGCCTGGGCAGCGACGTTCTGACGGTACTCGGCGACATTGCTGACGAAGAAGTTCGGATGGCTGAACATCACGAAGTCCTGCTCGCCACGGCTCTGCTGATCCTTGAGCAGCTGTGTTCCCGGTACATCAAGCAATTTGATCGCCATGCCTCGGGCATCGCGGACGCTGTCGAATTGCGGATAGGCATTGCCGTTGGACAATCGCAGGGTGGCTTGCCAAGTCTTGCCTGCTTCAGCAAATACGCCTTGGCGCAGTTCCGGCGTCAAATCGGCCAGCACCTGTACCTCGGCTTTTACGCAGCCATGCGCCTTGGCGTGGGCATCACGCAGGTAGCGAGTGTTTTCGCGATGCTGGTCGACGATGCGCACGGCGGTCTGAATGATGTCCTGAGTCATTACTGCTTCACCGGCCGGAATGTGCTCGTTGGCAGAGACCGGGCCGCTGTGATGCCAGGCGAACCAGGCCGTCGCCACTGCCCAGCCCAGCAAGCCGAGGACCAACAGAAGCAGCAGGGTTTTGACGAGCAATGCGCCGATACGTAGCCAGAGAGTGATCAACATGCGCGAGTCCTTTTTGCAGAAGCGATGGTCATGGCACTTGTGACTCCAATGGCCCACCGAGCACCTTCAGATATTCCAGCAACGCCCAGCGCTCTTGTGGTTGCAGCAAGCGGCCGATGACCCCATTGCCACGTTCTCCGGCACGAAACTCGTGACCACTATTGTGGTTGCCAGTGATGTTCGTATCGAACACAAATCCGTTGGTGAAGGCTTCAGTGCGATAACCCAGGTGCTGCGGGTCGTATTCGAACGTGCCTCTATAGAAGCTGGTTGTACGTTCATCCTGCGGCGAGAGCAGTTGGTAGATATTCGGTACTGAACCGTTGTGCAGAAAGGGTGGCGTCGCCCAAACGCCTGCCAGCGGTCGCGCTTTGTAGGCGCGTAGTTCACGAACGCCAATCGGCAGGCCAAACCCATCCATGCCCGGGCGCTCTTCAGGTGTGACATTGGCGTCACGGTAAGCGCGGTTCTCAACGAAAGCGGTGACGTAGGCCAGCCCTTTCGCGACCGAGAGCTTGCTCAGGTCCAGTGGCGCTGTGGGCGTCGGATGCAGTTTGACGTCCAGTTTCGCCAGCTCGACCAGGTCCCACTTGAGCGCGCTCAGGTTGAAACGGTGGTCGGCAATGTTGTTGGCGGCGCCGGGGTCCGTCCCAATGACGTCCACCGGTAACATCTTCAATTTCTGTTCAGTGCGACCGTTGACGTCGGTCACGCTCGGTACATGGCACCCGGCGCAGTTTTCGACGAACAGCGTGCGCCCCTTGGCGGCCAGGGGCTTGTCGATACTGCCGAGCAACGCTTCGGGCCAGGCCGGTGGCTTGAGTCTCTTCAGAGTTTCTTCGATCAGTTGCAGATCACGAACACGAACGCTGGAAGGGTAACGATCATCACCCTTGAGCGGCTGGCCATTGGTATCGAAGAAATTCAGCGTTGCGCCAACACCCAGCGCTTCGCCAATGTTGCGCGCCATAGGCTGCTGGGCCGAACCGTTCCACTGCACCCAATCGAAGGTCCAGATGTCCCACAGCTGCGGGTAGTCCACCGGAGCATTGGCTACTCGGTAGTTGTCCGCTGAAATGGCGTCGCCGAAACTGGCGTTGGCGATACGTCCGAACGCGTCGGTACGGCCTGGACCTTCTTCGGTTGGGTAAAGACCGCGGTGGGTGTCGTTCCAGGCAACGCGCAGGAAGGTATCCAGCGAAGTTTTGAAGTCCTGGCGCAGTTGCGAGTGTTGGGCTTCATAGTCCTGACCCAGCACGTTGCGTGCGAAACGTTCGAATTTCCAGGGGTTGTAGTAGGTCGAGGCGAGGCTTGCGACCAATGCCTGACCGAAACTGCCGCCGCGCAGAGTCGGTACGCTGGAAGGCAATACGTGCTGTGCCGAGCCGCCGTCGATGCGTACTGCCTGGCCTTTAAAGCGTAGTTCGCCGGTGTGGCAGGCGGCGCAGGTAATATCCAGAAACTCTTCTTTACTGCCTGGATTCTGATGGTGGGCGAAACCGACTGGCAGATTGCCTGGGTTGTTTGGTGTGGCTTTCTGGGCGGGATCCACCAGAAAGCCGAAACGTGCCAGGTATTCGGGCTCTGCAAAACGTTGCTCCGAGAACGGCAGTTCAAGTGCTGTGAACCAGTCGTAGCGCAGGCCTTTGACCTGCGTGCCCTGCGGTGTGAAGTAGTAGGTCTGGCGGTCGGCGGGGTCCCACTGCTCGAGGTAATGCACCTGCTCGACTGGCGTATAAACCGGCAGTTTCGGGTTGGCGACGTAATACAGGACTACCGTCAGGGCGACGGCCAGCAGGACGAGTATCAGTAACAGAACACGGAGTAAGAGGCGCAAGTTAAACATCCCTGTCGATTTATAGCCTTGTTATGCCTCAGCACCGAGGTGCACGGCAAGTGGCCATTACGCCAGACGTTGTAGGAACGGGCGTTTGCTGCGCCGAGAAGAGGCTGACAGAAGCTTCATGACCGCCGCTCGCAAAATACGTTAAAAGGCCTGAACTTATCAGATGTTTCCTGCTCTCATGCCGGTAGCCATTGGTCGTGGCGGCCTGATAAGCTCGCGGCTTTACTCGATTGCCCTTTAGGCGCATGAACAAGGAAATAGCATGAAACAGCATCGGTTGGCGGCGGCGGTGGCCCTGGTTAGCCTGGTACTCGCGGGTTGTGACTCGCATACCAGCGTTGAGCTGAAAACCCCGGCGCAAAAAGCTTCCTACGGTATCGGCCTGAACATGGGCAAGAGCCTGGCTCAGGAAGGTATGGATGACCTGGACTCCAAAGCCGTAGCCCAAGGCATCGAAGATGCCATTGGCAAGAAAGAACAGAAGCTGAAGGATGACGAACTGGTCGAAGCTTTCGCTGCGCTGCAAAAGCGCGCTGAAGGGCGTCTGGCGAAAATGAGCGAAGAGTCGGCAGCTGCCGGCAAGAAATTCCTCGAAGACAACGCCAAGAAAGCCGGTGTCACTACCACGGCTTCCGGCCTGCAGTACGAAGTGATCAAGAAGGCCGATGGCCCTCAGCCCAAGCCGACCGACGTAGTGACTGTTCACTATACCGGCACTCTGACCAACGGCACCGTTTTCGACAGCTCCGTCGAGCGCGGCAGCCCGATCGATCTGCCGGTTAGCGGCGTGATTCCGGGTTGGGTTGAAGGTCTGCAACTGATGCACGTAGGCGAGAAGTACAAACTGTACATCCCTAGCGATCTGGCTTACGGCGCACAAAGCCCTAGCCCGGCGATCCCGGCCAACTCGGTGCTGGTATTCGACCTGGAACTGCTGGCGATCAAAGATCCGGCAAAACAAGACGCCGCCAAGTAATCAGCGTCTGCTATAAAAACAACGCCCCGTTCATACGGGGCGTTGTTGCATCTGGCGTTCAGTGGCCGACAATCCAAACGAACGGACGCCGTGGAGTGGAGTCATAGCATTGAGGGTGCCGCAGCTAAACGCAGTAGGTTGCCAAGTCAATGAAATGTTGGGTTTTTTTATGTGAGTAAAAAACGCCCGATCTGAGTTGAGCCCTTGTAAAACGGGGTCTTCAGGGGTGAAAAACGGCTCTGTTCACAAGGTTATCCACAATTTGTGTGGATAACATTTCAGCGGGAGAGATTATGAAAGCACCCTGGAATTTCGCTCGATTCCTACCCCTGGCTGGAAGGTTGCTCAGTCGTGGGCGTTTACCGGCCCTGTTGTTCGCCGTAGCCAGAAAAGGTGCGAGCCAAGGCGACCGTTTGGGCAAGCTTAAAGACGACCTGCGATTGCTCCAGGCATTGTGCCTGGCGTACTGGCGCGGCGAGTATCGGGATATCAGTCGCAAGTCGATGCTGACGGTGGTGGCAGGGCTGATGTACTTCCTCAGTCCGCTCGACGCCATCCCGGATTTCATTCCGGTATTTGGCATGCTCGATGACATCGCGGTGCTGGCCTGGGTGATGAAAACTCTCGATGACGAGTTGAACGCTTTCCGTGCCTGGCGTGACCGTCAGCTTCCGGAAAAGCTCGCCGTCGTGGAGCGTCTGCCTGATACACCGGAGCAATTGCAGCTGCAAGGCCCGAAAAAAACCTGAGCCGATTCAGGTTCCTCCACAGATTGATCCCCCCTCGCGACCTTGGCGGCTGTTAGGATTACACTTCTAAGGAAAAGTGCCGACTCGCTAAGTGTTGTTGTCCTACGGGGTAGTCATGGATATTCAGATAATTGCACGCGATGGCGAGCCCGAATACGCGGTTCTGCCGTGGGCTCAGTATCAAGCGTTATTGAAAGCAGCAGGCGTCACTGAACAACCACCGCGTGAAGCTACAGTCCGCCACGCGGCCGCAGCAGACCAGGTTCTTCCGGGTCTCGATCAACTACGCAGTTTGCGCGAAGGGAAGGGCATCGCCATCGAGGCGCTGGCCCGCACGGTAGGCATCAGCCCGTCTTATCTGGCCTTGATTGAAAGTGGCGAGCGTCAACCTGACGCTGCGATTCGCCGCAGCCTGGCCTGGGAATTGGCGGTGCCAGGATGGAGGGATGAATCGTGAGCGTACGCATCAGTCGTCAACATTGGGATGGTTTAATCGGCGAGCTGGATCAGGCCCGCCGCCAGCGTCATCTTTTGACTTATCGCGCTTTGCTTGAGCGTTTGCAATTGCCAAGCCCGGCCATGCAAACCCTGACTGCGGCCCTTGAGCACCTGGCGGCTCTGGATGCACGGGCCGAGCAGCCGCTGCGCAGCTCGCTGGTCATCAGCCAGGGCGCAAGTCGTTTGCCGCGCACCGGGTTCTTCGAATGCGTCGAGCGGCTGGGGCGATTTTCAGGTCCATCCGATGGCGTAGCCGCCGCGTCGTGGCATGCATCGGAAGTGGTGCGGGTGTTTGAATACGAATACCCCGAATCCGCGGAGGCCTGAATGCTCTGGCGTCTTAAGGCTCGTGCCAGTTACTGGCTGGCACGCCGGCTGTTTCATTGGTCATGGTTTGTCCGCCAGCCACGCGGCTGGAGCTGGCTTGAAGGCCAGTTCGCGCGCATGGCGAACCTCGGCGATGTCGGTGCACAAAGCTTCTATGGGCACATCCTGACGTTCCGTGGCCAAGGCCTCGGTGCCCGCGAAGAGGGCGTACGTTTGTTGCGTCTTGCGGCGTTGGCAGGGGACGGTAAAGCTGCCTATCAGGTCGGTGTGATCAGTCTCGCCGGAACGCCGAGCAAGGCCCCTGATGCTGCCGAGGCGGCGCGTTGGTGGCAGATGGCGGCCAAGGCCGGACATCCGTTGGCTGAGATCAAGCTCAAGGAGCTGGAGTCGCGTAACGCTTAACGGTCGCCTTCACACTGGCTGGTCTGGTTTGCCCGTAAGCGCGGGCAAGCCATGCTCCTACAGACGTTTGTAAAGTATTCGCCCACAAAGTAGTGCCCGTTCTGATTGATTGACCCATTCCCTTCGCTTTAACGAAACGCCCTACATCATCCTCCTATTGTCCTGACTTCTTTCCCCGCGTAATCCCCGCAAAGTCTCGCGTCCCACAGCGACCGCGCGAAGGATTGCGAATGCTCGATCCAAAAAAACTTCAGGCCCTGAACACCGCGATCGGCCATCTGGTCATTGCTGCACTGAACCCGAAAAGCCCGGACATTGCGGCCGTCTTCAATGATTTTCGGCACTGCCTCAGCGACTACAAGTCCTGGGCTGAAAGTTTCTGGACGGGCTCGGCGCTGGACGTCGAGCAGGTATTCAAGGTTGGCAACGAAGTCAGCCTCAGCGCACCGAAGAATTCGACCACGCCGATCAGCGCGACCGTTGCAGCCTGTCCGGCCGGCGGATCATTGACCCTGGTGCATATGTTCGAGGCTGCGCGCTTCGTGCCAATCGGCAATACCCCGGTGATGCTCGAAGCGTTGATCGATGGGCCCGAGGGTGATGAGGTGGACGGCGAGCCGCTCCACGCAACTATCGGCTCCAGCGGCATTCTCGAATTCCCCGAATGCTGGCGTGGCGGGCGTTACCGGATCACCTTTTATCCCAATGTCTCTCAAAACCACGTCAAGGCGCTTTACGACTCGTATCAATCGACAATATCGGACCTTGAGAGCTGGCTGCGCAGCGAGTGGACGAACGAGTTTCAACCGTTGTGGGCGAGCTTTTCGCAAAGCGGCTTTATCGAGCGCTACAGCGCGTTGCAGCAGGCTGATCAACGGGGTGTTGAAAGCGCCTTGCTCGACCTTTGGGATGACGTTCAGCAGCTCTATCACCTGCTGGCCGACCTGCAAGCCAACAGTGAAAAACTCCTCGAGTACCTGACCCAGGCTGAACTCGAAACCTTGCTCAACACCGCCACAGAAACCATTGCCAATGGTTTGCTGGTGCTCAGCGATGAGCCGTTGCTGTTGATCTATCTGGCGGCCATCACCAGTTGGTTGCGGATGCTGCCGCCGCAGTACGAAGCCGAAGTGATGGCCGAAATCCGCACGGGCGTGTTGATCGGATTGCTGCTGGCCTGCGTGACCGGGCCAATGGGTCTTGGGGCGGGTGTGGGCACCAAAGTGCTGGGGAAGGTCAAGTCGCAGCGTGCTCGAAAGTGGCTGGCAGCCTTGAGCGTCCGACTGGCGCAAGTGTCGAGCAACCATCGTTTCAACAGTCACGCCGATGCGCTAAAGCCGCTGATGGTGAGCGCCCACAAGGCACCGCTCGCGCCTGCGCCGCGTGTGCCGTTGAAGATCAGCCCTGGTGATGCGCCGACCCTTTACGTGAAAAATCCTGCGGCCATCGCCCGCGACAAGTCAGGGCCTAAGACCCGCCTGAGCAAACAGGAACATCACGACAACGCCCCGGATCAGGCGAAAAACCCCAACGGTGCCAGCGCCGACTCGGCGAACAAAACCGCCACCCACAACTGCCCGGTGTCGATGGTCACCGGCGAAGAACTGCTGACCCTCACCGATGGCGAACTCGACGGCGTGCTGCCGTTTGCCTTGACCCGGCTGTACCGCACCAGCGCCGTTGAGCTCGACAGCGGACTGGGTTTTGGCTGGAGCCATTCGCTGGCGCACCGCCTGGAAGTCGACGGCGATGACGTCATCTGGATCGACCACGAAAACCGCCGCACGCGTTTTCCCCGGCCCAGCACCGAACGCCCGGTGATCCACAACAGCCTGTCCCGTGCAGCGATTTACCTGGGCGACGACCCCGATGAACTGATCCTCGCTCAGGCGGGTGAGGCGACGCGGTTTTACCACTTCCGCGACGGTCACCTCACGGCCATCAGCGACCCTTACAACAACCGCCTGCGCATCACCCGCGATCGCCAGGCTCGGATCAAACGTCTGGACAACGGTGCGGGTCGCGCTTTGCTGTTGCAATACGACCGGCGACACTTGATCGCTGTCGACTATCAGGTCTATTGCGCGACTGCGAATCCCAATGAAGCCTGGCAGACCGAGCAAATCCTGGTCACCTATCGCTATGACGAACGCAATCGACTGATCGAAGCCATCAACGCCGCTGGCGAAAGCGAGCGTTACGACTACGACGAACAGGCGGTGATTCTCCAGCGGCAACTGGCCGGTGGCGCGAGCTTTTTCTGGGAGTGGGAGCGCGAAGGCAAGGCCGCACGATGCATCCGTCACTGGGCCAGTTTTGCGCAGATGGACGCACGTTACGTCTGGGACGACAACGGCAGCGTCACGGTGCACAACGCCGACGGCAGCGAAGAGGTGTACGCCCACGACCAGCACGCGCGACTGGTGCGCAAGATCGAGGCGAATGGCGCTGAACACCTGAAGGCCTACGACGATAACGGTCAGTTGGTAGCCGAGAAAAATCCCCTCGGCGGCGTCACCCAATACACCTACAACGAAGCCGGACGACTGCTTGCGGTGATCCCGCCAGAAGACGAGCCGACTCACTACGAGTATCACAACGGCTTCGTTCGGGTGATGCGTCGGGGCAATGCGCGTTGGAAGTATCAGCGAAACACCCAGGGCGATATCACTGAACACATCAATCCTGATGGTCACATCACCCATTACCACTACGATGATCGGGGTCGACTGCTGTCTATCCGCTACCCGGATAACAGTTGTCACGTCCGCACCTGGAACAGCCTCGGGCAACTGACCGAGGAGCAACTGCCGGGCGGTGGTCGGCGGTATTTTGCTTACGACGCGTTAGGCCGGCAAAGCCGTCGTCAGGATGAGCATGGCGCGATCACCCAGTACCAATGGGATGTCGTCGGTCGACTGATTCAAACCACCTTGCCCGGTGGAGCGACCCGCGCCTTCAGCTACAACGCCTATGGCAAGGTCACCGCCGAACGCGATGAACTGGGCCAGGTCACGCGCTATGAATACGACGATGATTTGCACCTGGTCAGCCGGCGCATCAACCCTGATGGTACCCAGCTGCGCTATCGCTACGACAACGCGCGGTTACTGCTCAGCGAGATCGAAAACGAATCGGGTGAGCGTTATCAGCTGGAGTACGGCGCCAACGGGCTGATCCAGCAAGAGACCGGGTTTGATGGGCGGCGCACTGCATACCGCTATGACCTCAACGGCCATTTGCTGGAAAAAACCGAGTTCGGCGACGATGGTTCGCGGCTGATTACCGGCTACCAGCGCGATACGGCTGGACGTCTGTTGGTTAAAACCCTGGCTGACGGTAGCCAGGTCAATTACCACTACGACGCATTGGGTCGGCTGGTCAATGTCGTCGATGGCAACGACTGGCCGCTGGAGTTTGAGTACGACGCGCAAGACCGGCTGATCACCGAGCACCAGGGCTGGGGCACCTTGCGTTATCGCTACAACGTCTGTGGCCAGCTTGATCACCTGCGCCTGCCGGACAACAGTACCCTCGATTATCACCACGCCAAGGGCGGTGCGCTCACCGCCATCGACCTCAACGGTGCACGGCTGACGACGCACGTCTTTGGCGCAGGACGCGAACAGCAACGCCAGCAAGGTCAACTGCTCAGTCAGTACCGCTACGACGAACAGGGGCGATTGCAAGCTCACGCCGTTTCTTATGCCGAGCAACAACGCTATCGCCGTGATTACGCCTACGGCGCCAACGGCAACCTCGATTTGATCGCCGACAGTCATCATGGTCAGCGCAGCTACTTCTATGACGAACTCAACCGCCTGACCCGCGTGCGTCACGCCAATGGTGAACCCGCAGAAAGCTTCGGCCACGACCCGGCCGGCAACCTGCAAGTGCAAGACCGCCCAGGCCTGGCAACGTTCAAAGGCAACCGCCTGCTGCTGCAAGGCGACCGCCATTACGACTACGACGCCTTCGGCAACCTGATCCGCGAACGCCGGGGTACCGCGCAGAAACTCGTCACCGAATACCGTTATGACTGCCAGCACCGGCTGATTGGCGTCGCACTGCCGGATGGCAGAACCGCCAGCTACCGCTATGACGCCTTTGGTCGTCGCATCGCCAAAACCGTCGATGGCCACACCACCGAGTTCTTCTGGCAAGGCGACAACCTCGTCGCCGAAAGCAGCAAAGGACACTACCGCAGCTACCTCTACGAACCCGGCAGCTTCCGCCCCCTGGCCATGCTCGACGGCTTCGGTCGGCGCAAGGCCTGTCCGTTCTACTACCAGCTCGACCACCTCGGCACGCCGCAAGAACTGACCGATTACAGCGGCGAGATCGTCTGGTCCGCGACCTATAAGGCCTACGGCAAACTCGCCAGCCTGAAGCACTTTGGCGAAGAACAGCTTGAGCAGCCGTTACGGTTTCAGGGACAGTATTTCGACACTGAAAGTGGCCTGCACTACAACCGGCATCGCTACTACAATCCGGATATTGGCCGGTACCTGACGCCGGATCCGAGCAAGCTCGCCGGTGGGATTAACGGCTATCAGTACACCCGGAACCCGACGGGGTGGGTGGATCCGTTGGGGTTGAATGACTGCCCGGGGGCAGGTAAGTGCAAGAAACCGGGGGAGACAGAAGATCCGGCGGGGAAGGCCTCGGTAGACAAAGGCGAGCCAAAACCACCAAAAGGCGAAGGTGATTATCTATATCGCGGAGATGAACGAGAGCCCGATGATGTGTTTAAAAATGGATTCAAGAGCAAAGGAAAAAGCAATGACTTATTGCTTCATTCAATTGACAGTGATTATCCGCCTAGCAACTTTATTAGTACCTCCACCTCAAGGGATGTGGGGAAGAAGTTTGCTACGAATGACAATACGCAGATGGGGTACTTGTATACTCTGCGAAAAATTCCAGGCCATGATCTAAAAAAAGAACTGGGAGCGGATTATCTGTTTGGCAAAGAGAAAGAAATAGCAATACCATCTAAAATCAAGGGTGAGGATGTTCTTGGTGCAACGCTGATTATAGACAATGGTCGCGAGTTCGGATATTCCATACCTAATCCAAATAGGAAGATAAAAAAATGAAGCCTACAATCATTGTGGATATAGTTGTTGGTGTTAATGGCGATAAGGAAGGTGCCCAGCTTATTTGTGATAAAAAGAAAATAACAATAGAGTTCTTAATGCGCAACGGTTATCGCAAGATTTACTCTGATCATGATTTTTACAAGTGTTTTGCTAGGGTTAGAGAAGATCATCCTGATTTGATTTTTTACTGCAAGGGAGCGAAAGTTAATGTCCATACGTCGAGTATGTCCTCTCAGATGTCGCTTGGTTTGAAAGCCTATGAGCTGACTTTAGGGAAGGCGTCTTCGCTAGATGATGTTGTATATATATTTGATTATGCCGAAGGTGAACTCACGAATAACTATAGCGCTCAGAGAGAGTTCTATATGCGCTGGATAAAGTCAGAGAAGCCCATTGATGATGAGTGAGCTTGATTTAACGACTCTATGTTCATGAGCTTATCACTTTAATTCGCTGGCTTGTCATTGATGAGAACGTTATGTGTGATAGTGTTGTTGAGCGAATAAGCGGTCGGTTCATTTTTCTCGCCGCTAAACAGTTTAAGCTTGCTCCGCCAAACCCAAACTATCAATCACATGAATGCTATGCCCCTGCACATTCTTCGCATGATGCTTGGCCTGTGAAGCCATTTCCGCGAGTTGGCTTGAATCGAGTTGTCCGCAGGCCTCAGGGTGTAAGTGCACCACGCCAATCGACAGCGACAGCAGCGGAAATTCCTGACGAGCGCCCTGGCGATTGGGCGCGATGAAGCAGCCGGCTTCCAGGTGTTCGCTGCGGTAGAAGCGTCGGCATTGGCTGTGGAAGTCGTCAAGCAGTTGGTTCAGGCGTTTGCGCCAGTCTTCCGGGCCGAGGACCAGCAAGAAATCATCGCCGCCGATATGGCCGACGAAATCACGGCTGGGATCTACGCGATCATTCAGGCATTGCGCCAAACACAGCAGGACTTCGTCGCCGCGGCCGTAGCCGTAGATATCGTTGAAGGGTTTGAAACTGTCGATGTCGACGTAGCAGATCACCGACTCGCGGCTCTGTTGCAGCAGGCGGGTCAGGCACTGCTGGATCGGTACGTTGCCCGGCAATAGGGTCAGCGGGTTGGCGTAGCGGGCTTGCTGGATTTTCAGTTCGGTAATCAGTTTCAGCACGTCGATCACCCGGCCCAGACCCAGATAGCCACCGTTGAGGGTGATGATGAAATCCTCTTCGATGCGCTGTCGGGCGCGGCTGGTGATCAGTCGGCTGACCTGTTGCAACGACTGACTGAGCTCGACGGCGAGGAAGTCGTCGTTCATCAGACGGCTGATCGGTTTGCGTGCGAATAGATCGGTGGCAAACGGCTTGAGCAGCGCATCAGACAGCGAATGACGGTGGACGATGCCGCAGGGCTGACCGAGCTCGTCGAGCACTGCCAGCGAGTTCAGGTTGGCTTGACGACGGAAGGCTTCCAGCACGTCAGCGGTAGGTGTGTCGCGGTCCACCGCCGGATGTTCGTTGAGCAGGGCGCTGAGGTCGCTGCCTTCATCGTTGAAGACTACTGCGCTGCTGTCGCGCTTGGGCATCATCTTCCGGGCGTCCCGTGGCGGATGCTCTTGCGGACGGCACAACAGATAGCCCTGTACCAGGTCGACCCCCATCTCGGTCAACACCGCGAGTTCTTCCGGCAGTTCGATACCTTCGGCAATGACTTGCGCCCGCGAGGCTTTGGCGATCTGCAGGATCGAGCCGACGAATTCGCGCTTGAGCGCGTCCTGATGAATGCCATCGATGAAATGCCGGTCGATCTTCACGTAGTCCGGACGCAACTCTGACCAGAGTCGCAGGCTCGAATAACCGGCACCCAGGTCATCCAATGCAATCGAAAACCCCATGTCCCGATAGTGATGCAATGCGTTTTGCAGCAACTGAAAGTCGTCGGTCGGGGTTTGTTCGGTGAGTTCGATCACCACCTGATTTGGCGGGATGCCGAAATCCTGGAGCATTTGCAGGGTTCTGCCGGGCTGATGGCCGGCTTCGAGCAGTGATTCGGGGGAGACGTTGAGAAAGAGCTTGCCCGGTAACTGTTGTTCATTGAAACGACGACAGGCGCTGTGTCGGCAGGCCATTTCCAGCTCGCTGAGACGGCCAGCCTGGCGGGCCACGGCGAACAACGCGATGGGCGAATGCAGAGGGCTGTTGGAGGGACCGCGGCTGAGGGCTTCGTAACCGAGGATGCGTCGTTCGGACAGTGAAACGATCGGCTGGAACAGACTGTGCAAACCACTTTGAGCCAGGATTGAACTCAAGGCACTCAGCTGTTCGGTCGTGGTCATGGCGATCTCTGGCGATAAAAAAAGGACTGGGCCCGCTCTTTTTCAGAGAGCGCGCCCAGTCCTTTATTTCACGACAGAATGATGACTGTTTGATGACGACCCGGGGAGCGTCAGCATTAAATTGCCATCATTTTTTGTTGCTGGCGACCGCGGTGTTCAGTTTCAAGTAATCCAGCAGAATCCGCCCGGTTTCGCTCAGGTAGGCATCGTCTTCCGGTTTGGTCTTTTCTGGCTCGGCCGCGATAGCGTCTTCGTCTTCTTTCTTCAGCTCTTTGAGCGGATCTTCGCCCTTGGCCTTGCGGCGGATGTTTTCCATCACCAGCTGCTTGGCTTCGATATCGGCGTGTTGCGCGCGACGCTCGGCTTCGTTGAGGCTGACGTTTTTTTCCGCCATCAGCTTCTGGGCCAGCGCCAGTTTGTCGCGAATGAACACAAACTCCGCGTCCTTGGCCGAGCGGGCGTCATGCTCGGACTTGAGCTGTGTCAGGTACGGTTTGAACGGGTCGACTGCCGGCTTGATAGCCGCGCGAATGGTGTCCCACGGCATGGATTCCGGCAGGGCACTTTCGCCGATTTCCTTGGTGTCGATGATCGACGGGAAGTCGACATCCGGCAACACGCCCTGATGCTGGGTGCTCTGACCGGAAACCCGGTAGAACTTGGCCAGTGTCAGTTTCAGCTCGCCATGGTTCAGCGGCTGAATGGTCTGCACGGTGCCTTTACCGAAGGTCTGGCCGCCGATGATCAGCGCGCGGTGGTAGTCCTGCATGGCGCCGGCAAAAATCTCCGAAGCCGAAGCAGACAGGCGGTTGACCAGCAATGCCATCGGGCCTTTGTAGAAGGCGCCCGGGCTTTCGTCTTCCAGTACATCGACCCGGCCGTCGGCGTTACGTACCAGTACGGTCGGACCTTTGTCGATGAACAGACTGGTCAGCTCGGTGGCTTCCTGCAGGGAGCCGCCGCCGTTGTTGCGCAAGTCGATGACCACGCCGTCGACCTTGTCATTTTGCAGTTCGGTCAGCAGCTTCTTGACGTCGCGGGTGGTGCTCTTGTAATCCGGATCTCCGGCGCGGAAGGCCTTGAAGTCAAGGTAGAAGGCCGGGATCTCAATCACCCCGAGCTTGTAGTCCTTGCCATCCTGTTTCAGGTTGAGGATCGACTTCTTCACCGCCTGATCTTCAAGCTTCACCGCTTCGCGGGTGATCTGCACGATCTTGGTGGTCTGGTCGTTTGGCGCATTGCTGGCCGGGATCACTTCCAGACGCACCACGGTGCCTTTCGGTCCACGGATCAGCTTGACCACTTCGTCCAGGCGCCAGCCGACCACGTCGACCATTTCCTTATTGCCTTGGGCAACGCCGATAATCTTGTCGGCCGGTGCAACCTGTTTGGTCTTGTCCGCCGGGCCTGCCGGCACCAGACGCACGACTTTCACCTGGTCGTTATCGCTCTGCAACACGGCGCCGATGCCTTCCAGCGACAGGCTCATGTTGATGTCGAAGTTCTCCGCGTTATCCGGTGACAGATAGTTGGTGTGCGGGTCGTAGGACATGGCGAAGTTGTTGATATACGCCTGGAAGATGTCTTCCGGACGGGTCTGGTCCAGGCGCGACAGCTGATTCTTGTAGCGCTTGGTCAGGGTGTCCTGAATCTGTTTTGGTTCTTTGCCGGCGATCTTCATGCGCAGCACTTCGTCCTTGACGCGTTTGCGCCAGAGGTCGTCGAGTTCGGCACTGGTCTTGAGCCACGGGGCATCCTTGCGATCGATCAGCAAGGTTTCCTTGGTGGTGAAGTCCATCTTGTCGACGCCTTTGTTCAGCTCGACCAAGGCGAAGTCCAGACGCGCTTTGACGCGGTCCAGGTAACGCTTGTAGATGGTGAACCCGGCGTTCAGGTCGCCGCTTTTGAGGAACTCGTCAAACTGGTTTTTCCATTTGTCGAATTCGGCAATGTCGCTGGCCAGAAAATAACTGCGCGACGGATCCAGCAGCTTCAGGTAGCTGTCATAGATGATCGCAGAGCGCGCGTTATCGAGCGGCGGTTTGCTGTAATGGTGGCGCTTGAGCAACTCGACGACGTTCAGGCTGGCAATCACCTCGTCACGATCGGGCTGAAGGTTGTCCCAGCTATTGGCTGCGAACGTAGTGGGCGACAGCGACAAGCTGCCCAGGCCAATGAAAAGTGCGAGTGCGGTGCTGGGGAACAAATGCTTCATGCTGATTCGACGCGGGGGCAATTGATAACGCATATTAGGCCGTCTTTAAAGTCGCCGGTTCCACAAGGCTCTACGCAAACTGCCTGCGTGTCGATCATGCTGCGTTAAAAACAGGCTGATCGCCACTCGGAGAGTTTTCGTACGACCCTCGGGCCGGTCGCATAATGCAAAAAGCCCGGCTCTACAGCTTCGGGCTCAGTCCAGACTCACTATGGAGGCACTGTGAAAGCATTGCAAGGCGTTGAAGGTCGAGTGGAGTGGGTTGAAGAGTCCAGTCCGACGTGTGACGTAGGACAAGTTCGCATCCGAGTGGCGGCAGCGGGCCTCAATCGAGCCGATTTGTTACAGAAGGCGGGGCTCTATCCGCCGCCACCGGGAGCCAGTCAGGTGCTGGGTCTGGAGTGTTCAGGCGTGATCAGCGAGGTCGGCGCGGGGTCGTCCTGGAAGGTTGGTGACCGGGTCTGCGCACTGCTGGCGGGCGGCGGGATGGCCGAAGAAGTGGTGGTCGATGGCCGTCACGTATTGCCGGTGCCCGAAGGCTTGTCGCTGGTCGAAGCGGCCGCGTTGCCGGAGGTCTACAGCACCGCCTGGCTGAATTTGTTTCAACTGGCTGCGCTCAAGCCGGGTGAGAAAGTTCTCCTGCACGCCGGGGCAAGTGGAGTGGGTTCAGCTGCCATTCAGCTGTGCAAGGCGTTCGGCAACCCATGCTGGGTCAGCGTCGGTTCGGCGGATCGGCTGGCCTACTGCGAGGCACTGGGCGCGCAAGGTGGGGTGGTGCGCACCGATGGGCTGGAGAGTTTGAGTGACCTTGGGCCGTTTGATGTGATCCTCGATCCAGTTGGCGCCAACTATGCAGCGCTGAACCTGAAGCTGCTGGCGCGCGACGGTCGTTGGGTGTTGATCGGCCTGATGGGCGGTCGTGAAGCGCAGATGGATCTGGCGCAAGTGCTGGCCAAACGGATTCAGTTGTTGGGTTCGACCCTGCGCAGCCGCGACGAACAGTTCAAGGCCGATCTGTTCAGTGATCTGAGTCAACATGTCTGGCCGCTGTTCGCCGAAGGGCGTCTGAGTCCGCAGCTGGCCAGGACCTTCCCGATCAAGGATGCCGAAGCGGCATTCGCCGAGCTGGCGACCAATCAGGTGTCGGGCAAGTTGGTGTTGGTGATTGACGAAAGCCTGAACTAAAGGGCTTCACTGAACCTGTGGGAGCGAGCCTGCTCGCGATTCAGGCGACGCGGTCTACCTGTGAGACCGCGTTATCGTTCATCGCGAGCAGGCTCGCTCCCACAATGGTTCACGGTTACTTCCAGAGGTGAATCGGCCAGCCGGCCTTCTCAGCGTGCTCGAGCAGTACCGGATCCGGGTTGACCACATGCGGGTGGTCGACTTTGAGCAGCAATGGCAAATCGTTACGTGAGTCCGAATAGAAACTCGCGCCTTCAAGGTTTTCCTCTTCGGCGTCCAACCACTCCAGTAAGCGAGTGATCTTGCCTTCGCGGTAGGTCAGGGTGCCAACCGTGTTGCCGCTATAAACCCCGTGCGTCACTTCCAGCTCGATGCCAAGAATCTCATCGATGCCCAGGCGTTCGGCAATCGGTTTGACCAGGTGTGTGCCCGAAGCAGAGATCACCAGAATCCGGTCGCCCGTCTTGCGGTGTTCGGCGATGGCCTTGCAGGCGTCGCTGAAGATGATCGGTTCGATGAAATCTTCGACCCATGGAGTCACAAGGTGCTCGACTTCTTCCGGGGTGCGTCCGGCCATCGGTTCCAGACTGAAGGCCATGTAATCCTCCATGGCCAGGTGGCCCCTGCCGTAGGAGTCCATCAATTCCTTGTCGCGACGCAGGAAGGATTCGCCGTCGACCCAACCGAGGCGGACCATCTGCTCGCTCCACAGCGAGGCGCAGTCGCCATGGATGAGGGTTTCGTCCAGATCAAAAATTGCCAAAGCCATCAGTGCAGCTCTCTCTTTAACATCAGTGTGCGCAGCCAAGGCATCAGGCTACCTCACACAGGGCCGTCGGATCGATGGAAAGTGCCAGACGTTGACCGTCGGCATGCAAGTCAGCCGCCGAACGGTTCAATACGTCGACCACCAGTTCCACGCCGCGGGCCTCGACCCGATAACGGATCACGTTGCCCAGCAGGCTGTGGCTGCGGATCAGCGCATCCGGCTCGCCATGGCGGCTCAGTTCGATGGCTTCCGGGCGAATCGCGATGCGGCCGTTGATCGGCCGTTGCAGCAGTTTGCTGGCGCTGGCGGCGTCGAGCAGGTTGTAGTTGCCGATGAAGCCCGCGGCAAACACATCGACCGGCGCGGTGTAGAGGGTTTCAGCGTCGCCGCTCTGGACAATTTTGCCCTGGTTCATCAGGAAGATCCGGTCCGACATGGTCAGGGCTTCTTCCTGATCGTGCGTCACGAAAATGGTGGTCAGCCCCAGCTCGCGCTGGATCTGCCGGATCTGCTCGCGCAGGTGTTTGCGGATCCGCGCATCCAGTGCCGACAGCGGTTCATCGAGCAGCAGCAAGCGTGGTCGGGTCACCAGCGAGCGGGCGAGGGCGACACGTTGGCATTGGCCGCCAGACAGTTGATGCGGGTAACGGCTGGCGAAGTCGTGCAGTTCCACTAATTGCAACACTTCGAGGACACGTTTGCGGCTGTCGTCGGCGTTGACCTTTTGCATGCGCAAACCGAAGGCAACGTTCTGTTCCACGGTCATGTTGGGGAACAGTGCGTAGCTCTGGAACACCATGCCGATTCCGCGCTTTTGCGGGCTCAGCGGCACCAGGTCCTGACCATCGAGCAGGATCTTGCCGCCGTCCACTGCCGTCAGTCCGGCGATGCAGCGCAGCAGGGTCGACTTGCCGCAACCGGACGGACCGAGCAGGGTGACGAACTCGCCTTTCTGGATTTCGCAGTTGATGTCGCTGAACACCGGGGTGCCGGCGGAGCCTGTTTGTGAGTAGCTTTTTTGCAGGTGTTGGACGCTGACATAGCTCATTGGCTTTTGTCCTTGTTCAAAATATTGGCCGCCCAGGTCAGAACCAGCACAAAGAAGAAATAGGAAATCACCAGCGCGCTGGTGAAGTGACCGCTGCTGTTACGCATGTTGTTGAGGTAGACCTGCAGGGTTTCGTAGCGCGTGCCGACGAGGATGTTGGCGAACACGAACTCACCGAAGAGGAACGAGAACGACAGCAGCAACGCCACCATCAAGCCCTTGCGCAGGTTCGGCAGCACCACCAGGAACGCCGCTTGCCAGGTGCTCGCGCCGAGCAGTTGGGCAGAGTCCATCAGGTCGCGCAGGTTGATCGCTTGCAGGTTGTTGGTGATCGCCCGGTACATGAATGGCAGCGCCACGGTGAAGTAGCAACCGACCAGAATCCACGGCGTGCCGACCATCGCAAACGGCCCCGAACCGTAGAGCTGCAACAGCCCCACCGAAGACACCACCGGCGGCACCGCGAAGGGCAGCAGGATCAGGATGTTCATCAGCGCGTCGAGTTTCGGGAAGTGGTAATGCACCACGAACAGCAACGGCAGAATCAGCACCACCGACAAAATCAGCGCACCCACGCAGACCAGCAGCGACTGGCCAAAGGCACCGAGAAAACGCGGGTCGCTCCACAGCTGAATGTACCACTTGAAGGTAAAACCACTAGGCAGAACGGTTGCCGACCAGCTGCTGGCGATCGAGTAGATCAGCGTCCCGGCCAGCGGCAGCAACAGAATGGCAAACAGCAGATAAACGACCACCCGGTGGTAGACACCGACGGGTCCCAGTTCAGCGCGAGACATGGTAGCTCCTCTTCAACAGCAACTGATGGACCACGGTCACCAGGGTCATCAACGCCACCAGCACAACGGCCAGGGCGCTGGCCATGTTCGGGTCCAGGGAAATGTCGCCCGAAACCATCGCCGCGATGCGGATCGGCAGCACGTTGAAGTTGCCGGTGGTCAGGGCGTAAACCGTGGCGTAGGCGCCGAGGGCGTTGGCCAGCAGGATCACGAAGGTGCCGAGCAAGGCCGGGGTCAGCACCGGCAAGCCGATGTGCCGCCAGAACTGCCAGCCGTTGGCGCCGAGCAGGGCCGCCGATTCGCGCCAGTCTTCACGCAGGGCGTCGAAGGCCGGGTAAAGCAGCAGCACGCCAAGGGGAATCTGGAAGTAGGTGTAAAGGATGATCAGTCCGGTTTTCGAGTACAGGTTGAAGTCCTGAATGATTCCCGCCTGCTTGAGCATGATGGTGAAGCTGCCGTTGAACCCCAGCAGGATGATGAACGCAAAAGCCAGCGGTACGCCGGCGAAGTTGCTGGTCATGTTGGCGAAGGCGTTGACGAAGTTGCGCAGCTTCGAATCGACCCGGCGCAGCGAATAGCTGCCGAGGATCGCGATGACGATGCCGAACACGCTGGACCAGAAACTGATCTCGAGGCTGTACTGGATCGCCTGCATATAAAACTTCGAGTTGAAGATCTTGCTGAAGTTGGCCAGGCCCCAACCGAACTCTTCCGATTGCACGCTGTTGATCAGTACCCACCCCAGCGGAGCGATCTGGAACACAATGAAGAACAGGGCGAAGGGCACCAGGCACAACGCCGCCAGCCATTTGCCACGGGTGATTGAATTCACTTGAGCAGCTCCCGGCACACGGGTTTGTCGTGGGCAACACCCAGCAACTCGCAGACGGTGCCGCAGAGTTCGGTTTGTTTGGGGGCTGCGTCGGGATTGAAGCTGAAGGCATCACCGATGACGAACAGCGGCACTTCGCGTTCTTCGGCGAGCAGGCCGTTGTGGGAACGGTCGTTGTTCATGCCGTGGTCGGCGGTTACCAGCACCTGATAGCCGGCGTCGAGCCAGCCTTGCAGGTAGTCGGCGAGGATGATGTCGGCCGAGCGGGCGCTGTTGCGGTATTGCGCGGTGTCGAGGCCGTGCTTGTGCCCGGCGTCATCGATGTTCATGGGGTGAACCAGCAGAAAGTTCGGCGCATGGCGCAGTCGCAGGTTCTCGGCGTCAGCGAACAGGTGCGAGTCGGGGTAGTGATCGGACCAGTAGAAATGCGCGTGCTGGATCGGCAGTTCGGTGTTGTCGGTGTGGCGGTCGCGGGCAGCCATGAACGGCGAACGGTTGTACAGCTCGCTGACCCAATGGTAGGCCGCAGCGGCGGTACTGAGCCCGGCGGCAGTGGCGTAGTGGAACACGCTGCGCTGGTTGGACAGGCGCGACACGTTGTTGTGGACAATGCCGCTGTCGATCGGCGCGACGCCGGTCAGAATACATTCGTAGAGCGGGCGCGACAGGGACGGCAGTTCGCATTCGAGTTTGTAGAGTGCGGCTTTTTTTGCGTTTGCGTAGGCCTGCAAATGCCCCATGGCATGCCGCGCGACCTCGTAGTTCAGGCCGTCGAGCACCACAAGGATGACGTTGTGCTTCATGGGTAAAAGAACTCCGGAATCAAATGACGTAGGAGCTGCCGATAGGCTGCGATCTTTTGATTTCTTGCTTGAGATTCAAGTGAATCTGAAAGTAAAGATCGCAGCCTTCGGCAGCTCCTACGGATGCAGCATTACTGCATATTGATGATGACTTCTTCCTGCCACTTCTGTGGCAGGGCCTTGGAGGTTTTTTCCCAGGCATCGGCGTCGGTGATCGGCTTGGGCTTGGCGGCTTCATACTGCGCTGCCGGGATCAGGTTTTTCACCACATCGGCCGGTAGTTTCAGGTCTGTTTCAGCACGAATCGGGCGGGCGTTACCGCGCGCCAGGTTGATTTGGCCGGCATCGCTGAAGATGTACTCACGCGCCAGTTTGGCGGCGTTCGGGTGCTTGGCGTATTTGTTGATGATGGTGGTGTAACCGGACTTCACCGAACCATCGGACGGGATCAGCACGACGTAGTCATC
This sequence comes from Pseudomonas sp. GW822-FHT02D10, assembly GCF_058802345.1. Lineage (NCBI taxonomy): Bacteria > Pseudomonadati > Pseudomonadota > Gammaproteobacteria > Pseudomonadales > Pseudomonadaceae > Pseudomonas > Pseudomonas sp. GW822-FHT02D10. The sequence goes on from NZ_JBXAOB010000009.1 coordinate 21,670, forward strand.
CGGGTTGGCCATCTTGGCTTTATAGCTCAGGCCGTTGAAGTCCCAGACCACACCGACTTCGACTTCACCCTTTTCCATGGTCGAAATCGTCGGGTTGGCCAGCGACAGGCGACCCTGCTTGGCGATTTCGGCGAACATCAGCAGTGCCGGCTGAATGTTCTTTTCATCACCACCGTTGGCGATGGCGGCGGCCAGTACACCGTTGGCGGCTTGTGCGGCGGTGCTCACGTCACCAATGGAAACCTTGTACTTGCCGGTCTTGAGGTCAGCCCATTTGGTGGGTGCTTCAGAACCGTGCAGCAGCTTCTTGTTGACGATGAACGCGATGGTGCCGGTGTAGGCAAGTGCCCAGTTACCGTCCTTGTCCTTGGCCCAGTCCGGAACTTGTGCCCAGGTGCTTGGCTTGTACGGTTGAACCACGCCTTGCTTGACCGCGATCGGGCCGAAGGCGGCGCCGACGTCGCCGATGTCAGCGCTGGCGTTGTCTTTTTCGGCGGCGAACTTGGCGACTTCCTGGGCCGAGCTCATGTCGGTGTCGATGTGCTTGAGGCCGTAGTTCTTGGCCAGGTCTTCCCAGGTACCTTTCCAGTTGGCCCAGTCATCGGGCATGCCGACGCTGTTGACGGCGCCTTCCGCTTTCGCAGCGGCTTCCAGGGTTTTCAAGTCGGTGTCAGCCGCCATCGCTGCGGTGCACATGGCAATGGTCGAGCCTAACAGTGATGCCAGGAAAAGCTGTTTCATCCGAAGCTCCTTTGGGCGTATTCAACGCTGCGTTTTGCGGTTTGTTGGTCTAGGTCAGCAATACCTGAGCCAATTTAGGTGAGCTGGATGACACTTTGATGTCGGCATCAGGCGCGCTCGCATTTATTTCGCTCGGTAGTGAGGGCTGCGAGATAAGCGTAGACCATGAGCAGATGGCCGGTTTACAAGGACTTGGCCGCTAATTTGCAACGCTCTTGATCAACCGTTCGACGGCTTTGTCATCGATCAGTCATATGTATTGCCTAGGCTTGCAATACGTTTCAGGACGCGCTTTTTGGCGCGGTCCTGCCCAGAAACAGTGCTGGCCTAGTCCAGATAGGTAACGTTGATGCGCGAAGAGGCAACGAAAGCGGTGACAGCCATCGGTCAGGTGTTGCAGGAGCAGATCGATCACGGTCTGCTGGCGCCCGCAAGCAAGCTGCCGGCCGAGCGCAAACTCAGTGAGTTGTTCGGGACCACGCGGATCACTGTGCGTGAGGCGTTGTTGCAGTTGGAGGCGCAGGGGCAGATTTATCGCGAGGAGCGGCGCGGCTGGTTCGTTTCGCCACCGCGTCTGGCCTACAACCTGATGCAGCGCAGCCACTTCCACGCGATGGTCAGTGCCCAGGGGCGGGTGCCATCGACTGAAGTGATCTCGGCGCGGTTGCAGCCGGCCTCAGCGGCGGTGTGCGCCTGGTTGCAGTTGCCGGCGCTGTCGAGTGTGATTCAGATCCGCCGTTCGCGGCGCATTGATGGGCGGTTGGTTTTGTATGTTGAGCACTACCTCAACCCACAGTTTTTCCCGGGGATTCTTGAGTTCGACTTGAATCAGTCGATCACCGAGTTGTATGCGCGGCATTACGATTTGCACTACGGGCGGGTGCGGTTCGAGATTGTGCCGACTTCGTTGCCGGTGGATGCGGCGGCGGCGCTGAAAGTGTCGCTGGGGAGTCCGGGGTTACGGATTGCGCGGGTCAATTATGACCAGCACCAGCGGTTGATCGATTGTGATCTGGAGTTTTGGCGGCATGACGCGATTCATGTCGGGGTGGATGTGGTCTAAAGCCTCAAGCTACAAACCTGCCGCTTGAGGCTTGTAGCTGCTTTTCTCCTATTCCTTCTCCAGCCCACCACCCGCCGTCACCACTTGAATGCTCATCCTCGGCGTCGCCAGATCCAGTCCAGCCTCATCCAGATGCCGCTTGAGCGACAAATTGAATGCCCGTGACACTTCCCACTGTTTGATCGGCGCCGTCTTGAAGCGCGCACGAAGAATCGCGCTGCCGGATTCAAAACTCTCGACACCCTGAATTTCCAGCGGCGACCAGATGTTGCGGCGCTGGATGGGGTCGGTGCGCATTTTCTGGCCGACTTCGCGCATCAGTTTGATCGCGTCATCGATTTCCATGTTGTACGGCACCGCCACCCGGAAGATCGCGTAGCCGAATTCCCGAGAGTAGTTCTTGATGCTTTTGATTTCACTGAACGGGATGGTGTGCACGATGCCGTCGATATCCCGTAGCCGCACGGTGCGGATAGTCAGGCCCTCGACGGTGCCCAGGTGGCCGCCGACGTCCACGTAGTCGTCGATGGCCAGGGAGTCTTCGATGATGATGAACAGCCCGGTGATCAGGTCGGCGACCAGCGACTGTGCGCCGAAACCGATGGCCAGACCGATCACACCAGCACCTGCCAGCAGCGGCGTGACGTTCATGCCCATGTTGGCCAGGGCGACAATCAGCGCAATGATGAAAATCGCCACGAACAGCACGTTGCGGATCAGCGGCATCATGGTTTGCGCGCGCGCATTGGCCAGGCCTTTGCGCGAGCGGGTGAGGGCGTGGTGCACGGCGGTGTCGCTGAGGATCCAGATCAGCCAGGAAACGATCAGCGTACCGCCCAGGCTGAACAGTTTGACGCTGACTTCATGGCCTTCGCCTTCGGTGAAACCGATCAGCGACATGCCCCAGACCCGCAGGCCGAGTTCGATGAACGCCAGCCAAACCGCCAGGTGCGCGAGCGTATAGAAGAAACTCTTGAGGCGATCCGAATACAGTGCGTGACGCTTTGCCCCGCGTTGCGGCTTGAGTGCATGGCGGCGGACCAACCCGTTGATGACCATGCACAACACCAGCAGCACGGTGCAGATCAGCGATTGGCGAAGCGCGGTACTGGTATCACCGGCCGAGACGAACGTGGCGAACAGCGAGATCGCCACCAGCACCAGCGCGGGCAGGTACCAAAAGGTCCCGAGGATTTCGATAGTGTCGCTCAGCGCACGACGGGTCAGGCGCCGCGACAGCGGTTGATTGCGGATCAGGTGGGCAATGGGCCGGCGGAATCGCAGAATGAACAGGCCGGTGAAAATCGCTGCCAGCACGTTGGCGATGGTCGCGGTGGTGTGGGCCAGGTGAATGCCGAGGCTGGTGACCAGCCGTGGGTCGTTCAAGGCTTCACCGAAGGCCGCAAAACTGCCGATCAGCCACAGCGGGCGAAAGGCCTGGTGCCGCAGAATGTACAGGGCGCGATGCCGATGCGGGCCGTCGAGCAGGGAAAACGCGATCACACAGATCGCCGAGAAGCAGGTGCCGACCACCAGTGCATAGGCCAGCACCATGGCCAGGTATTTACCCAGTGAAGACGGCAGGGCGTAGCTCATATAGATGGTAATCAACAGGGCGATCAGCCAGGGGCCGAGTTTGCGCAGGGCAAAACGCAGCATGTCCCAGGTCTTGGGGTGCTGCGGCAGTTCTTCGGTCAGGCCGAAGCGAGTTCGGACGCGATGACCGAGCCAGATCAGCGCGGCGGCGAGCAGGCTCCAGAGCATCAGAATCAGGGCGAAGGCAAAGAGCATCGGCAGCCATTCGCTGGCCGGCAGCATCAGTCCGATGAGTTCGTCCTTGGCCAGGTCGAACTCATCGGACCAGCGAGTGAGCGGGCTATCGGCGCCGGAAAACTGTTTTTCGAGGCTGGCCAGGGTATCGCCGATCAAGCCGAGTACGCCTTCTTCGGTGGGTGTCTGGGCTTTCTTACTGACGTCGCGCAGTTTCTTCAGGTCGGCCAGCAACCTGGCCCGCTGCTGATCGTTTTCCAGCGATTTGATCACTTCGTCCAGCGATTGCCCCAGCGGTTCGGTGGCTTCCGGTTGGGCTTTTGGTGAGCCGTTGAGCAGGCTCGGCAGGCCGACGGCCTGAGCGGGGGCCATGGGAAGCAGCATCAACAGGCAGATGAACAGCGTAGACGGCAGGGCGAAAAGACGAGCGAACACTAGGCGGTCAACCTCAACAGGTGCAGGTCGAGCGAGTGTACGAGCGGGATAAAGCCAATGCGAGCGCTACAGGCGATGTGAAAACTACTGCGTGCTGTGCGCCTTCGGCTCTACGCGAGTAATCCGGCGTTAAAAACAGGCTCGGAATGCTCATTTACAACCCGTAGAGTCGGGTGCGACCCCAGCCGTTCCTCGCCTGTTTTTGCCTTGTCTTACCTTCGCTCGCTACGTTTTCACAACGCCTGGTCGTCAGCGCTTTTTATTCGTTCAGCTTGGCGAGGATTTTGTAAATCACCGTGGCGAGGATCAGCAGCATGCCGATCCACATTGAGAACACCCCGGCGTTCTTGTCGCGAAAGTTGAAGCCGATGGCCAGCAAGATCATTCCCGTCAGAATCGGAATGAGCATGGAGTTGAAAACAGACATCGAGATCATGGCGACAGCCTTGTCGAGAGGGTTGATGTAAGTCTAGGAGGCTTTTGTGCGACCGGTGGTGATATGTGTGTAGGAGCTGCCGAGGGCTGCGATCTTTTGATCTTGTCTTAAAAGCAAAATCAAAAGATCGCAGCCTTCGGCAGCTCCTACATTCAGGGTTACGGCAACTCGCGGCAAGCGTAGAACGCGCTCAACACTTTGACCAGGTGCGCCAGGTCATGACTGCCGCACAGTTCACGGATCGAATGCATGGCAAATGTTGGCAGGCCGATGTCCACGGTGCGCACGCCCAGATGGCTGGCGGTGATCGGGCCGATAGTCGAGCCGCAGCCCATGTCGCTGCGCACCACGAAGCTTTGTACCGGGACTTCTTCGGCCATGCACAGATGACGGAAGAACCCTGCGGTTTCGCTATTAGTGGCGTAACGCTGGTTGCTGTTGACCTTGATCACCGGGCCGGCATTGAGTTTCGGGCCGTGGTTGGCGTCGTGCTTGTCGGCGTAGTTGGGGTGTACGCCGTGGGCGTTATCGGCCGAGACCAGCAGCGATTTCTGAATGGTGCGGACGAACTCGTCACCTTCAGGCAGCAGGCGACGCAGGGTCTGTTCGAGCATCGGGCCATCGGCACCGCACGCCGAGCACGAGCCGACTTCTTCGTGGTCGTTGCACACCAGCACACAGGTTTCATCGGTTTCAGCCGTCAGCAAGGCTTGCAAGCCGGCGTAGCACGACAGCAGGTTGTCCAGGCGCGCACCGGCAATGAAGTCGCCGTGCAGGCCAATGACGGCGGCACTTTGAGTGTCGTAGAAACTCAACTCGTAATCGAGCACCACGTCGGCGTTCAGGCCGTGTTCCCGGGCCAATTGATCCGTGAGCACGGCGCGGAAGTCCACACGCTCGTCACCGGCAAATTGCGCAAGGATCGGCGGCAGCTCGGTCTGCGCGTTGATCGCCCAGCCCATGTTGGCTTCACGATTGAGGTGAATGGCCAGGTTGGGGATGGTGGCGATCGGTGCCTTGAAGTCGATCAGCTGGCTTTCGACCTTGCCGTCGCGGCGGAAGGTCACGCGGCCGGCCAGCGACAAGTCGCGGTCAAACCACGGGGCGAGCAGTGCGCCGCCATAGACTTCGACGCCCAGTTGCCAGAAACCCTGGCGTTGCAGTTCAGGTTGTGGCTTGACCCGCAGGCATGGGCTGTCGGTGTGGGCGCCGACCAGGCGGATGCCGTCGTGCAGTGGGGAATTGCGGCCCATCTTGATGGCGACGATCGAGGAGTCGTTACGGGTGACGTAGTAACGACCGTTGGCTTCGGTGGTCCAGGGCTCGCGCTCATCAAGGCGCTGATAACCCGCCGCTTCCAGACGCTGAACAAGGCTGGCGGTGGCATGGAATGGGGTAGGGGAGGCCTTGAGGAAGTCGATCAGGCCTTGGTTCAACTCTTCGCGCATAAGTAGCTCCAGACAGCAGTGCCGGGAGTTTACCGTATTGATCGAGCAATTGGGGTGCGTGCCAATGATCGTTCCCACGCATGGGAACGATCAATGAATACTCAGAAGGGTGCCGGGCACTCGAAGCGCAGGCGCTCGCCACTTTGTGGGTGGGTGAAACTGAGCATGCTGGCGTGCAGGCACAAGCGCGGCCAGGCGGCCAGGGCTTGCGGGTGAGCGTAAAGTCCGTCACCCAGCAGCGGATGACCGATGGACAACATGTGCACGCGTAACTGGTGTGAACGACCGGTGATCGGCGTCAGTTCCACCCGGCACCAGTCGCCGCAACGTTCCAGCACGCGCCAGAAGGTCAGCGCATGTTTGCCGAACTCATGGTCCACCACGTGGCGGGGTTTGGTCGGCGGGTCGTAGCGCAGTGGTAAGTCGATGCTGCCGCTGTCCAGTTCCGGCTGGCCCCAGCACAGTGCGGTGTAGGCTTTTTCGGTTTCGCGGTCGTGAAACTGCCGGGACAGTTCGCGATGGGTATCCGGGTCGCGGGCCAACAGGATGATCCCGGAGGTTTCCCAGTCCAGTCGATGGACGATACGGGCTTCCGGGTAGCCGTTTTCTTGCAGGCGGGTGATCAGGCAATCCTTGTTGTCATCGGCGCGACCGGGCACGGAGAGCAGCAGGGTAGGCTTGTCCACCACCAGTACGGCGGCGTCCTGATGGATGATGCGGATATTCGACAGCGGCATTAAAACAGCCTCGTAACAAACGCCAACGGCGACTCAGGTCCCCTCCGTTGCTGGAAAGGACCTGAGCCGCCGTGGCTCCCGTCGGATCGACTCAGCGATCGGGCAGGGTGATATTGAGTTCCAGAATCGAGCAGCTGCCCTGGTTTTCCAGTGCGACGTGCACGTCATCGGACCCGATATTGACGTACTTGCGGATCACTTCGACCAGTTCCTTCTGCAAGGCCGGCAAGTAGTCAGGGGTGCTGCGTTGGCCGCGTTCATGCGCCACGATGATCTGTAGACGCTCTTTCGCTACCGACGCGGTGCTTACTTTTTTGTTGGCACGAAAGAAGTCAAAAAGATTCATTATCTACCTCCAAACAGGCGCTCGAAGAATCCCTTCTTCTCAACATCAAGGAACCGGTGTTCCACGGTTTTGCCCAGCAGACGATCGACGGCATCGCTGTACGCCTGACCGGCGTCGCTCTGGTCGTCGAGAATCACTGGCACGCCTTGGTTGGAAGCCTTGAGTACGGCTTGCGATTCCGGAATCACGCCCAGCAGGGTGACGGCCAGAATCTCTTTGACGTCTTCGACGCCGAGCATTTCGCCGTTGCTGACGCGCGTAGGGTTGTAGCGGGTCAGCAGCAGGTGTTCCTTGATCGGGTCTTCGCCGTTTTCGGCGCGACGCGATTTGCTCGCCAACAGGCCCAGCATGCGGTCCGAGTCACGAACCGAGGACACTTCGGGGTTGGTCACGACGATCGCTTCGTCAGCGAAGTACATGGCCAGGTGGGCGCCTTTCTCGATGCCCGCCGGAGAGTCGCAGACCACGAATTCGAAGTCTTCCTTAAGTGCCATGAGCACTTTTTCCACGCCTTCTACGGTCAGCGCGTCTTTGTCGCGGGTCTGACTGGCGGCCAGGACGTAGAGGTTTTCAAGGCGCTTGTCCTTGATCAGGGCTTGCTGCAGGTTGGCTTCGCCGTTGACCACGTTGACGAAGTCATACACCACGCGACGCTCGCAACCCATGATCAGGTCGAGGTTACGCAGGCCGACGTCGAAGTCGACGATAACTGTTTTGTGACCGCGCAAAGCGAGGCCGGTACCGATAGCGGCGCTGGTGGTGGTCTTACCCACACCACCCTTGCCGGATGTAACCACGAGAATCTTGGCCAAGGTGTTTCACCCCTAAGGAAAAAGGACTTTTAGCCCCTGAAAAACATCTCTTGAAAACTACTGCAGTCGGACAGCCTTGGCTGGAATCCGGTCTTGGGCGGGGTTTACCTCGGGTAAACACTACCTTGTGCCTTTTTCCTACTTCGTTTGAGCCGTTTTCGCTACGTTTTAGAGATGCTTGGAAAATGCGGCAGTATCCGTTAAAGCCGAATGATGTTCAACACGTCGCCCGACAGGCTGACTTGTACGCCTGCCCCCCACAGCGGGTCGCGACGCAGATCTTCGGAAACCTTGTAATGACCAGCGATGGAGAGTAGCTCAGCGCTCAATTGCTGACAGAAAATCCGTGCCTTGGTGTCACCTTTTACGCCGGCCAGCGCACGACCGCGCATCGGCCCGTATACATGGATATTGCCATCGGCGAGAAGTTCCGCCCCCGGGCTGACCGAGGAAACCACTACCAAATCGCCACCTTGGGCGTAAATCTGCTGGCCACCACGAATGGGCGAAGTGATTATCCGGGTCGGCTTGATGGTCGGCTCAGGCGGTTTTTCCGGTTTTTTCCTGACTTCGCCTTCGTGCGGGTCAAGCGCCCGCTCGCGCGCACCAGACGGCGGAAGCACCGGCAGGTCGACGGCAATGGCGGCAGCGATGTCTTCGATGCGGCTGGCGCGGATGGCCAGCGTGCGCAAGCCATGGTGGCGGCAAACACGCATCAGCGCAGGCAGGTCGACCGCGCCTTCAGTGGCCGGGAGTTTGTCCAGGGCCAGCACCAGCGGCGCATTGCTGAAAAAGTTCGGCGCCAGGGCGACCTTCGCGGCCAGTTGTCGGTCGAGGCTTTCGAGGTCATTGCGCGCCAGTTCCAGCACCGTAATGGCGAGCATGCTGCCCTTCAACTGGAACACGGGATCTTGGTCTAGCGGTTCGGTTTGGCTCATGGTCGGCATAAAACGGCTTGTCACTAAAAGTGCCGAGACTTATAACGAGAACGCCCGCGAGCCGCAAGCCGGGTCGAACCGATGTAGAATGCGCGGCCTTGTTGTCTGTCCGGAATCGTTAATGGATCGCCCGCAATTACGAGCTGCATTTTTTCTTCCACGCTTTTGGCCGCTATGGTGCGGTCTAGGGCTGCTGTGGCTGGTCGTTCAGTTGCCGTACCCGGTGTTAGTACGCATTGGTCGCGTGCTGGGTGCCGGCATGTATCGGGTCGCCACCGACCGGCGGCGCATTGCCAAGCGCAACCTGGAACTGTGTTTTCCCGATAAAACGCCTGCCGAGCGCAAGCGTCTGCTCAAGGAAAACTTCGTCTCGACCGGCATTGCCTTCTTCGAGATGGCCATGAGCTGGTGGTGGTCGCGGGCGCGTCTGGCGCGTCTGGCCCATGTCGAAGGGCTGGAGCACCTCAAGCAGGCTCAGCGCGACGGCAAGGGCGTGATCCTGATGGCATTGCACTTCACTACTCTGGAAATCGGCGCGGCGTTGCTCGGCCAGCAACACACCATCGACGGCATGTACCGCGAACATAAAAACCCGCTGTTCGATTACATTCAGCGGCGCGGTCGTGAAAGGCATAACCTCGATTCACTGGCGGTGGAGCGCGACGACGTACGCGGCATGCTCAAATTGCTGCGCGCAGGACGGGCGATCTGGTATGCACCGGATCAGGACTACGGCGCCAAGCAAAGTATCTTCGTACCATTGTTCGGCATTCAGGCCGCGACCGTTCCCGCCACCAGCAAGTTTGCCAAGTTGGGCAAGGCGCTGGTGGTGCCGTTCACCCAGGAACGCCTGGCCGATGGCAGTGGCTACCGTCTGGTGATCCATGCGCCGCTGAGCGATTTTCCGGGTGAAAGCGATGAGGTCGACTGCATCCGGATCAACCAATGGGTCGAACGTTGCGTGCGCGATTGCCCTGAGCAATACCTCTGGACCCATCGACGCTTCAAGAGCCGCCCGCCCGGCGAGCCGAAACTGTATGCCAAACGCGGTTGAACCTACCCCGCTGGAATGAAAGCCCCAAGCGCCATGGAGTGTTGCGATGAGTTCAGCTGAGCCGGTTACTGGTTTGATTCTTTCCGGCGGCGGGGCTCGGGCGGCGTATCAGGTCGGGGTGCTGGCGGCGATTGCCGAGCTGCTGCCGGCAGGTGTTGCCAATCCGTTCCCGGTGATTGTCGGCACTTCGGCCGGGGCGATCAATGCGGTGAGCCTGGCCAGCGGGGCGATGGACTTTACCGGGGCCATCGAGCGGCTGACCGCATTCTGGCAGGGCTTTCGCAGCCATTTGGTGCTGCGCAGCGATTGGCCGGGGGTGATCAGCCAGGCCAGCCGTTTTGTCAGCCACAGCCTGCTGGGGATTGGCGCAAAAGTACCGGTGGCGTTGATCAACAGCTCACCGCTGCGCGATTTGTTGAGCGACAATCTGCACCTGTCCGGAATCAATGAAGCCATCGCGCAAAAGCAACTGCACGCGGTGGCCGTCACCGCTTTCGGTTATGAATCCGGGCAAGCTGTGACTTTCTATCAGGGCGGCCGCAGCATTGATGCCTGGTTGCGCCATCGACGTATTGGTGTGCCGACTCAATTGACGGTCGACCATCTGCTCGCCAGTTCGGCGATCCCCCTGTTGTTTGCGCCCGTGAAGATCGACAACGAGTACTTCGGCGACGGAGCGGTGCGTCAGTCGGCACCGATCAGCCCGGCCCTGCACCTGGGGGCGAGCAGGGTGCTGGTGGTGGGCGTCAGTGGTAACCCGCGGGGCTTTGACCCCGAGAACCCTTTGCAACGTACTTACACCGGTCAGCAGCCGTCGTTGGCGCAGATTGGTGGGCACATGCTCAACAGTACGTTCATTGACAGCCTGGAGAGCGACATCGAACTGTTGCAACGCTTGAACCAGTTCAGTCACCTGTTGCCCGCCAGTACAGCGGCCCATAGCCTCGGCGTGGCGCCGGTGGAGGTCTTGGTGATCGCCCCGAGTCAGCCGATCGATGAAATCGCCGCGCGGCATCGGCAAGAACTGCCGGCAGCGTTGCGACTGTTCTTGCGCGGGCCGGGTGCGACCAAGACCAGCGGGGCCGGGGTGTTGAGTTATTTGTTGTTCGAGTCGGGGTATTGCAGCGAGTTGATCGAGCTTGGCCGCCGCGATGCGTTGGCCAAGCGCGAAGAGTTATGTCGGTTTTTGGGGTTGGAAGAGCCTGCAGTCCTGGCTTGAGGACTGCGGCGCGGCCATCGCGAGCAAGCTCGCTCCCACAAGGGATCGTTGTCGAGCACAAATACTGTGTGCACTGAAGATCAACTGTGGGAGCGAGCTTGCTCGCGATGGCGTACGTTCAGACGATAACGAACTATGCAGTCAACCGATCATCGCGAAAATCACGCAATGCCTGTTCGATCTCGTCCCGGGTGTTCATCACGAACGGCCCGTACTGCACGATCGGCTCACCCAGCGGTTTACCGGCAATCAACAGCACCCTGGCGCCGGACTCGCTGCTCAGTTGCAGCTCACCTTCATCCGACAAACGGATCAGTTTGCTGGCGCCGACGCTCTGGATTTGCCCCGGTAATTCCACGCTGCCTTCATACACATAGAGCAGCGCCCGATGCCCATCCGGCAGTTTCGGCGTGATGCGGGTGCCGGCCGGCAGATGGCAGTCGAAGTAATACGGTTCGGTATCCGGCCGCTGCACCGCGCCCACCTGTTGAATCGCGCCATCATCGAATAGACCGGCGATCACCACCACCTTGACGCCCTGTGCGGTTTTCAGTCGTGGAATATCCGCCGGCTGAATGTCCCGATAACTGGCCGGATCGAGTTTGTGCTTGCCCGGCAGGTTCAGCCACAGCTGGAAGCCGCGCATCACGCCTTCTTCCTGCTCCGGCATTTCGCTGTGGATGATGCCCTTGGCGGCCGTCATCCATTGCACGCCACCGCCCTCCAGCAAACCGACGTTACCCAGATGGTCTTCATGGCGCATGCGGCCTTCGAGCATGTAGGTCACGGTCTCGAAACCACGGTGCGGGTGGGGTGGGAAGCCGGCAATGTAGTCGTCGGGATTTTCCGAGCCGAATTCGTCGAGCATCAGGAACGGGTCGAAGCGTTCGACACCTGCGCCACCGAATACGCGGGTCAGCTTGACCCCAGCGCCGTCGGACGCAGGTTGGCCGGTATGCAGACTTAGCACTTTGCGAAATTGAGTCATCGGTGCAACTCCTCGATCAGAGTGGAATGGCGCCATGCTATGCCAGACGGATTGATCAATGGTTGCGAATTTTGCGAGGGTTTAATCGGCTTGTTCGATGTGTTGCCGGTAAAGCAAAAGATCGCAGCCGGCGCCGGCCCCTACACTCGATGCGCTTGTGTAGGTGTTGGCGAAGCCTGCGATCTTTTGACTTTGGATCAGAAGTGGTACTTCACCAGCAAGCTCGTGGCGCTCTGATTGGTGGTGAAGTCTTTCGTGTCTTCGATGGCGTACTTGTTCTTCCAGTAGTCGTACTCGACACCGACGTACAGCTGCTTTTCGCCCCAGTGCAAGGCTTTGCCCAAGTCGTACTTGATCTGTGGGTTGAAGTGCAGGTTGGCGTGGTAGGTGCCTTGACTGTTCTTGTCGTTGTCGACCACCCAGTCCATGTAACCGTCGATCAGCACGCTGGAGCTGCCCACCGGGATGGTGTAGGACCACACCGGAGTGATCTGCCAGATGTTGTTACCCGGGCGTTTGTCGTCGGTGTGGCGGTTGTAGAAGTTCAGCTGGAAATAATCGAAACCGGGAATGGCCAGGTCGAAGCCCGGACCGATCAGGTAGGAGTTGACGTCGCCTTCACCGGTCTCGTAGGTCATGGCCAGCAGGACGTCCTTGATCGGGCCGAATTCGAGTTTCTGGTCGAAGATCTTGCCGAACGACAGGCGCGGGCTGAACTCACCGTAGTAAGTGTTATTGCCGACGTAGGCGTCAGGTTTGCCGTTGTAGAAAGTCTTGTCGATGAACAGGAAGTTGTCCCCGTATTTCCAGGCATCGGCGTGCTCGAAGGTCACGGTTTGCTGGATGCTCGGGTTGACTTTAAAGTCTTTGCCGTAGAGATAGGTCAGGCTGTTGTTCTGCCATTGCAGCAGATCGCCGGCCATTGCCTGGCCCCCCGCCAGCAAGGATCCAGCGAGCATCAGGCTAGTGCACGTACGTTTCATTCGGTTGCTCCCAAAGTAGGTGTTTCCACGTTTTTTTTTTGAGTCGGCGCTCTGGTGTGGCGCCTTTTTTTCGTTGCTGTAAAAAATCATCCAGTCGGTCAGCTTTAGGGCTCTAGCAAGAGCTGAGCCAAGGCTTTTAAAAAGCCAATAAACGCCCGCTCGGCTGCTCGAAAGCAGTCGATCAAGCGTCCATTCGGTTTTTATTGGGGTGTGCCTTGTGACCGTCCAGAGCCGGGGTAAGTTGGCTACATGGTCAGGAATTAAATCCGGGCTTTTTTTTAGACCCGATTCAGGCGGCCGCGGAGAATACTGGCTCCCGCGCCATGGCTCAAGCGCCCCGAAACGGAGCACCGCTATCAAGTCTGTCATCGTGTTGCTCCTCGATTGTTCTTATTGTTAAGGCGCAGACAGCCGCTGACAGCGACCGGGTGTATTGCCGGCCGGCCTGTCATGCGGGTACTGGGTGTCACGGGTGGAACCGGATAACGATGAAGGGGCGGGTGGACCGCGTTGCGGTCATTCGCGAGCAGGCTCGCTCCCACGGTTCTTGCACAACCTCTGTGGGAGCGAGCGTGCTCCGGGCGGCGTTCCGACGATGTTTTTACTGCTTAGTTGGTCCGGGCTCCCTGATTGATCCAGGCACCGATCAGGTCACGTTCCTGTTGGGTCATCTGAGTGATGTTGCCCAGCGGCATGATCTGGCTGGCGACGGCCTGGGCCTGGATGCGCGGGGCGTTTTGGCGGATCTGTTCGGGTGTATCGAACATCACGCCGGCCGGTGCTGCGCTGAACAGAGGGCTGGTCGGCTTAGCCGAATGGCAGACCGCGCAACGTTCCTGAATCACGCTGTGCACCTTGCTGAAGTCCGGACCGCTTGCTGTCGAGGCTTGCGCCGGTGCAGCAGGGGCGGCTGGTGCAGCCGACGCTGCTTCAGCGGGTTTGGCACCACCAAGGGCGGTTTCCGGCAGCGGCTGGTACTCGATCTTCGCCGGTGCCTTGGCCACTTCCGGGGTGTTCATCGGCGCAGGACCGGTGACGTAGGCCAGGCAGATCATGCCCACTGCAGCGACGGGCAGGGTCCAGGCAAACTTGTGGCTTTCGTGGCGGGTGTTGAAGTAGTGACGCACCAACACCGCCAGTACCGCGATCCCGGCCAGGATCAACCAGTTGTACTGGCTGCCGTAGGTGCTCGGGAAGTGGTTGCTGATCATGATGAACAGCACCGGCAAGGTGAAGTAGTTGTTGTGGCGTGAACGCAGCAGGCCCTTGGCCGGCAGTGCCGGATCCGGCGTGCGGTTCTCGGCAATGGCTGCCACCAGTGCCCGTTGGGCTGGCATGATGATGCGGAACACGTTACCGACCATGATGGTGCCGATGATGGCGCCCACGTGCAGATACGCACCGCGACCGCTGAACACTTTGCTGAAGCCGTAAGCGGCGCCAATGATCAGCACGAACAGAATTCCACCTAGCAGGGCAGGACGTTTGCCCAGCGCCGAGTCGCAGAGGAAGGAGTAGATGAACCAGCCGATGAACAGCGAGCCGAGACCGATGGCCACGCCTTCAGGTCCGCTCAGGCTGCTGCCAGGTGCCAGCAGGTACAGCGTCGGGTTGGAGTAGAACACCACGCACAGCAGCGCGATCCCCGACATCCAGGTGAAGTAGGCTTCCCATTTGAACCAGTGCAGGTTGTCCGGCATGGTCGGTGGGGCCAGTTTGTATTTCTCGAGGTGGTAGATCCCGCCACCGTGAATCGCCCAGAGATCGCCCGCCAGACCGTTTTTCGGGTTGACCCGATTGAGGTTGTTTTCCAGCCAGACGAAGTAGAACGACGCGCCGATCCAGGCCACGCCAGTGATCATATGAACCCAGCGGATGCTCAGGTTCAGCCATTCCAACAGATGTGCTTCCACAGTCTTTACCTCTCGCCTGTCACTCTGTTGTCGAGTGATCAGACCTTCTCTTATTGGTGGGGGGCGAGGATCAAACGCTCATCCTCTTTGAAAAAATGCTCATCGCAGTTATTGCCTGTGCCACTGCGATCAACCACCAGGAAGTCATCCCGCTTTTCGATCGTCAGCACCGGATGGTGCCAAACGCCGCGATGGTAATTAATGCCCTGCCTGCCGTTGGTGACGAAGGCGCGGACCAAGCCTGATACAGGTTCATCGCCAAGTGGCGCGACCACGATCAGAAAGGGGTTGCCGAGCAGCGGAATGAAAGCCTGGCTGCCCAGCGGATGGCGCTCCAGCATGCTGACGGTCAGCGGCATGTCCTGCGCGTCGGCGCGGAAGATGCTGATGATCGCCTTGTCCTCTGGCGTGGCGGTTTCCACCGTCGCCAGTTTATGAAAGCGCATGGTCGAACCGTTGTTGATCATGAAGTGATCGCTGCCATCGGTTTCGATCACGTCACCGAAAGGGGCGAAGGCTTCTTTGGTCAGCGGTTCAATTGTCAATGTGCGCATGCTGGTCTTATTATCTCGAGTTCGTTGTTGTCTGGTCTATTGCTATCGTCGGAACGCCGCCCGGAGCAAGCTCGCTCCCACAGGTTTTGTGAACACCACAATCCAGTGTGGGAGCGAGCCTGCTCGCGATTGGGCGCGACGCTTATTTCGCGACCTTGCCCAGTACACGCAAGCGGCTCACGCCACCGTCCGGGAACACGTTCAGGCGGATGTGGGTGATCGGGCCCAGGGCTTTGATCTGCTCGGCGAAGGTGTGTTCGGCGTGCATTTCCAGCTTCTGGGCTGGTAGCAGTTCGCGCCAGAACAGCGATTGGGTTTCGATCTGGCTGTCGGTGCCGCCCTTGACGAACGCGCCCTGGATCGAGCAGGTATCCGGGTAGTTGCCTTTGAAGTGCAGGGTGTCGACGATGACTTTTTCGATCACGCCCGGGTGACCCAATGCGACGATCACCCAGTCATTGCCCGGGGTGCGACGACGGGCAGTTTCCCAGCCATCGCCCATATTGACGCCACGGCCCGGGTTGAGGATGTTGCTCATGCGACCGAAGTGTTCGTCGGAGCAGGCCAGGGCGCGACCGCCGTTCAGGGCAGCAGCCAGGTCAACTTGCTCGTTGTCGCCAACCGCCGACCAGTCGCGGAACGGAATGCCGTACACGCGCAGACGGGCGACACCGCCGTCCGGGTAGATGTTGAAACGCAGGTGACTGAAGGCCTGGTCGTTGTTGATTTCGTGGAAGTGGTGGCTGTTGCCTTGCAGCTCGACGGCCGACAGCACTTCAACCCACTGGGTGTTTTCAGTTGGCTCGCCGGAGGCCACGAAGCAGGCTTCGAGGGAGGCGGACGGCGGGAAGTTGCCGGTGAAGAATGAGGTATCGATGTCCACGCCTTTGATCGAGCCAGGCACGCCCAGACGGATCACGGCACTGTCGTAGCCTTCGAAGCGCTTGCGGCGCGACTCCCAGCCATCCATCCACTTGCCGTTGTCATC
Source organism: Pseudomonas sp. GW822-FHT02D10 (assembly GCF_058802345.1). Lineage (NCBI taxonomy): Bacteria > Pseudomonadati > Pseudomonadota > Gammaproteobacteria > Pseudomonadales > Pseudomonadaceae > Pseudomonas > Pseudomonas sp. GW822-FHT02D10. The sequence goes on from NZ_JBXAOB010000009.1 coordinate 38,095, forward strand.
GAACACACCTTCTTTCCATACGGCCGGGGTCGGCTGGAACAGGCGGTTGGCATCAGCGAACCAGTCATCGGTGACCGAGATGATCTTGGTGCCCAGACGGGCGTCGGCCAGGTTGACGAACTTCTCGAAAGGTACGGCGTAAGCTTTCATTCTTCTAGTCTGCCTTTAATAAAGTGGCTTGGGATGCTTGCAGGGCCCTGGGCGTTTTTTACGTTCATTTACGCTCGAGCCAGGTTCGCTAAAGAGTCAGTAATCGGAACAGGGCGATCTTGTTGATCTCCGCCAGCGCGCATTTGAATTCGGTGTCGACCGAGTTGTGAATGCGCGTTTCGAACGCGGCGAGGATCTGATGCCGGTCGCTGCCTTTTACCGCCATGATGAAGGGAAACTTGAACTTGGCCTTGTAGGCGTCGTTCAGCTCGGTGAAGCGCTGAAACTCCTCGCTCGAGCATTGGTGAATGCCGGCGCCAGCCTGTTCATTCGTGCTGGCTTCGGTCAGTTGGCCCTGGACGGCGGCTTTACCGGCCAGGTCCGGGTGAGCGTTGATCAGGGCCAGTTGGCTTTTGTGATCGGCGCTTAGCAGGATGTCGCTCATGCGCTGGTGCAGGGTTTCGATCTCGTTGATCGCAGCGTCCTGTCCCAGGTCAAAGGCCTTTTCGGCGACCCATGGCGAATGTTCGTAGATGTCGGCAAAGGCGTTGACGAAGGCGTCGCGGCTCAAGGTCGATGGCTTCAAGGTCTGGAAGGTAGTCATTTCGAAGCCCCTTGGTACGGGTGGGTTTCGTGCCAGTGGCGGGCGATGTCGACCCGGCGGCTGAACCAGACTTGTTCATGGCTCTTGGCGTATTCGATAAAACGCTTCAGTGCGGCCAGGCGGGCAGGGCGACCGATCAGGCGGCAGTGCAAACCGATGGAGAGCATTTTTGGCGATTCGGCACCTTCGGCGTAAAGCACATCGAAGGCATCCTTGAGGTACTGGTAGAAATCGTCGCCCTTGTTGAAACCCTGAACCTGGGTGAAGCGCATGTCGTTGGTGTCCAGGGTGTACGGGATCACCAGGTGTGGCTTGCCAGTTGGGTTGTTTGGTTCCCAGTACGGCAGATCATCGTCGTAGGTGTCGCAGTCGTACAGGAAGCCGCCTTCTTCCATCACCAGCCGACGGGTGTTCGGCCCGGTGCGACCGGTGTACCAGCCCAATGGGCGCTCGCCGCTGATTTCGGTGAGGATGCGGATCGCTTCGAGCATGTGCTCGCGCTCTTGCGCTTCGTCCATGTGCTGGTAGTCGATCCAGCGATAGCCGTGGCTGCAAATCTCGTGACCGGCTTCAACCATGGCGCGGATCACGTCCGGGTGGCGCTGGGCGGCCATCGCCACGGCGAAGATGGTCAGCGGGATGTCGAACTCCTTGAACAGCTTGAGGATCCGCCAGACGCCGGCACGGCTGCCATACTCGTACAACGATTCCATGCTCATGTTGCGCTCGCCTTGCAGCGGCTGCGCCGAGACCATTTCCGAGAGGAAGGCTTCCGACTCTTTATCGCCGTGCAGAATGTTGCGCTCGCCGCCTTCCTCGTAATTGAGTACGAAGGACAAGGCGATGCGGGCATTGCCCGGCCAGTGTGGGTGGGGAGGGTTACTGCCGTAACCGATCAGGTCGCGTGGGTAGTCAGCGCTCACTGCAGTCTTCCTTCTTGTTCGGGGTTGCTTATTCGCGATAAGGGGTGTGTGGCGGCCTGCGGGTGAGGTGACAGGCTGGCGTCACAGCGATGGGCTGATTGTATACAACTTTATATTCACTTTGTAAGCCTGATTTTTCGCATTTTTCATCAACAGTCATCTTTTAAGGGGACTGCAAGAAACCTGCCTGAGTGGTCAGCTAATGGATGGAAGGTCCACTGATCTTATGGTTCGGCGTCAGATTCGCCGAGAATTCTTGAATGACGGAGCTGGCGGTAAAAATGTCGTTTTTATTGTGTACAATTTATTAGAAAAGTGTCTTAATCAGTCGCTCGCCGCCGCTTTTCGTGCTCCGAAAAGGTGCGGTCTCCTTTCTAACTGACTCCGGGAGGCGCGAGGTCTGACTGCTGCAAACGCAGGCAGGCGCGCAGAATCAATGGGACGTTTGACTACACACATTTTGGACGCAGCACACGGTTGCCCGGGCAGCTCGATCAAGGTCGAGTTGTACCGCGTTGAGGGTTCGCAGCTGGAATTGGTCGCCAGCGCACTGACCAACAGCGACGGCCGTTGCGACGCGCCCTTGTTGCAAGGTGATGACTACCGTTCCGGGGTTTATCAGCTGCAGTTTCATGCCGGTGATTACTACCGCGCGCGCGGTGTACAGCTGCCGGAGCCGGCGTTTCTCGATGTGGTGGTGCTGCGGTTTGGTATCTCGGCAGAGCAGGATCACTACCATGTGCCGTTGTTGATTTCGCCCTACAGCTATTCGACCTACAGAGGAAGCTAGGACTTTCCCCCCAAGAATCCTGCGCATAAGCTTCTTTGGTCTTTCGCCCGCTCACACTGCGGGCTTTTTTTCGCCCGTAGATAACGTCAAAAGATCGCAGCCTTCGGCAGCTCCTACGGGCGGACACAAAACTGCGTAGGAGCTGCCGAAGGCTGCGATCTTTTGATCTTGCTTTACCTTAACGGCTCAACAGAGATGCCGCACCCGCGCTACTGAACAACCCGGCACTGATGCGGTTGAACCAGCTCTGGCCCTTGCCGCTACGCAGATACCGCGCCGCACCCTGCGCGCCGAGGCCGTAAGCCAGCTTGCAGCACAGGTCGAGCAGGGTCCAGGTGGCGATCATGATCAGCAGCTGCGGCAGAAATGGCTGCTGTGCGCTCAAAAACTGCGGCAGGAAAGCGGCAAAGAACAGAATGTCTTTCGGGTTGCTCGCGCCCAGTACAAACGCGCGCCCGAACAGTCCGCGAAAGCGCGGAACCGCCGCAGCCTGCGGCACCTCGGCGGCATGGGCGGGTTGCCGTGATTGCTGCCAGCTCTGCCAGGCGAGGTAGAACAGGTACAGCGCGCCGACAATCTTCAGCGCGCTGAAGAGTTGCTCCGAAGCCAGCAGCAGGGCGCCCAGACCCAATGCCGAAGCGCTCAACAGGCAGATCGAGGCAATCACCCCGCCGAGAAACGCCGGGTACGAACGGCGTAAGCCGTAGTTCAGACTGTTGCTGATCATCAACAACGACAAGGGACCCGGGATCAGGATGACCACCAGGGCAGCGCCGCTGAACAGCAGCCAGGTTTCCAGACTCATCACTTTCCTCCAAATGTGCAAAAGCCCCACCCGACGGGGTGAGGCTGGGTGACGCTTGTATCGCTTACAAGAAAATGAACTTGGCGATAAAGATCGCGCACAGCACCCATAGACTGATGGAAATTTCCTTGTGTTTGCCCGTACCGGCCTTGAGCACCACGTAGGTGATAAAGCCCAGCGCGATGCCGTCGGCAACCGAGAAGGTCAACGGCATCATGATGGCCGTGACGATCGCCGGAATGCTGTCAGTGGCTTCACTCCACTTGATGTGCTCCAGGCCGCTCATCATCAGCATGGCCACATAAATCAGCGCACCGGCGGTGGCGTAAGCGGGGATCATGCCAGCCAGCGGCGCGAAGAACATCGCGGCAATAAATAGCACACCCACGGTCACTGCGGTAAGACCGGTACGACCACCGGCGGCTACACCGGCAGCACTTTCCACGTAGCTGGTGACTGGCGGTACACCGACCATCGCACCGAACACGCTCGACGCGCTGTCAGCTTTCAGCGCGCGGGAGAGGTTTTCGATCTTCCCGTCTTCGCCGACCAGGCCTGCCCGTTGCGCCACGCCCATCAGGGTCCCGGCGGTGTCGAACATGTGCACGAAGAGGAACGCCAGCACCACGCTGATCATGCTGACGTTAAACACGCCGGCGATATCCATGGCCATCCAGGTCGGTGCCAGGCTCGGCGGCGTCGACATGATGCCACTGTAGTGCACCAGGCCCAGACCCCAACCGGCGAGGGTCACGGTGATGATACTGATCAGGATCGCACCGAACACGCGGTGGTAACTGAGTACCGCAATCATCAGGAAGCAGACGGCGGCCAACAGCGGACCAGGGTCACGCAGGTTACCCAGTTTGATCAGCGTGGCCGGGCTGGCGACGATGATGCCGGCGGTTTTCAGGCCGATGATCCCCAGGAACAAACCAACGCCTGCGCCCATGGCGAAGCGCAAACTCACTGGAATGCTGTTGAGCAGCCATTCCCGAACGCGTGACAGCGTCAGGAACATAAACAACACACCGGAAATGAACACTGCACCCAGGGCAGCTTCCCAGTGGTAGCCCATGGTGCCGACCACGGTGTAGGTAAAGAAGGCGTTCAAGCCCATGCCTGGCGCGAGACCAACCGGCCAGTTGGCATACAGCCCCATCAACAGGCAACCGAGTGCGGCGGCGATACAGGTCGCGACAAAGGCTGCACCGTGGTCGATCCCGGCGTCCGCCATGATGTTGGGGTTGACGAAGATGATGTAGGCCATGGTGATGAAGGTTGTAATACCTGCGATCAGCTCGGTCCTCACCGTGGTGCCATGCAAGCTGAGTTTAAAGATGCGCTCCAGCCAGCCATTGCGTAATGGCGGCGAGAGTTCCAGCGTCGAGGCTTCGGATTTGCGGCTTTCCACAGAGAGTACTCCTCAAGAGTTTTATTGTTATTTCCAGAGCCGGACACATGAGGTGGGCAGCGGCTCTTTGAGGTACTTGCAAATTTGTTGACCTGATGGTCAGGAACTCGCACGAAGCGAATTATGCTTTTGTATACAAATAAAGCAAATAATGTTTTTGATTTTGTAGACGAAAGGATTGGCAATAGGGATATATCGCCAGGAAGGACGCCATCGCGAGCAAGCTCGCTCCCACAGTTGAGCGCATTCCCCTGTGGGAGCGAGCTTGCTCGCGAAAGCGTCAGATCGGCTCATAAAAATCCAGCAGACGGATCGCTTAGTCAGCGTTCACCTGGGATTGCCCCAGCGCCTTATTCACTGCCAACCAGCCATCCACTGCCGCTTCGCCAGCCTCGGCAAACACTCGCTCAAGCAATTTCACCTGCTCACGCCGCAACGACTCCTCGAACCGCGCACCGTCGACGGTCAGTTCCAGCAGGCGTTTACGTTTATCGGTTTCTGACGTCACGCTGTCCACCAGCTTCATTTCCAGCAACTGGCGCAGCGGAATGTTCAGCGCCTGTTTGCTGACCCCCAGCAGCGCCAGCAGTTCTGTGACATTCAGCGTGGGGTAGCGGGCGATGAAAAACACGATGCGTTGATGCACCCGACTCAAGCCTCGGCGCTCAAGCATTTCGTCGGCTTTGGCGGTGAAGGCCTGATAGCCGAAGAAGAACGCTTCCATGGCGGCTTGCTGGGTGGTTTGATTTTTAAGGTCAAGCATATTGACGTATCTGCTCGCGCTGTCGTAATTTCGGTCAAGTAGTTTGACTTAACTCCTTTGGCCTTCGCTACCGGTGACCCTCATGGCTTTTTCCGAACGTGTCTCGCGCCTTAAAAGTTCTTTGATCCGTGAAATCCTTGCCGCGGCTCAGCGCCCGGAAGTAATGTCGTTCGCCGGCGGCCTGCCCGCCGAAGCCATGCTGCCGAAGGTCGAGTGGGCCGAGATGCCCCTGTCCATGGGTCAATACGGCATGAGCGAAGGCGAACCGGCATTACGCGAAGCCTTGGCCGCTGAGGCCCGAGCCTTGGGCGTGCCGTGCGAGGCGAGTCAGGTGTTGGTGGTCAGCGGCTCCCAGCAAACCCTCGATCTGGCGGCCAAGCTGTACATCGACAAAGGCACCGAGATCATGCTCGAAGCGCCGACCTATCTGGCCGCGCTGCAAATCTTCCAGTTGTTCGGCGCTGACTGCCTGACCGTGCCGCTTGAGGCCGACGGCCCGAACCTGTATGAGCTGCGTGCGCGCCTGGAAAAACATCACCCGGCGTTCATCTACCTGATCCCGACGTTCCAGAACCCTTCGGCAGTGCGCTACAGCGAAGCCAAGCGTGATGCGGTGGCGGTGTTGCTCGATGAGTTTGGCGTGACCTTGATTGAGGACGAACCCTACCGTGAGCTGACCTTTGATGGCGGCAGCGCCACGCCGATCGTCAGTCGCTTGAAGAAGGCCAGCTGGATCTACACCGGCACCGTGTCCAAGACCTTGCTGCCAGGGTTGCGCGTTGGCTATCTGATCGCCAGCCCGGACCTGTTTCCGCACCTGCTGCGGCTCAAGCAGTCGGCTGACCTGCACACTAACCGTGTCGGCCAATGGCAGGCGTTGCAATGGATCGGCACCGAAAAGTTTCGCGATCACCTGAGTGAACTGCGGGACTTCTACCGGGTTCGTCGTGACGCTTTCCAGTTGGCGCTGGAGACCCATTTTTCCGATCTGGCCGAGTGGAATGTGCCGCAGGGCGGGCTGTTTTTCTGGTTGACCCTGAAGCAGCCATTGGACACCCGGACTTTGCTGAATGAGGCATTGGCGCAGGACGTGGCGTTCATGCCGGGGGAGCCGTTCTTCTCTGCGCCGGACAACAATCCGGGGCATCTGCGGCTGAACTTCAGCCACATCGATCCGGCGCGGCTGGACGAAGGGCTTAAACGATTGGCTGGGGTGGTGCGTCAGGCACAGGCTGCGGACGCAGCGTGAGGGACGGGTAAAAAAAAATAAACCGGCGAATGCGCCGGTTTATTTTTGTCCGGGATTTGTGGCGGCTGTGCGGGCCTCATCGCGAGCAAGCTCGCTCCCACACTGGGTTGCTGGTGAACACAAAACCCCTGTGGGAGCGAGCCTGCTCGCGATGGCGTCAGTCAGGCCATCACAAAACCATCAGGCCGCCGCAAACCGCTTGTCCAGATAATCGATGATCACCTTGGATTCATACATCCAGGTGGTCTGGCCATTCTCTTCGATACGCAGGCACGGCACTTTGATCTTGCCACCTTGCTCCAACAGGGTCTGGCGATCCTGTTCGCTGTTTTTCGCGTCACGCAGGGCAACCGGCACGTTCAGGCGGCGCAGTGTGCGGCGGGTCTTCACACAAAACGGGCAGGCGTGGAACTGATACAGCGTCAGGTCTTTTGCGGCTTGTTCGATCTGGGCCTGAGCGGCGGCGGGGCGCTTCTTTTTGCTCGGGCGGGTGAGGAAGTCGATGAAGATGATCAACTGGCCAAGGCCGACACGTAGCCCTTTGATAAGTTGTGCTTTGACGGACACGATAGCCTCACGGGGCGAAGAAGAAAGGCGCGCAGCTTACCTGATTTTTCACAGACGAAAAAAAACCGGCGATGAATGCCGGTTTTCTTCGTGCTGCGGATTACTTGATCAGGCTGAGAAACTCGCTGCGGGTCGCCGCGTTTTCGCGGAACTCACCGAGCATCACCGAGGTGATCATCGACGAGTTCTGTTTCTCTACACCGCGCATCATCATGCACATGTGCTGGGCTTCGATCACCACGGCTACGCCCAGGGCGCCAGTCACTTGCTGGACCGCCTCGGCGATCTGCCGGCTGAGGTTTTCCTGGATCTGCAGGCGGCGGGCGTACATATCGACGATCCGCGCGACTTTCGACAGGCCCAGCACCTTGCCACTCGGGATATAGGCAACGTGGGCCTTGCCGATGAATGGCAGCAAGTGGTGTTCGCACAACGAGTAGAGCTCGATGTTCTTGACCAGCACCATTTCGCTGTTGTCGGAGCTGAACAAGGCACCGTTGGTGACTTCTTCGAGCGTCTGTTCATAACCGCGGCAAAGGTACTGCATGGCTTTGGCGGCACGCTTCGGCGTGTCGAGCAGACCTTCGCGGGTGGCGTCTTCGCCAAGCTGGCCGAGGATCGCCGTGTAATTCTGTTCCAGGGACATGAAACTACCTGTGGGATTTTACGCAAAGGACAAGGGTACGGTGGCGGACACGGCGCTGCAAGCGTAGCGCATCAGCTTTACTCGTCGCGACCTTCCATCATGGTGCGTTTGAGCATCACGTAAACCGCTCCGGCGCCGCCATGTTTTGGCTGGCACGAGGTGAAGCCGAGCACCTGTGGATGCTGACGCAGCCACGTGTTGACGTGACTTTTGATCATCGGCCGCTTGCCATCCAGGCGTACAGCTTTGCCGTGGGTCACGCGCACGCAGCGGATTTCGAACTTTGTCGCTTCGGCCAGAAAAGCCCACAGCGTCTCGCGGGCTTTTTCGACATTCATGCCGTGCAGGTCGAGGCTGCCTTCGAACGGGATCTGCCCGATCTTCAGCTTGCGCATCTGGCTTTCCTGCACGCCGTCACGCGCCCACATCAACTCGTCTTCCGGACCGACATCGATCACGAACTGATCGGACAGACCATCAACGGTGGTGGCATCGGTGCGCACGGTGGCGGCCTGACGCAGCTTGGCGATGTGCGCGCGGTCAGCTTTGGGTTTGCCGGTTTCAGCGCGATCGTGCTTGATCGGCTTGACGCCTTGGATCGCGCTTTTGAACAGGGAAAAATCGTCGTCTTGCATGTCAGCCTCCGCGAAGGGTGGCCAGTTTACCCAAGTCGAGGTGAATCGGGCGCGTCAAAACGCAACGCGCACCACTCAGTCATGTTTTTTCATCAAATGCGGAGCCATGTTCAGCTCGCGGGGTTGACGCATCCGGCGGCGGCAGCGACGCCAGAACGCAACACCGACATACAGCAGCACCAGGCCAATCGCCAGAACGACCGCCGCGCCTGCTCGGCTGGTATTCAGTTCGCCCAGGGCCGGCGGGTGGCCCAACAGACTGGCGGCACCGGCCATCGCCAGTAACACGCCCAAGGTCGCCAGCAGCGCGGAAAATGCCGCGCCAAAGCGATAACGCCAGTTGCGTGGGCCTTTGGGCCGCAAGCGGCGAGCGTCAAAACCATCGGATATCTTCATTCCGACCTTCCTCAATGGGTATCGGCCCTTCGACCGGGAGATGGCAGGGTGGTTCCTGAGGCTAAGTCAATTGCAGGGAATGAGCGGTTTTTGCGGATGAGCGGCTGCGCTGGCCGCCCATCAAACGCTCGATCAGATCAAGTCCTGGGTCTGAGCGAGGGTCGCGAAGTTGTCGGCCATGATCGCCATTTCAGTCTGCTGGACATGTTCGGCACTCAGCACTCCGCCTTTGAATGGCAGGTCGCGCGTGGCACAGGCGTCTTCGACCAGGGTGCAACGAAAGCCCAGGTTCTTGGCGGCGCGTACGGTGGTGCTGACGCTGGAGTGGCTCATGAAACCGCAGACGATCAGGTCCAGCGAGCCGAGGTCTTGCAGGCGTTTTTCCAACGAGGTGCCGTGGAAAGCGCTGGGCAGCAATTTGCCAATGATGGTTTCGTCAGCCTGTGGCTCAAGGCCCGGGATGAACTCACCGCGTTCGCCTTGTGGGTCGAACAGGCCACCGACGGTGCCGAGGTGGCGTACATGGACGATCGGCCGGCCGGCCTTGCGGGCTGCCGCGAGCAATTGCTTGATGTTGTCAACGGCGGCGTCCATGCCGGAAAGGGCCAACGGGCCGCTGAGGTACTCTTTCTGGGCATCGATGATCACCAGCGTCGCGTGGGCCAGATTGGCCGGCGCGTAACCACGACCGCTGAGTTGAAACATCGTTTTTGGAACGGACATTCTGGGGCTCCTTCGAGTGGGGCTTTTGCGACATTGTCCTCTGGCTGAGCGCTTCTGTGAATCGCTACCATCGCAGGCACCGTCGTTGCTGGCCTGCAGCCTGTCAAGAGCTGAGCAGATGTTCAATCAAAAGCTGAAAATCAGGATGATTCCTACGTTCGTCCGGTGATTTTTCTTGCGTCGTCGGGGACGGGTTTAGGCTGTTAGAATCGCCAGTCGTTTTTTCAGGAGTTTGCCCCGTGATCACTTCCCGCCTGCGCACCTTGCGCGACCACATTCGTTGGGCTGTCAGCCGTTTTCATGGGGAGGATCTATTTTTCGGCCATGGGACCGACAATGCCTGGGACGAAGCCCGTCAACTGGTATTGGGCGCGTTGCACCTGCCGTGGGAAATCGCCGACAGTTACCTGGACTGCCGTCTTGAAGACGACGAATTGGTGAACCTGCAGCGCTTGCTCAAGCGCCGTATCGAGGAGCGCATCCCGACGGCTTACCTGTTGGGCGAAGCCTGGTTCTGTGGCCTGTCGTTCATCGTTGACGAGCGTGTCTTGATCCCGCGTTCGCCGATTGGCGAACTGATCGAAAAACGCTTCGAACCGTGGCTGGGCACCGAGCCTGCGCGGATTCTTGACCTGTGCACCGGTTCCGGTTGCATCGGTATTGCCTGCGCCTACGAGTTCCAGAACGCTGAGGTGGTGTTGGCGGACCTGTCCTTCGAAGCGCTGGAAGTGGCCAATCAGAACATCGAGCGCCATGGCGTCGATGAGCGGGTGTTCACCGTTCAGGGTGATGGTTTCGACGGTTTGCCGGGGCAGCGTTTCGACTTGATCGTGTCGAACCCGCCTTACGTGGATGCCGAAGATTTTGCCGACATGCCGGACGAATACCAACACGAACCGGAGCTGGGTCTGGCCTGTGGTGACGATGGTTTGAACCTGGTGCGGCGCATGCTCGCGCAAGCGGCGGATCACCTGACCGAGAAGGGCTTGCTGATCGTTGAAGTCGGCAACAGCCAGGTGCACGTCGAGGCGTTGTACCCGGAAGTCGATTTCGCCTGGCTGGCGTTCGAGCGCGGCGGTCACGGCGTGTTCATGCTCAGCGCCGAGCAATGCCGCCAGCATCAGGCGTTGTTTGCTTCACGCGTCTGATTCAATGCAAAAGATCGCAGCCTGCGGCAGCTCCACGGAATACCCAATCCCGCAGGCTGCGATCTTTTTGTTCAGCGGTGCGTAGCGATCCAGATCAGCAGCCCCGCCTGGAACACGGCAAACGCCACCAGGCAGCTGATGGTGAAGCGTAGTCCGGTGTCCTCACGTTTGTATTTGCTGACTTTCTCTTCCTGCTTTTGCAGTTTGACTTCCTGCTCTGCCAGATTTTGCTCGGCTTGCTGCAGCATCTGCGCGGCTTCGAGGATTTCCACGAACTGCAGCTTTTCGGCGTTCCAGTCCCCCAGCAAATCGCCGACCTTTACCTCTTTGACGCTGCCCTTCAAATGTTGGGCGTCGGCGTAGACCACGTCAAAACCGTGCGCCCGCAGGAAGTGGTCGCGGCGCAGTCGGGTGTCTTCGTTGAGGGCGTCCTTGTTGTTCAGGTCCGCACCGTCGACGGTGTAGCTCGACCACTTTTTCTTCGCCCACGTGACGCCTTGAGCGGCCAGAAAACGGCCAATACCACGGTTCATCGGTTCAATCTGCAGGCCGCTGTCGGGCCCGAAATGCACGCGACGGGTCTGATGATCGACCCAGACATCAAGATGGTTCTGTTCTTTGCGTACCCGTTGGCCGGGTAGCGAAATGCTCATGCGCAGCAGGCTGCGTTCTTTGTCGTTGCGCTCGGCATAGCCGAATTCAACAAAGCGCAATGGCCGCCCACCGGTCGCTCGATCGGTTTTCAGCGGCGCCAGGCGAAGCATCTTGTGGTGCTCGGCAGTGACGTCCGACCATGGCAGATCGACCACTTCAGTGGCGGTGGTTTCTGGCGCGGTGTCGGGTGAATTCTGGGTATCAGTCATAACGGCGAGATCCTGTCCAAGCCCTGCTTGGCGGCAGCCAATGGGCTGCCGACACAGGCTTATCGGCCGTTTTTTCCAGGACTGGAGGGTAAAGCCGGCTTAACTGGCGCGAAGTCCGTCAATAAAACTCAAGATCCGTGTCCCGAGTTCTGCGGCGAGGGGCAGTTGCGGGTCTCTGTAGGAGGCCAGTTGACGCTTGACGTCGTTGGGCACGATGCGCATCACGTGGTTCATGCCTTCGATCAGCGCCAACTGGGCATCCGGTTTCGCGGCTTTGAGCATCTGCGCATCCCCGACGCCGACCTGGATGTCGTTGCTGCCCTGGATGATCAGCGCCGGCATTTTCAGCTTGGCGAAAGCCGCCGCCGGGTCCTGGCGAAACAGGGTAATCAGGTACGGCTGCACGCTGGGACGGAAGATCACCTGCAACGCTGGCGGGACGTTTTCATCGACATGCCCGGCCTTGAGACTGTCCAGAATCTCATTGCTGCGCAGCATCAGCGGGGGCGGCAAGCGATAGCTCAACTGCTGGCGCAAGACCTGATCCACCGGGCGGGCACTGCCAGACAGAGAAATCACTGCGGCGGCATCGACTTGCGGGGCAGCGAGTGTGGCCACCAGTGCACCTTCACTGTGCCCGAGCAGAATCAACGGCCCCAGGCGCGAGTCGGACTTGAGCTTTTGCCCCCAGGCCACCGCGTCGGCAACGTAGGCCTCAAGGGTCAGATTGCGTTCATCCGGGGTCGCCGCGAGGCTGGCCGCCACGCCGCGTTTGTCGTAACGCACGCTGGCGATGTTGTGTTTGGCCAGTACCCAGGCCAGGCGCTTGAGGCTGTCGTTGTTGCCACCGTCCGGGTTATTGCCGTTGCGATCCGTAGGGCCCGAGCCAGAAATGATCAGCACAACCGGCACCGGGCTGTCGGACTTTGGCAGCAACATCGAGCCGAAAAGTTCGCCGCTGCCAGTATCCAGACTGACAGGACGTTGCAGAACAGAGGCCTGGACCGCATTGGAAAGCAGGCCGGTAAACAGGGTAAGGCTCAAGGCAATAACTCGCAGCATTATCACGCCATCATTCAGAAGGTGTCGGTTGGACTTGCAGGCACCGATAAGGTTCGAGGATGAACTAGTTGGGGAGCCTGCGTATACTGGCGCGCATTACGAATTCAGATTGAGTCACTCAGCGATTTCACGGAGCGCACCGCATGTCCGGCAATACCTACGGCAAGCTGTTCACTGTCACCACCGCGGGCGAAAGTCATGGTCCGGCGTTGGTCGCCATTGTCGACGGCTGCCCGCCGGGCCTCGAGCTGTCTCTGGAAGACTTGCAGCGTGATCTGGACCGTCGCAAGCCCGGCACCAGCCGCCACACCACCCAGCGCCAGGAAGCCGACGAAGTCGAAATCCTGTCCGGCGTGTTCGAAGGCCGCACCACCGGTTGCCCTATCGGTCTGTTGATCCGCAATACCGACCAGAAGTCCAAGGACTACTCGGCGATCAAGGACCTGTTCCGACCGGCCCACGCCGACTACACCTATCACCACAAATACGGTGAGCGTGATTACCGTGGCGGCGGTCGCAGCTCGGCGCGGGAAACCGCCATGCGTGTGGCGGCCGGGGCGATTGCGAAAAAGTACCTGGCCACTCAGGGCATCGTCATTCGCGGTTACATGAGCCAGCTCGGCCCTATCGAAATCCCGTTCAAGACCTGGGATTCGGTAGAACAAAACGCCTTCTTCAGCCCAGACCCGGACAAAGTGCCAGAGCTTGAGGCCTACATGGATCAACTGCGCCGTGACCAGGATTCGGTCGGCGCGAAGATCACCGTGGTCGCCGAAGGCGTGAAGCCGGGTCTCGGCGAGCCGATCTTCGACCGTCTCGACGCCGAACTGGCCCATGCGCTGATGAGCATCAACGCGGTCAAAGGCGTGGAAATCGGCGCCGGTTTCGCCAGTGTCGCCCAACGCGGAACCGAGCACCGTGACGAGATGACCCCCGAAGGTTTCCTCAGCAACAACGCTGGCGGCATTCTGGGCGGCATCTCTTCGGGTCAACCGATTGTCGCGCACCTGGCACTCAAGCCGACGTCGAGCATCACCACCCCGGGTCGCTCGATCGATATCCACGGCAACCCGGTGGACGTCATCACCAAGGGCCGTCATGACCCTTGCGTTGGCATCCGTGCCACGCCGATTGCTGAAGCGATGATGGCCATCGTGTTGATGGATCATCTGCTGCGCAATCGCGGGCAAAACGCCGACGTGCGTGTCAGCACCCCGGTGCTGGGCCAGCTGTGAAGCCATGCCCTGATGTCGCCGCGGTCTGACGGCCGTGGCGGCGCTTCCGTACTGGCGGTTATCCAGCTTCTATCTGTTCTATTTCGCCTTGCTCGGTTCGACCGCGCCATTCCTGGCGCTGTATTTCGATCACCTGGGTTTTTCCAGCGCGCGCATTGGCGAACTGGTAGCGATCCCGATGCTGATGCGTTGCGTCGCACCGAATATCTGGGGCTGGCTCGGTGACTACACCGGCCGACGTCTGGCCATCGTGCGCTTTGGCGCGATCTGTACGCTGCTGACCTTTTCGCTGATCTTCGTCAGCAAAAGCTACGCCTGGCTGGCAATGGTCATGGCGCTGCATGCGTTCTTCTGGCACGCGGTGTTGCCGCAGTTCGAGGTCATCACCCTCGCGCATTTGCAGGGCCAGACTTCGCGCTACAGCCAGATCCGCTTGTGGGGATCGATCGGCTTCATCATCACCGTGGTCGCCTTGGGGCGGCTGTTCGAATGGTTGAGCCTGGACATCTACCCGGTGACGCTGGTGGTCATCATGGGTGGGATTGTCATCAGCAGCCTCTGGGTGCCGAACGCCCAGCCGGCGCAAGGCAATCGGCTGACGGGCGAGGGGTTTCTCAAGCAACTGCGCAGTCCCGGGGTATTGGCGTTTTACGCCTGCGTGGCACTGATGCAGATGAGCCATGGGCCGTATTACACCTTCCTGACCCTGCACCTTGAGCGCCTGGGTTATAGCCGCGGCGTGATCGGCATGCTCTGGGCGTTAGGCGTGGTGGCTGAAGTGGTGATGTTTTTGCTCATGAGCAAGATCCTTGCGCGTTTTTCGGTGCGCCGGGTACTGATGGCGAGTTTCCTGCTGGCAGCGTTGCGCTGGTTGTTGCTCGGCTCGTTCGCCGAATTCCTGTGGGTGCTGCTGTTCGCGCAGATTCTGCACGCGGCGACCTTCGGCAGCTTTCACGCCGCTGCCATCCATTTCGTGCAACGTAGCTTCGGCGCACGCCAGCAAGGGCAGGGCCAGGCGTTGTACGCAGCACTGGCCGGCACCGGCGGTGCGTTGGGCGCGTTGTATTCCGGCTACAGCTGGAACGCCCTGGGCGCTACATTGACCTTTAGTATTGCCAGCCTCGCAGCTTTCGCTGCAGCCGTTATCATTGCCACACGTATGCAAGAGGACAGGCCATGAGCCTTACCCGTGAACAGCTCGCCCAGCAAATCATCGACGCCGGGCGTTTTTTGTATGGCCGTGGCTGGTCGCCGGCCACCAGCAGTAACTATTCGACGCGACTGTCGGCTACCGAAGCCCTGTTGACCGTTTCCGGTAAACACAAAGGCCAGTTGGGGATTGATGACGTGCTGGCCACGGATATGTCGGGCAATAGCCTGGAGCCTGGCAAGAAGCCGTCTGCCGAAACCCTGCTGCACACCCAGTTATATAATTGGCGGGCCGACATCGGTGCGGTGTTGCACACCCATTCGGTCAATGCCACGGTGTTGTCGCGGCTGCTGCAGAGTCCGGTCATCACGTTCGAAGACTACGAACTGCAAAAAGCCTTCAGCGGGATCTCGACCCATGAGTCCAGGGTGCGGGTACCGATCTTCGACAACGATCAGGACATCGAGCGTCTGGCGTCCAAGGTTCAGCCATGGCTCGACAGCCATCCTGACTGTGTCGGTTACCTGATTCGCGGTCATGGCCTCTACACCTGGGGCCCGAAGATGAGCGATGCGCTGCGGCAGATCGAAGCGTTTGAGTTCTTGTTCGAGTGCGAGCTGAAAATGCGCGCATTGACCAACCGTTAAGGCTGACTTCACCTGAAGTCGCCAACCGCCTGATGAAAGGCGTTGCCTGACCGGTCTGTAAAAGCCGGACGGCAGCGCCGCCAACGAGGAGTTGCCAACATGAGCAGCCTGTCCGTTTACCACGTTTCAAGCCCGGATCTGCCGAACAAGGTCCTGACTCACTTCGACGATATCGCCTCGACCCTGGCCGAAAAAGGTGTGCGGTTCGACCGTTGGCAAGCCGCGGCGAAGATTCAGCCTGGCGCCAGTCAGGAAGAAGTGATTGCCGCTTATCAGGTGCAGATCGACCAGTTGATGACCGAGCGCGGTTACATCACCGTCGATGTGGTCAGCCTCAACAGCGATCACCCGCAAAAAGCCGAATTGCGGGCCAAGTTCCTCGATGAGCACCGTCACGCTGAAGACGAAGTACGATTTTTCGTCGCTGGCCGTGGCCTGTTTACCTTGCACATCGACGACTACGTGTATGCCGTGTTGTGCGAGAAAAACGACCTGATTTCGGTACCGGCGGGTACGGCACACTGGTTCGACATGGGTGAGCATCCACACTTCGTGGCGATCCGTCTGTTCAACAATCCCGAAGGCTGGGTGGCCAACTTCACCGGTGAAGACATCGCCAGCCGCTTCCCGCGCCTGGAGGACTGAGGGCATGACCATCAAAGCCATTCTCACCGACATCGAAGGCACCACCAGCGCGGTGAGTTTTGTGTTCGACGTGCTGTTCCCCTACGCCGCGAAACATTTGCCGGACTTTGTCCGTCAGCAGGCGCAACGGGCCGACGTAGCCCGGCAGATCGACGCCGTTCGCCAGGACAGCGCCGAGCCTGGCGCAGATGTTGAACGTGTGATTGAAATTCTGCTGCGCTGGATTGCCGAAGACCGCAAGGCCACGCCGCTCAAGGCCTTGCAAGGGATGGTCTGGGAGCAGGGTTATCAGGCCGGGCAATTGAAGGGCCATGTTTACCCGGACGCGGTCGACGCGCTGAAGGGCTGGCATCAGGCGGGTTATCAGCTGTTTGTTTACTCGTCCGGTTCGATCCAGGCCCAGAAGCTGATCTTCGGTTGCTCCGAGGCCGGTGACCTGACGCCACTGTTCAGCGGTTACTTCGACACCACGTCAGGACCCAAGCGCGAGGCGCAGTCCTATCAGCGCATTACTCAGGCCATTGGCTGCGAGTCTTCGCAGATCCTGTTTCTGTCCGACATCGTTCAGGAACTGGATGCCGCCCGTGAAGCCGGCATGGCTACCTGCGGGCTGGTACGCGAAGGCGGTGAGCTCGCCGGGCATCTGAGCGTCGGCAGCTTCTCGCAGATCGATCCAGCCACTTTCTGAGTGGCAACGGCTGACCGCAACACAGGCGGTCAGCCGTCTTTCCGCCAGGGACTAACATCAGGGGCAACGCACGTCTGTAGGACATGTAGGAAGTTGCCTGTTGATCAGTCGGCCATGCCTGTTTGTGGTTTTCCTTACTTGTTTAATCTCGCCCCTGTGTAACTCTTCGGTCCTGACGTTTGTTCGCTTATCCAGGCACTTTGTGCGCTTGGCAATGGAGCGGGCTCTTGGCGAGAGGGGTAAGGATGAAAAAACCAGACCGGGCCGGCGCTCCCGTGTTGAAAATACCTAAACGACAGCGTCCGGATCCGACGGGCAAACCACTGAGCGAAAAGGAACTGGAGATTTTGCGCTGGGCCAAGGCCGGGAAAACGGTATGGGAAATCAGCGTGATTCGAGGCATATCCGAGGCGACGGTGAAGTACCACCTGGGCAATGTCTACTCCAAACTCGACGTTTCCAACCGTGCCCAAGCGGTCGGCGAGGCGGTCAAGCGGGGCTTGTTGAACTGAACTCACAATGCACTCAGGCCGTGCAGCGCAAGGCTTGCACGACCTGAAAGGTTTTAACGCCGGGTGTTTGCTACGAGTGATAAGTCGGCAGGGCGAAGCGCTGCTGGCTTTGCAGCATGGAAATCCGCGGCAGCTCGCTGGCCTGTTCGGCCATGTCACGGCGAATGGCACTGATCACCCAGGACAGTTGATCGCCGGCATGTAATTGAGCATAGGAAATCGAGCGTTTGAACACGCGGCCCTCGTTGTTACTCAGCGTCAGCAGAATGCCGCCGTCAGGGCGTGCCTGCGTGGTGACGTCGAAGTTGGAGAACAGGGACGAAAATTTTTCCTGGATCAGGCTCATGTCGATCAGCTCCGTTTGCGCTTGAATGGCAAGCATGGAGTAATAGGTGCACTGATTGTGCCAGTACGACTATTTATAAAAATACTTATAAATCAATAGCATAAGAGATATGCGTTGTTTCGGCATCGTGCATTCTGCATGAGTGGCCATCGTGCATCCTGCATTTTGCGCGTTCGCCGCAGCGTCGACCCGGATACAAAACATTTCAAAAACCGCATGTACAGCGACATAAGAGCGGGCGTACTTTTTGGCCGGCACCAACTCTTCCGGCTCTTTTATTGAATCTCTAACGAGAGGTTATCTGCCGTCTTTTATACAGGGATGAAGTTGCCTGCCCCCCAATTACATGTTCGCCCGACAATAACAAAACAGGCCTGAAATCATCGGCCGAACGGGAGCAACCATGAGCCGTGCGTCAAACGACATGATCACCTGGGGCATGATGCTCCGTAAGTTACCGTCCATTGCCAAAGCCCTGCCTCGGGTGGTCAAGGGCCTCAAAGTCGCCAACGTCAAACAGCCGGATCAACCCTGCGGCCTCGGTTGGAGCTTCGAGCAGGCGACGCAACGCAACCCCGATGGTCCGGCGCTGCTGCAAGGTGCAGTCAAACTCAGTTATGCACAGGTCAATCAGTGGGCCAACCGCATCGCGCACTATTTGATTGCCCAGGGTATTGGCAAAGGTGATGTGGTCGGGATCTTCATCGAAAACCGCCCGGAACTACTGGTCACGGTGCTGGCGGTGGCCAAGGTTGGTGCGATCAGCGCGATGCTCAATACCTCGCAAACCCGGCAGGCGCTGGTGCACAGCGTGAATCTGGTCGCTCCCGCGGCAATTGTGGTGGGCGGGGAGTTGGTCGAGGCGTTTACGGCGATTCGTGAGCAGGTAGCAATCGATGCCGCAAGAACCTGGTGTGTGGCTGATCAGGACACCTTTCGTGATGCTGGCGAAGTTCCAGCCGGATTTATCAATCTGATGCGCGCCAGCGCCGATTGCCCGAGCGACAACCCGGCCAGCAGTCAGCAGGTGTATCTCGACGACCCGTGTTTCTATATCTACACCTCTGGCACGACCGGGTTACCCAAGGCCGGGGTGTTCAAGCAGGGTCGCTGGATGAAGACCTCCACGGTTTTCGGCTTGGTCGCTCTGGATATGCGCCCTGACGATGTCGTCTATTGCACCTTGCCGCTGTACCACGCCACGGGGTTGTGTGTGTGCTGGGGCTCGGCGATTTGCGGGGCGTCGGGCTTTGCCATTCGGCGCAAGTTCAGCGCCAGCCAGTTCTGGAGCGACGCGCGCAAGTACCAGGCCACCACCATCGGCTACGTCGGCGAGTTGTGCCGTTACTTGATCGACCAGCCGCCGAGCGCCGACGACCGTCATCACGCGGTGGTGAAGATGATCGGCAACGGCTTGCGCCCCGGCGTCTGGAGCGAGTTCAAGCGGCGCTTCGGGGTCAATCACATCTGTGAGTTGTACGCCGCCAGCGACGGCAACATCGGTTTCACCAACATTCTCAACTTCGACAACACCATCGGCTTTTCGCTGATGTCCTGGGAGTTGGTCAAGTACGCCCACGACAGCTGTGCGCCGGTCCGCAACAGCAAGGGTTTCATGCAAAAAGTCGGCAAAGGCCAGCAAGGCCTGTTGCTGGCAAAGATCGACGACAAGGCGCCGCTGGATGGTTACACCGATCCGCAGAAGACCGAAAAAGTCGTGCTCCACGATGTCTTCGAGAAGGGCGATCGCTACTTCAATACCGGCGACTTGCTACGCAACATCGGCTTCGGTCACGCGCAGTTCGTCGACCGCCTCGGCGATACGTACCGCTGGAAGGGCGAGAACGTTTCGACCACCGAGGTCGAGAACATCCTCATGCAGCACCCGCTGATCGCCGAGGCAGTGGCCTATGGCGTGGAGATCAGCAACACCAATGGCCGCGCTGGCATGGCAGCGATTACCCCGGCCGAATCCCTGGCCACCCTGGACTTCCGTGAGCTGCTGAGCTTCGCTCGCCAGCAGATGCCGGCCTATGCGGTGCCGCTGTTTTTGCGGGTGAAAGTGAAAATGGAGACCACCGGGACCTTCAAGTATCAGAAGACCCACCTAAAGGATGAAGCCTTCGATCCGGGGAAAACCGGCGACGATCCGATCTATGCCTGGCTGCCGGGCTCGGACACTTACGTGCAGATCACCGAACAGGTGCTGGCGGATATCCAGGGTGGCAAGTTCCGTTATTGATTCTGGCTATGGCCGGTCGAGAGAAAAAAGGGGTGACAGGGGTAAGGGCGCTAAGGACACTAGCGGCTTTGCGATTGACCGAATGTGGAGTCCCCAATGTCAGACAAATCCCGCCAGATGACCCCGGAAGAAGCCGCGGAGTTTGCCGAGCAGGTGTTCAACAAGGCCCGCGATGGCGACGCGGCGATGCTCGCCGCACTGCTGAGCAAAGGCTTGCCGCCGAACCTGCGCAATCACAAGGGCGACACCTTGCTGATGCTGGCCGCCTATCACGGCCACGTCGATGCAGTGAAAGTACTGCTTGAGCACAAGGCGGACCCAGAGATCCGCAACGACAACGGCCAAAGCCCGATTGCCGGCGCGGCCTTCAAAGGCGATCTGGCAGTGGTCACCGCCTTGGTCGAAGGTGGCGCCGAAGTTGAAGGTTCGTCCTTTGACGGCCGCACGGCATTGATGATGGCCGCGATGTTCAATCGCACCACAATCGTCGACTACCTGATCAGCAAAGGTGCCGATCCCAAGGCCAAGGACGCCAACGGCATCAGCGCACTGGACGCGGCCAAAACCATGGGTGCGACAGACACCACGGCGCAGTTGCAGAAGCTGCTCGGCTGATCCATGGAAAAGATCGCAGCCGATACCTTGAAGCAAACCTTTAAGCTATCCTTCGCGCCCTCAAATGACCCTCGCTACAGGATCCGCCCATGAAAGCCGCACTCATCGAACTCGTCAGCAAAATCAGCTCTGGCTGCATGAGCGAGGCGCAAATCCAGCAGATCGCCGACGAAGCGGCCCAGGCTTACGCCGATCCTGAAGCATTTCTGGCGGCCAACCCGGACATCAACTACGACAACACTTTCCCGATCCCGCTGGGTGAGTGGGTGGTGGTCGGCAGCCTGCCGGAAACCGTGCTGTTCCAGGCCGATACCTACATGGACCTGTTCGCGCAGATCGTTGCGTCTTTCGGCCCGGGCGTGGCGTTCAACATCAAGCCCAAACAGCTGGCCAAGACCGAAGCGTTGACTGCACTCAACCGCATCCAGATCCAGATGGGCAGCATGAGTCCGGAGAACGGCGGTTACACGCTGATGAACTTCAGCCAACTGCTCGATGACGAGCTTCAGACCGTACTGGTCTATGGCAACGACGTCCCGCGGGTGCTGGAGTTGTGTGCGCAAATCGGGATTGCCGCGGCGCCGTCCCTGGAAGCGTTGAAAGTGGCAATCCACGTTTAAGGCCATTACGGCGCCAAACGTAATAAAACCGAGCCCTTGTCAGGCCCGACTATCCTGAGTGGGCATATCTACTTCCGGGAGCGACACCATGGGTTCCACCTTCAATGGCCTGGTTGGCCTGATCATCTTCGCGCTGGATATCTGGGCGGTCATCAACGTGCTTAAAAGCGGCGCAGAAATCGGGATGAAAATCATCTGGGTGCTGCTGATCCTGCTGCTGCCGGTGCTGGGGCTGGTTATTTGGGCCATTGCAGGTCCCCGAGGCAACATGCGGTTCTGACACCGCGCTCAATGTCAACGCATCACCCTGTGGGAGCGAGCTTGCTCCGGGCGGCGATCCGACGATTGCGGTCTGTCTGCCACATTGATGTTGGATGTGCCGCCGTCATCGCGAGCAAGCTCGCTCCCACAGGGTTCACTGTGTACTTGAATGATCTTTGGTTTGACGAAGGTTCGACCTGTCATGTTCGGCGACGTAGAATGCGCGCCTTTCCTTCACCGGGGGACTTCCCATGAGCACCACCAAGACCAGCGAGTACCTGGAAACCCTCTACGAAGGCTACGGCCAGCGTTTTCGCATGGAAAAGCTGCTGCACGAAGTGCGCACCGAGCACCAGCACCTGGTGATTTTCGAGAATCCGCGCATGGGCCGGGTCATGGCGCTGGACGGTGTGATCCAGACCACCGAAGCCGATGAGTTCATTTACCACGAGATGCTCACCCACGTGCCGATCCTGGCTCATGGCAGCGCCAAGCGCGTGCTGATCATCGGCGGTGGCGACGGCGGCATGCTGCGTGAAGTGGCCAAGCACCGCAGTGTCGAACACATCACCATGGTCGAAATCGACGGCACAGTGGTCGATATGTGCAAGGAGTTCCTGCCGAACCACTCCAAAGGTGCGTTCGATGATCCACGCCTGAACCTGGTGATCGATGACGGCATGCGTTTCGTCGCCACCACCCAGGAAAAATTCGACGTGATCATCTCCGACTCCACCGACCCGATCGGTCCGGGTGAAGTGCTGTTCTCGGAGAACTTTTACCAGGCCTGCCGGCGTTGCCTGAACGAAGGCGGCATTCTGGTGACCCAGAACGGCACGCCGTTCATGCAGATCGAAGAAGTGAAAACCACCGCTGGGCGCCTGCGCAGCCTGTTCCCGGACTGGCACTTCTATCAGGCCGCGGTGCCGACCTATATCGGCGGCGCCATGACGTTTGCCTGGGGCGCGACCAACACGGCTTACCGCAAACTGTCGCGCGAAACCCTGAGTCAGCGTTTTGCCGGCAGCGGCATCATCACGCGCTACTACAATCCGGAAATTCATATCGGCGCATTCGCTCTTCCGCAGTACGTACTGCAAGCGGTGAACAAGCCCAGTAATGATTAAGCTGGACTGACTAAAAAGGGCCGCGAGGCCCTTTTTTGTGTTTCCAGATATGCGTTGTACGAAATTTTCACAAACGCTCCAAGACAATTCGCCCGCACCGATTTCACATTCAACCCTCTGTTTACTCTTGTTCCAGAGCCCTGGAAGCCAGGCTTGGGGGGGGACTTGCCAGTAATGAATGGCAATGCCGTGAGTGATCGTGCAACATTTGCGCATCGCGCAAGCCCCCGGCCATTCCCTGCAAGTAACAGCAATGAGCGGGCAGGGCGCCGCAATATCTTTGAAATTTCAACTTCCAATGGGTCCTAAAACGACATGGCAATTCCGGACGCCCTGAGTCCGCAGCGAGCGTTTAATCGCTTGCTGCAACCGACCGTCAAATCGCATCTGGCTTATACGCTGCTCTGCGCCCTGGTCATGATGGTGATGCTCTCCCTGCTGCGCGTTGCGCTGCTGGTGTACAACCGGGAGATGATCCTCAACACACCCGCCTCGACCTTCCTCGAAGCCTTCGCCAACGGCCTGCGTTTCGACCTGCGTCTGGTGGTCTACCTCAGCATTCCGCTGTTGCTGGCCCTGTTCAGTGTCCGGACGATGGCTGCCCGTGGACTGTTCCGATTCTGGCTGACCATTGCCTCGAGCATCGCGCTGTTCCTTGGCTTGATGGAGATGGACTTCTACCGCGAGTTCCACCAGCGTCTCAACGGCCTGGTCTTCCAGTATGTGAAGGAAGACCCGAAAACCGTCATGAGCATGCTCTGGTACGGCTTCCCGGTCGTCCGTTATCTGTTGGCCTGGGCCGTTGGCACCTGGCTACTGAGCCTGGCGTTCAAGGGCGCTGACCGTGCAACCCGCCCACGTGGCCCGTTCAGCGGTGGCGCCATCAGCACCCGTCAGGTGGCCCCGTGGTACGCGCGCATCGCGGTATTCGTGGTTTGCCTGTTGGTCTGCGTCGTCGCAGCCCGTGGGACACTGCGTCAAGGTCCACCACTGCGTTGGGGTGACGTTTACACCACCGACTCGAACTTCGCCAACCAGTTGGGCCTGAACGGCACGCTGCAGTTGATTGAGGCTGCGAAGAGCCGCATGTCCGAAGAGCGCGACAACATCTGGAAGGCGACCATGGAGCAGCCTGAAGCCCAGAAAATTGTCCGCGAAATGCTGGTGATGCCGGACGACAAGCTGATTGACGCCGATATCGCCGCCGTGCGCCGCGACTACACACCGCCGGCCGACAAGACCCTGCCGATCAAGAACGTCGTTGTGATCCTGATGGAAAGCATGGCCGGTCACTCGGTAGGTGCTCTGGGCGCGCCAGGCAACATCACGCCGAACCTCGACAAACTGGCGAAAGAAGGCCTGCTGTTCGACCGCTTCTTCTCCAACGGCACTCACACCCACCAGGGTATGTTCGCCACCATGGCCTGCTTCCCGAACCTGCCGGGTTTCGAATACCTGATGCAGACCCCGGAAGGCAGCCACAAGCTGTCCGGCCTGCCGCAGTTGCTCAGCAACCGCAAGTACGACGACGTATATGTCTACAACGGCGACTTCGCCTGGGACAACCAGTCGGGCTTCTTCAGCAACCAGGGCATGACCAACTTCATCGGGCGTAACGACTTCGTCAACCCGGTGTTCTCCGACCCGACCTGGGGTGTATCCGACCAGGACATGTTCGATCGTGGTCTGCAAGAGCTCAAGGCCCGCGAAGGCAAGGAGCCGTTCTACGCACTGCTGCAAACCCTGTCCAACCACACGCCGTATGCGTTGCCGACGCCATTGCCGGTCGAGCCAGTCACCGACCGTGGCAACCTGAACGAGCATTTGACCGCCATGCGTTACGCCGACTGGGCGCTGGGTCAGTTCTTTGAAAAGGCCCGTAAAGAGCCGTACTTCAAGGAAACCCTGTTTGTCATCGTGGGCGACCATGGTTTTGGCAACGAGCGTCAAATCACCGAAATGGACCTGGGCCGCTTCAACGTACCGATGCTGATGATTGCACCGGGCATCCAGGAAAAGTTCGGTCAGCGTGACCACACCGTAGGCACTCAGATTGACATCGTGCCGACCATCATGGGCCGCCTCGGTGGTGAAGTTCGCCATCAGTGCTGGGGTCGTGACCTGCTCAACCTGCCGGAAGGCGACAAAGGTTTTGGTGTGATCAAGCCGTCGGGCAGCGAACAGACCACCGCCATTGTCACCGGCGACCAGATCCTGGTACTGCCGAAGGAAAAGGATATGTCGGCGAAGATCTTCCGGTATGAGTTGGGTGCCAATCCGCGTTCCGAATTCGTCCCGGATGCAGCGCGTACGGCTGAGTTGCAGCACAAGCTGGAAGCGTTCCTGCAAACCGCGACCAAGAGCCTGCTGGATAACACCGCGGGTGTAACCGAAAGTATGCAGAACAAGTAATGCTGCAAACAAGAAAGGCCCGCGAGGGCCTTTTTTTTTGTCTGCAGAATCTGTTGTTGGTTAAACCCTGTCGAAAACCCGGTCGGCTCGACGCGGTTCTGTGCCATGCAACCGCTACGGTTTGCCCAGGATATTCAGCAATTTGATGGTCATGGGTGTAGGAAAATCCTTCGCTACACTGCGAGCATCTTCCCCGGAACAACAAGGCAACTCCCTATGCAAAATCGCATGATGATCACTGGCGCCGGGTCCGGCCTGGGTCGCGAAATCGCTCTGCGCTGGGCTCGTGAAGGTTGGCAGTTGGCCTTGTCCGATGTCAGCGAACCGGGCCTGCAGGAAACCCTCAAACAGGTCCGCGAGGCCGGTGGTGGCGGTTTCATTCAGCGTTGCGACGTGCGCGACTACAGCCAGTTGACCGCTTTCGCACAAGCCTGTGAAGAGAAGCTGGGCGGCATCGATGTGATCGTCAACAACGCCGGCGTGGCCTCGGGTGGTTTCTTCAGCGAGCTGTCGCTGGAAGACTGGGACTGGCAGATCGCGATCAACCTGATGGGCGTGGTCAAAGGCTGCAAGGCCTTCTTGCCACTGCTGGAAAAGAGCAAAGGCAAGATCATCAACATCGCCTCGATGGCCGCGTTGATGCAAGGCCCGGCCATGAGTAATTACAACGTGGCCAAGGCCGGTGTGGTGGCATTGTCCGAGAGTTTGCTGATTGAACTGGCGCAGCAGGAAATCGGCGTGCATGTGGTCTGCCCGTCGTTCTTCCAGACCAACCTGCTGGATTCCTTCCGTGGTCCGACCCCGGCCATGAAAGCCCAGGTCGGCAAGTTGCTGGAAAGCTCGCCGATTACCGCCAGCGATATCGCCGACTACATTTACCAGCATGTTGCCGCAGGCGAGTTCATGATCTTGCCCCACGAACAGGGCCGGATGGCCTGGGCGCTCAAACAGAAGAACCCGCAACTGCTCTACAACGAGATGACCGTGATGGCCGACAAGATGCGCGCCAAAGCCAGGCAAAGCGCCAGTTGAACTTGCGGGTCACGGGTTGCGTCGTTAGGGTTGCCGCTTCCGGCTGCCCTGACGAGAGGCGTGCATGCTCAATTACCTGTGGTTCTTCCTCGCCGCGCTGTTCGAAATCGCCGGCTGTTTCGCTTTCTGGATGTGGTTGCGGCAGGGCAAAAGCGCCTGGTGGGTCGTGCCGGCGCTGCTGAGCCTGACGCTGTTCGCCATTCTGTTGACCAAAGTCGAATCGACCTACGCGGGCCGCGCTTATGCAGCCTACGGCGGCATTTACATCATTGCGTCCATTGGCTGGCTCGGCGTGGTCGAGCGGATTCGCCCGCTGAGCTCGGACTGGCTGGGCGTT
Source organism: Pseudomonas sp. GW822-FHT02D10 (assembly GCF_058802345.1). NCBI lineage: Bacteria > Pseudomonadati > Pseudomonadota > Gammaproteobacteria > Pseudomonadales > Pseudomonadaceae > Pseudomonas > Pseudomonas sp. GW822-FHT02D10. The sequence continues at coordinate 64,702 of NZ_JBXAOB010000009.1, forward strand.
GCGCTGTGCGTGTTAGGCGCGAGCATTATTCTGTTTGGCCCGCGATTCTCTGCCTCTTGAGCCATCGGCGTTGTGATGCAGGGAAGGTCTGTAAGGGGAATCGTTTTGCTGCGTAGGGCAGGACTGTTTTACTGCCGTTGCATTGAAGACCTGGCGTCAGCCGGTCATCTTCAAGGCCCGGTAACCTCAAGGACTAGAGCCATGCTCGTACTCAGCCGCGTTGTGGGCGAATTGATCTCCATTGGCGATAACATCTCTGTGCGCATCCTCGCCGTGAACGGAAACAATGTTCGGTTCGGTATCGAAGCCCCGCAAAACATCAATGTGCATCGCGCCGAAGTCTATGAGCGCATTCAGGCCAAACGGGTACACGGCAAACGCAGCTGAAGTGCTCGGTTAAATAGCTGCTTAGTCAAACAGGTGCTTGGGCACGTCGTGCTTGAGCATCAGTTGGCATTGCTGGCTTTCCGGATCGAACACAATCAGCGCCTGGCCTTTGCTCAACGCATGGCGCACTCGCAGCACGCGGGTTTCCAGCGGGGTTTCGTCGCCATTGTCAGTGCCGTCACGGGTGACGAAGTCTTCGATCAGGCGGGTCAGGGTGTCGACTTCAAGTTGGTCGTGGGGAATCAGCATAGGCACCTCGGGTCATCAATCCGGCGATCCTACGGCGCTTCACGCCGCAGGACCAGCCCGCTCGCCTTGATCCCATCATCACGAGCCGCGAATCAGCTTGCGCAAGGCAAACCGGTTCGGGTGGCAAGCCTCGGCGACGCTTCTGGGCAGCGGCAACGGTTCGTTGTCCAGCCACGCCGCCAGCAACTCGCCGGACAGCGGCGCAGTGATCAATCCGCGTGAACCGTGACCGCTGTTGACGTACAAACCGTCGAGCCATGGGCACGCGACATCTGGCACCTGCCGGGCGTCCTTGCTCAGTGCGGCGTAGGCCTGGGCGAACGCCTGGCTATCGGCCAATGGGCCGACGATCGGCAGGTAATCAGGGCTGGTGCAACGGAACGCGGCGCGACCTTGAAGCTGTTCCGGGTCCAGCTGTTCGACGTGCAGGCGGGTGACCAGATCGCTGGAGATTTCCTTGAGCAGTTCCAGGTTGCCGAGGTGTTCGGCGGTGGTCGGGGTCAGGTCGTCGCTCTTGAAGTCGAAGCTGGCGCCCAGGGTGTGTTCACCCAAACGCGCGGGGGCGACGTAACCTTCGGCGCAGACCACGGTCGCCAGGCGCTGGCTTTCAGCGGTTTGCGCCAATCGGGTGATTTGCCCGCGAATGCGTTTGAGCGGCAGCTCGGCGCTTTGCGCGAAGCGTTTGATTTCCGCCGCGCCGGCCAGTATCACCACGGGTGCATTGGCCAGCAGGGTGTTGCCGTCCCAGGCTTGCCACTGATCATCGACCTTGCGCAGTTGCAGAACATCGCGGTGCGTCAGCAATTGGACATTGGGCTGCGTTGCTTGCCACTGACACAGGGCCGGTGGATGAACCCAGCCACCCTCTGGATAGAACAGCCCGCCGTGGGCCAGTCCGATTCCGGCCCGGGCCTGCGCGTGCGGCTGGTCCAGCAGGTGCAACAGATCCGCAGGAAAGGCCGCCGCCAACTGCGCCTGACGTTCGGCTTCCTTGGCATTGAACGCCAGTTGCAGCACCCCGCAATCATCCCAATCGACACCACGCTGCAAGAGTTCGAGCAAGCGCCGGGTATGCCCGAAACCGCTGACGATCAATTGCGAGAGTGCGGTGCCGTGAGCCGAGAGTTTCAGGTACAGCACGCCTTGCGGGTTGCCCGAGGCTTCTTGCGCCAGATCGGCATGCCGTTCCAGCAGGCTGACCTGCCAACCGCGTGCGGCGAGGCTGGCGGCACTGGCACAACCGGCGAGCCCGGCGCCGATCACCAGCGCCCGGCGTTCGCGGATCACCTGATTGGGGCGAGCAAACCATGGTTTGGCGGCTACCGGGGCCGGTGTCTCTTCAGGCCAGCCGACGAATGCACCGCGCAGAATTTCCCATTTGTGGCCGATGCCCGGCGTGCGGCGCATTTTGAAGCCCGCCGCATTGAGCAGGCGACGTACCCAACCGGTGCTGGTGAAGGTGCTGATGGTCGAACCGGGCGCCGCCAAACGGGCCAGTTCGGCAAACAGTTCGGCGGTCCACATGTCGGGGTTTTTCGCCGGGGCAAAACCGTCGAGAAACCACGCGTCGATCTGTGCATCCAGCTGTGGCAGCTGTTCCAGCGCGTCGCCGATCAACAGCGTCAGGGTCACGCGGCCGTTGTCCAGCACCAGCCGCTGAAAGCCCTGGTGGATGGCAACGTACTGCGCCAACAACTGATCGGCAAAGGGCTTGAGGTCGGGCCATAGCGCCAGGGCCCGTTGCAGATCCGCCGGGCTCAGCGGGTATTTCTCGACGCTGATGAAATGCAGGCGTGCGCCGGCGACTGCCTGTTGCTCGAACAATTGCCAGGCGCAGAGAAAATTCAGCCCGGTGCCGAAACCGGTCTCGCCGATCACCAGCTTCTCGCCCGCCGACAGCTCGGCAAATCGTTCGCTCAGGCGGTTTTGCTCGATGAACACATAGCGGGTTTCTTCAAGGCCCGACTGGTTGGAGAAATACACATCGTCAAACACCCGCGAACGCGGGCGACCCTGGTCGTCCCAGTCGAGCTGGGCATGCGGTACGGGGTTCGGCAGTATTTCAGGATTCATGGTCGGCTCAGGCGAGGCAAGGTGGCCATTCTAGCCGATTGCGACACAGGCGATTGATCCATGGCAAACCGGATGGGATTGCCCGGACAAACACTCGGTCAATCCGCTAGTCTTGCTCAATCTTGGAAGGGAGCCGCTCATGTTCGAATCTGCCGAAATCGGTCATGCGATCGATAAAGAAACCTACGAAGCGCAAGTGCCGGCGCTGCGTGAGGCGTTGCTCGAAGCCCAGTTCGATCTTCGGCAGCAGGGCCGCTTTCCGGTGATCGTGCTGATCAACGGCATTGAAGGCGCGGGCAAGGGCGAGACGGTCAAGTTGCTCAATGAGTGGATGGACCCGCGACTGATTGAAGTACGCACCTTCGATCAGCAAACCGATGAAGAACTGGCGCGACCACCGGCCTGGCGCTATTGGCGGATGCTCCCGGCCAAAGGGCGTATGGGGGTGTTTTTCGGCAACTGGTACAGCCAGATGCTGCAAGGACGAGTCCATGGTCTGTTCAAGGACGCGGAGCTGGACCAGGCGATCAACCAGACCGAGCGCCTGGAGAAAATGCTCTGCGATGAAGGGGCGCTGATCTTCAAGTTCTGGTTTCACCTGTCCAAGAAACAAATGAAGGCGCGCCTCAAGGCCTTGCAGGACGACCCGCTGCACAGTTGGCGCATCAGCCCACTGGACTGGCAGCAATCGCACACCTACGACAAGTTCGTGATGTACGGCGAACGGGTGATTCGCCGCACCAGCCGTGACTATGCACCCTGGCATGTGATCGAAGGGGTGGACGCCAATTATCGCAGTCTGAGCGTGGGCAAAATCCTGCTCGAAGGCCTGCAAAACGCCCTCAAGCGGCCCAAGGTCAACCCGGACACAGTCAACGCCGCGCCACTGTCGACCAGTGTCGATCAAATGAGCCTGCTCGGCAGCCTGGACATGAGCCAGCGGCTGGAAAAGAACGATTACGAGGAGCAACTGATTACCGAGCAGGCACGGTTATCCGGCCTGATGCGTGACAAACGCATGCGTCGACACGCGCTGATCGCGGTGTTCGAGGGCAATGACGCGGCGGGTAAGGGCGGGGCGATTCGTCGTGTGGCTGCCGCACTCGACCCGCGCCAATACAGCATTGTGCCGGTTGCCGCGCCCACGGAAGATGAGCGTGCCCAGCCGTACTTGTGGCGGTTCTGGCGACAGATCCCGGCGCGGGGGAAATTCACCATCTTCGACCGTTCCTGGTATGGCCGGGTGCTGGTGGAGCGCATCGAGGGCTTTTGCACTCCGGCCGACTGGATGCGCGCCTATGGCGAAATCAACGATTTCGAAGAGCAGATCAATGCGTCCGGCGTGATCGTGGTGAAGTTCTGGTTGGCCATCGACAAACAGACTCAGCTAGAGCGTTTCCAGGAGCGCGAAACAATCCCCTTCAAGCGTTTCAAGATCACCGAAGACGACTGGCGCAACCGCGAGAAGTGGGATGACTACCGGACTGCCGTTGGCGATATGGTCGACCGTACCAGCACCGAGGTTTCGCCCTGGACGCTGGTGGAAGCCAACGACAAGCGCTGGGCCCGGGTCAAAGTGCTGCGCACTCTCAACCGCGCGCTGGAAGAGGCTTTCGAGCAGTCCGACAAGCAATCGAAGAAGGACAAGCAGTAGTCCGATGGTTTTGCATACGCGGGGTGAATGATTGTCGCGGTCGGCCGGGAGCTGGATTTATGCTCGATCCACTTTCTGAACGACAACAACAATTGAGGTATGCCATGCGTGAAGTAGTGATCGTCGATAGCGTGCGAACCGGCCTGGCCAAATCCTTTCGCGGCAAGTTCAACCAGACGCGTCCGGACGACATGGCGGCCCATTGCGTCAACGCATTGCTTGCGCGCAACGACATCGACCCGGCCAGCGTCGAGGATTGCATCGTCGGCGCCGGCTCCAACGAAGGCGCCCAGGGTTTCAACATCGGTCGCAACGTGGCGGTGCTTTCGCATCTGGGCATCGGCACCGGTGGCATGACCCTCAACCGCTTCTGCTCCTCGGGCTTGCAGGCGATTGCCATCGCGGCCAACCAGATTGCTTCGGGCTGCAGCGACATCATCGTTGCCGGCGGTGTCGAGTCGATCAGCCTGACCATGAAAAGCGTCAATACCGACAACCTGATCAACCCGCTGCTCAAGGAACAGGTGCCCGGCATCTACTTCCCGATGGGCCAGACCGCGGAAATCGTCGCCCGTCGCTACAACGTCAGCCGCGAAGAGCAGGACCGCTACGCCCTGCAAAGCCAGCTGCGTACCGCTCAGGCGCAGGCCATGGGATTGTTCAGCGATGAAATCGTGCCGATGGCGGTGAAGTACCAGGTCGAGGACAAAAGCACCGGCCAGGTGCAGATTCTTGCAGGCATTGTCGATCGCGATGACTGCAACCGTCCGGACACCACCTATGGAAGTCTGGCGGGATTGAAACCGGTGTTTGCCGAAGACGGTTCGGTCACTGCCGGCAACTCCTCGCAGCTGTCTGACGGTGCCTCGATGACCCTGGTGATGAGCCTGGAAAAAGCGCTACAGCTGGGCCTCAAGCCAAAAGCCTTCTTTCGGGGTTTCACCGTTGCCGGTTGCGCACCGGACGAAATGGGCATCGGCCCAGTGTTCTCGGTGCCAAAATTGCTCAAGGCCAAGGGCTTGCAGGTGGCGGATATCGACCTGTGGGAGCTCAACGAAGCCTTTGCTTCGCAGTGCCTGTACAGCCGCAATCGCCTGGAGATCGACAACGAAAAATACAACGTCAACGGTGGTGCGATTTCGATTGGCCACCCGTTCGGCATGACCGGCTCGCGTCAGGTCGGCCATCTGGTGCGCGAGCTGCAACGGCGCAACTTGCGTTATGGCATCGTGACCATGTGCGTGGGCGGGGGGATGGGGGCTACGGGATTGTTTGAAGCCGTGCGTTAAGCCCGAAAGGCGGTGGCGGTGCGACCGATACAGTCTTATTTGCGGCTTGTTGCCAACTGTCCCTGTGTGATACCTCGACGGCAGCCTAGAATGGGTTTTCTCGTTGTTGGTCTTTGGGGTTTCCATGCACATTTCGTCCGGTCGCTGGGTTTATGGTTTGTTCCTCGCCTTGCTGACCGCGTTTTTGTGGGGAATCCTGCCGATCAAACTCAAGCAAGTGCTGCTGGTGATGGACCCGGTCACGGTGACCTGGTTTCGACTGACGGTGTCCGGCGGTTTGCTGTTCCTTTACCTGACGGCGACCAGACGTCTGCCGAGCCGAAAGGCGCTCGGGCCTAAAGGTGGCTGGCTGGTGCTGATGGCGGTACTGGGGCTGGTAGGCAATTACGTGTTGTACCTGATGGGCCTGAACCTTCTGAGCCCGGGCACCGCGCAGTTGGTGGTGCAGATGGGGCCGATCCTGTTGCTGATCGCCAGCCTGTTTGTGTTCAAGGAGCGTTTCAGCCTGGGGCAGGGGATTGGCCTGCTGGTGCTGTTGCTGGGCTTTGGGCTGTTTTTCAATCAGCGCTTGAGCGAGTTGCTGACGTCGTTGAGTGATTACACCGCAGGCGTTCTGCTGATACTGGCGGCGTCGACGGTCTGGACTTTTTATGCGCTGGGCCAGAAGCAACTGCTGACGGTGTGGAACTCGTTGCAGGTGATGATGGTGATCTACCTGTTTTGCGCCTTGTTGCTGACGCCGTGGGTGCATCCGCTGGAAGCCTTGCAACTGAGCCCGCTGCAAGGCTGGTTGCTGCTCGCGTGCTGCCTGAACACACTGATTGCCTACGGTGCTTTTGCCGAGGCGCTGGCCCATTGGGAGGCGTCGCGGGTCAGTGCAACGCTCGCTATCACACCGTTGGTGACCTTCGCTGCCGTGGCACTCGCTGCCTGGTTATGGCCCGATTATGTGCATGCCGAACAGATCAACAGTCTGGCGTATGGCGGTGCGGTGCTGGTGGTGCTGGGGTCGGCGCTGGTCGCGCTGGGGCCGTCGCTGATCGCCGGGCTCAGGGCCCGGCGGATGCGGGCAGCGGTCACTCGATAACCGCGTTATCGTTCTTCGCGAGCAAGCTCGCTCCCACATTGGATTTGTGGTGTATGCAAAACCACTGTGGGAGCGAGCTTGCTCGCGATGACGGACTGCCAGGCGCTAAATAACGTTCAGATTCACCCCTTCTTCCCGGCCTCCAGCATGTTCTCCGGCCTTACCCAGGCATCGAACTGCTCATCCGTCAGATAACCCAGTCGCAACGCCGCCTCACGCAGGGTCAGCCCTTCGCCATAGGCTTTCTTGGCGATCTCGGCGGATTTGTCGTAGCCGATGTGCGGGTTCAGCGCCGTCACCAGCATCAAACCGCGTTCCAGATGCGCCGCCATCTGCTCGGCGTCCGGCTCCAGGCCCGCGATGCAATGCTGCTGGAAGTTGCTGCAACCATCGCCCAGCAAGCGGATCGATTGCAGCAGGTTGTGAATGATCACCGGTTTGAACACGTTCAGTTGCAGGTGACCCTGGCTGGCCGCGAAGCCGATCGCCACGTCGTTGCCCAGCACCTGACAGGCGAGCATCGACAGCGCTTCGCACTGAGTCGGGTTGACCTTGCCGGGCATGATCGAGCTGCCGGGCTCGTTGGCGGGCAGTTTGACCTCGGCGAAACCGGCGCGAGGTCCGGAGCCGAGCAAACGCAGGTCGTTGGCAATTTTCATCAGGGTCACGGCGAGGGTTTTCAGCGCGCCGGACAGAGTGGTCAGCGGCTCATGCCCGGCCAGCGCGGCAAACTTGTTCGGCGCAGTGATAAACGGCAGACCGGAGAGGGCGGCCAGTTCGGAGGCAATCGCTTCGCCAAAACCATGGGGCGAGTTGAGGCCGGTCCCCACCGCGGTACCGCCCTGAGCCAGCTCGCAGACGGCCGGCAAGGCGCTGCGGATGGCGTGGTCGGCGTAATCGAGCTGTGCGATGAACGCCGAAAGCTCTTGGCCGAAAGTGATCGGCGTGGCATCCATCAAGTGCGTGCGACCGGTCTTCACCAGGTTCATGTGTCGGGCTGCCAGCTCCGCCAAACCGCTGGAGAGTTCAGCGATCGCCGGTAACAGATGCTGTTGCACGGCCTGCACCGTGGCGATGTGCATGGCGGTGGGGAAGCTGTCGTTGGAGCTCTGCGAGCGATTGACGTGATCGTTGGGATGCACCGGCGCCTTGCCGCCACGGGGGTTGCCGGCCAGTTCGTTGGCGCGACCGGCGATCACTTCGTTGACGTTCATGTTGCTTTGGGTGCCGCTGCCGGTCTGCCAGACCACCAGCGGGAACTGGTCGTCGTGCTGGCCATCGAGCACTTCGTCGGCGGCCTGTTCGATCAGTCGGGCAACGTCGGCCGGCAGATCACCGTTGCGACTATTGACCCGTGCCGCGGCTTTCTTGATCAGTGCCAGGGCATGCAACACGGCCAGCGGCATGCGCTCGTTGCCGATGGCAAAGTTAATCAGCGAGCGCTGTGTCTGAGCGCCCCAGTAGGCTTCATCCGGGACTTCCACCTGGCCAAGGCTGTCGGTTTCGATACGGCTCATGGGTCACATTCCTGTAGGTCTGATAGCGAAGTTTAGGTCGTGATTGGCGCCTGGGGTTCCATCAGTCGTTTTTTCTACCGTTCGGTCCTGCAAATCAGGCCTGGCAAGGGGGAGGGGTTGAGCGCATGAGTTTTTTAGGTGCAGAATGGCTCCCCTTGGGGTTTTACCTCGCCTGCTAGAAAAGGAAACTCGATGACTCGTCTTCGTGCCATCTGTACCGCGGTTGCTCTGGTCTGTGCCAGCGGCCAGGTTTTCGCCGATACCGCCAGCCACAACGCCAGTGCCGAAGCTTTCCTGACCCTGGCGCACGCTGACAAACTGGGCACACCGGTATTCGCGCAAGTGCAGCAAATGTTCGCCCAGCGTTTTGAACAAACCAAAGCGCCGGAATCGAAAAAAGCCCTGCTGGAAACCTACCAGGCCAAAGCCAACGCGGCTCTGAATGCGGCCATTGGCTGGGACAAGCTGAAGCCGGATATGGTCAAGCTCTACACCACCACCTTCAGCGAATCCGAGCTCAAGGACCTGGTCGCGTTCTACCAGTCGCCACTGGGCAAGAAAGTCCTGGAAAAAATGCCTCAGCTGACTCAGCAATCGGCCCAGATGACTCAAGCCAAACTGGAAAGCGCGGTGCCTGTGGTCAACAAACTGCTGTCTGACATGACTGCCGAGCTGACGCCGAAAGACGCCGCCGCTCCAGCCAAGAAAAAGCCTTGAGCGGAGCCCCGCAATGACCATGCAACAACGTATTGAATCGGCACTGAACGCGTTGCAGCCCGCGCATCTGGATGTGCTGGACGAAAGCCATATGCACAGCCGTGGGTTGCAAACCCACTTCAAAGCCGTGGTGGTCAGCGAGCAATTTGCCGGGCTCAACAGCGTCAAGCGCCACCAGAAGGTCTACGCCACATTGGGCGACCTGATGGGCGAGTTCCATGCGTTGGCGCTGCATACCTATACGCCTGAGGAATGGGCGAAGACCGGCGCGGCACCTGCCTCGCCGACCTGCGCTGGCGGCAGCAAGCATTAAGCTTCGGTTTTTTGATAGAATCCGCAACGCGCCGCTTAGCCGGCGCGTTTTTTTTCGCATCCGGTTCACCCCTTACGCGGGTAGCCACCTGGAGAATCACCCATGACACAACAGATTGTCGTGGCGGCACTGTATAAGTTCGTCACCCTGGAAGATTACGTCGCCCTGCGCGAGCCTCTGCTGCAAGCGATGGTCGACAACGGCATCAAAGGCACGCTGCTGATCGCCGAAGAAGGCATCAACGGCACCGTGTCCGGCAGCCGCGAAGGCATCGACGGGCTGATGGCCTGGCTCAAGAACGACCCACGCATGGACGACATCGACCACAAAGAGTCGTACTGCGATGAGCAGCCGTTCTACCGCACCAAGGTCAAACTCAAGAAAGAAATCGTCACCCTCGGCGTTGAAGGCGTGGACCCGAACAAGAAGGTCGGCACCTACGTTGATCCGCAGAACTGGAACGCCTTGATCAGCGATCCGGAAGTCCTGCTGATCGATACTCGCAACGACTACGAAGTGTCGATCGGCACGTTCGAAGGTGCCATCGACCCGAAAACCACCAGTTTTCGCGAATTCCCCGACTATATCAAAGCCAACTTCGACCCGGCCGTGCACAAGAAAGTCGCGATGTTCTGCACCGGCGGCATTCGCTGTGAGAAGGCCTCGAGCTACATGCTCAACCAGGGTTTCGATGAGGTGTATCACCTCAAGGGCGGCATTCTGAAGTACCTCGAAGAGGTGCCTCAGGAAGAAACCAAATGGCAGGGCGACTGCTTTGTGTTCGATAACCGCGTCACCGTTCGCCACGACTTGAGCGAAGGCGACTACGATCAATGTCATGCCTGTCGTACGCCTGTGAGCGTGGAAGACCGTGCATCCGAGCACTATATCGCCGGCATCAGCTGCCCGCATTGCTGGGATAAGCTGAGTGAGAAGACCCGTCGCAGTGCGATCGACCGGCAGAAACAGATCGAACTGGCCAAGGCCCGGAATCAGCCGCACCCGATTGGTTACAACTACAAGCAATCAAACTCCGAGGCCTGAATCATGTCCGCACGCCTGCTCTATGTAATGGATCCGATGTGCTCCTGGTGCTGGGGCTTCGCTCCGGTGGCCGAGGCGCTGGTCAAGCAGGCGCAGGCTGCGGGTGTTGACGTGCATTTGGTGGTCGGCGGTTTGCGCACCGGCAGTGGTGCGGCACTGGAACCCACCACTCGGCGCTACATTCTCGAACACTGGCAGGCGGTCACCGAAGCCACCGGTCAGCCGTTCAAGTTCGAAGGCGCGCTGCCCGACGGTTTTGTCTACGACACCGAACCGGCCTGCCGCGCGCTGGTGACGGCGCGCAGTCTGGCACCGGATTGCGCCTGGACGTTGCTCAAGCTGATCCAGCAGGCTTTTTATGCTGAAGGTCGTGACGTCACCCGCGCCAGCGTGTTGGTGGAACTGGCCGAACAAGCGGGCTTGCCACGTATCGAGTTCGCGGCAGCCTTCGACCGGGCCGATCAACACGCGGCCACGGCGGCAGACTTCACCTGGGTTCAGGACCTGGGCATCGCCGGGTTCCCGACCTTGCTGGCCGAGCGCAATGGTCAACTGGCGCTGTTGACCAATGGCTATCAACCGCTCAGCGAGCTGTCACCGTTGCTCGGTCGCTGGCTGGAGCGCGCCGCCTGTGTATGACCAGCCCGATGATGCGCAACAACCCAAGCGGGTCGATCGGCTGAGTTGGGCGGAAATCCGTCGTCTGGCGCTTCACCATAAAAAATCCCTGTGGATCGCCAACGGTGTTGCCGTTCTGGCGACCCTGTGCAGTGTGCCGATTCCCTTGCTGTTGCCGCTGCTGGTGGACGAAGTGCTGCTGGGGCATGGCGACGCGGCACTGAACGTCATGAACCACGCGCTGCCGGCCGGCTGGCAAAGCGCTGCCGGCTACATCGGTTTGATGTTGCTGGTGACCTTGACCCTGCGTTGCGGTGCGTTGATGTTCAACGTCTTGCAGGCGCGCCTGTTTGCAGGTCTGGCCAAGGACATCGTCTATCGCATTCGCGTGCGGCTGATCGAACGGCTCAAGCGCATTTCCCTTGGCGAATACGAAAGCCTGGGCAGCGGCACGGTGACCACGCACCTGGTCACTGACCTGGACACGCTCGATAAATTCGTCGGTGAAACCCTCAGTCGTTTTCTGGTGGCGATGCTGACGCTGGTTGGCACGGCGGGCATTCTGGTGTGGATGCACTGGAAACTGGCGCTGCTGATTCTGCTGTTCAATCCACTGGTGATCTACGCCACGGTGCAATTGGGCAAGCGGGTCAAACACCTGAAAAAGCTTGAGAACGACAGCACCTCCCGGTTCACCCAGGCGCTGACCGAAACCCTGGACGCGATTCAGGAAATCCGCGCTGGCAACCGTCAGGGGTTTTTCCTTGGGCGGCTGGGGATGCGGGCGCAAGAAGTGCGCAACTATGCCGTGAACTCCCAGTGGAAAAGCGACGCGTCGAGCCGTGCCAGCGGTTTGCTGTTCCAGTTCGGCATCGATATCTTCCGCGCCGCCGCCATGCTCACCGTGCTGTTCTCCGACCTGTCCATCGGCCAGATGCTCGCGGTGTTCAGCTACCTATGGTTCATGATCGGGCCGGTCGAACAATTGCTGAATCTGCAATATGCCTATTACGCAGCCGGTGGTGCGCTGACGCGAATCAACGAGTTGTTGTCGCGTGCCGATGAGCCGCAGTACCCGGGTGGCGTCGACCCGTTCAAGGGGCGCGAGACGGTGGGCATCGAGGTGCAAGGCTTGAGTTTCGGCTACGGCGGTGAACTGGTGCTGGATCAGATGAATCTGTCGATCGCCCCGGGCGAAAAAGTCGCGATCGTCGGTGCCAGCGGCGGTGGTAAAAGCACGCTGGTGCAACTGCTCTTGGGGCTCTATACGCCGCAGTCGGGCAGCATCCGTTTTGGTGGCGCGACTCAACAGGATATTGGCCTGGAAACCGTGCGCGAGAATGTCGCGGTGGTGTTGCAGCACCCGGCACTGTTCAACGACACCATCCGGGCCAACCTGGCCATGGGCCGCGAACGCAGCGACGAAGCCTGCTGGCAGGCGCTGGAAATCGCCCAGCTCGACGCTACGGTCAAGGCGTTGCCGCAAGGTCTGGACAGCGTCGTTGGCCGTTCCGGTGTGCGCTTGTCCGGCGGCCAACGCCAGCGCCTGGCGATTGCGCGCATGGTGCTGGCCCAACCCAAGGTCGTGGTCCTCGATGAGGCCACTTCGGCGCTGGACGCCGCCACCGAATACAACCTCCATCAAGCGTTGGCGCGGTTTTTGAGCGGCCGCACGACACTCATCATTGCCCACCGGCTGTCTGCGGTAAAACAGGCGGACCGTGTGCTGGTGTTCGATGGCGGCCACATTGCCGAAGATGGTGACCATCAGCAACTGATTGCCGACGGTGGTTTATACGCCAAGCTTTATGGGCATTTGCAGCAGCTTTAGCAACCTTGAGTTTTGTGCTTATTGATCAGATGCCCCTTTGGGGAATCAGGCTGATGCGCCCTCTGATTGTTGTGTTGCCCCTTAAAACGATGTTGATCGAAGCCTAATGTCTTCGAAAAATCGAAAATTAGCCTAGTCTGTGCTGTTAGGAACGGATTTCTCTCGGGTGTTCATCAGGCAGTGCTTGTGCAAGGGACCTCATGAAGCAAAAGCGGACTCTCGGAACGCCACGGTTGTTGGGCATCGTCTGGCCATTTATCGCCGTTGTGTTATTTCAGGCCCTGTTGGGCGGCGTCAGCCTGTACGTTTTGTCGGCGGTTCGCGGCTACGTCGCCGGTGAAAGCCTGTGGTCCAAGGGCCAGAAAGATGCCATCTATTACCTCAATCTGTACGCCGACAGTCGCGACGAGTCGATTTTCCTCAAGTACCAGAATGCTATTTCAGTCCCTCAGGGCGGGCATGAACTGCGGGTCGCGCTGGATCATCAACCGCCCGATCTTACGGCCGCCCGGCGGGGCATCCTCAAGGGCGGTAACCATCCCGATGACGTTTCAAGTCTGATTTGGCTGTACCTGAACTTCCGGCATTTCAGTTACCTGGAAACGGCTATCGATCGCTGGACCGTGGGTGATGCGTACCTGGTGCAGCTCGATAACGTCGCCCTTGAAATGCATCAGCGTATTGCCAGCAAGCAGGCGACCGACGCTGACATTCAGCGTTGGAAAACCCGGATATTTGCCATCAACGAAGGGGTGACTCCCGCCGCCAGAGCGTTCAGTGACGCATTGGGCGAGGGCTCGCGGCTGATTCTGCGGTTACTGCTGTTCACTAACCTGGCCACGGCACTGGGGTTGATTGCCTTGGCACTGTTGCGGACCCATAAGCTGCTGGCCCAGCGCCATGCGTTTGCCAATGCCTTGCAACTGGAAAAGGAACGCGCGCAAATCACTCTGCAATCCATTGGCGACGGCGTGATCACCACCGATGTCGAAGGTGCCATCGCTTACATGAATCCGGCAGCCGAGGAGTTGACTCACTGGAAGGCCGAGCAGGCTGTCGGGCTGCCGCTGGCGGCATTGTTTAATCTGTTGGATGAAAATGCCGAGGCGGATGGCTTCACACTGATTGAGCATATCCTCAGCGGTCAGCTCAGCGGTGGCAGTGAACATTCCAAGCTGATTCAGCGGCTGGACGGCAGCACGGTTTCGGTCACGCTGGTGGGCTCGCCGATTCTCAACGCCGGCAAGGTCAGCGGCACGGTGCTGGTGCTGCATGACATGACTCAGGAGCGGCAGTACATCGCCAATCTTTCCTGGCAGGCCACCCACGATGCGCTGACCGGGCTGGCCAACCGCCGCGAGTTCGAATATCGCCTGGAGCAGGCGTTGCACAACCTGACGCGCCAGCCTGCCCGGCATGCCTTGATGTTCCTCGACCTGGATCAATTCAAACTGGTCAACGACACCTGCGGGCATGCCGCGGGTGATGAGTTGCTGCGGCATATCTGTGCGTTGTTGCAGTCAGGTTTGCGCGAAGGTGACACCCTGGCCCGGCTGGGCGGTGACGAGTTCGGCATTTTGCTGGAGAACTGCTCGCCGGAAGCCTCGGAGAAAATCGCCGAGGGCCTGCGTCAGACGGTGCAAAACCTGCATTTCGTCTGGAAGGGCCGGCCGTTCGTGACCACCGTCAGCATTGGTCTGGTGCATATCGTTCAAGCCCCGACCACTCTCGAAGCCTCGCTGCGTGCCGCTGACATGGCGTGCTACATGGCCAAGGAAAAGGGCCGAAACCGGGTGCAGGTCTACCATGCGGACGACTCGGAACTGTCCTTGCGTTTTGGCGAGATGGCCTGGGTACAGCGCCTGCACATGGCGCTCGAAGAGAACCGTTTCTGCCTGTACTCACAGGAAATCGCCGCGCTGGGGCATACAGAGCGGGGCGGTGGGCATATCGAAATCCTGCTGCGCCTGCATGACGAAGCCGGGCGGATGATTCTGCCGGACAGTTTCATTCCCGCCGCTGAGCGTTATGGGCTGATGACGTCTCTGGATCGCTGGGTGGTCGAGAACGTTTTCAGGATCATTGCACAGGGCATTGCGCAAGAGCGCGAAGGGCCGTTGGCCATGTGTGCGATAAATCTGTCAGGTATTACGATCGGTGATGAGGCTTTTCTACACTTCCTGCGTGAGAAGTTCATTGCCTATGCGATCCCGCCTGAAATGATTTGTTTTGAAATCACTGAAACCAGTGCGATTTCGAATTTGTCCAGCGCAATCAGATTTATTAATGAACTCAAAGGGTTAGGTTGCCATTTTTCGTTGGATGATTTTTGTGCCGGTATGTCCTCATTCGCTTATCTGAAACATTTGCCTGTAGACTTCTTGAAGATCGACGGGAGTTTCGTAAAGGATATGCTGGACGACCCGATTAACCGTGCAATGGTCGAAGTGATCAATCACATCGGTCATGTCATGGGTAAGCGCACCATTGCCGAGTTTGTTGAAACACCGCAGATCGAGCAGGCATTGCTGGAGATTGGGGTGGATTATGCTCAAGGGTATGTCATCGAACGCCCGCAATTGTTTACCTGTGACAGCTTGCTATGTCGGCCCACCAGACCGCGGCCTCTGTTATTCAAGGCGCCTGGCACATTCCGTTGAAGTCTCTTGTTGATCCGTACAATCACAATCAAAAGGAGTGCGACAGTGATCGATACCTTCAACAGATCCGGCCCGCTTATGGAAGCCGCAAGTTATCCAGCCTGGGCTCAGCAGTTGATCCAGGATTGCAGCGAGAGCAAGCGCCGGGTTGTCGAACATGAACTGTATCAGCGGATGCGTGACAACAAACTCAGCGCAAGGACCATGCGTCAGTACCTGATTGGTGGCTGGCCGGTCGTTGAGCAGTTCGCGTTGTACATGGCGCAAAACCTGACCAAAACCCGCTTTTCCCGCCACCCCGGTGAGGACATGGCGCGTCGCTGGCTGATGCGCAACATTCGGGTTGAACTTAACCATGCCGACTACTGGGTGCACTGGAGTCGAGCGCATGGCATCAGTCTGGAGGACTTGCAGGCGCAGCAGGTTGCCCCTGAACTTCATGCATTGAGTCATTGGTGCTGGCATACCAGTTCGTCGGATTCGCTGATTGTCGCCATTGCGGCGACCAACTATGCCATTGAAGGGGCGACGGGGGAGTGGTCGGCTGTGGTGTGTTCCAGCGGGGTCTATGCAGCATCTTTCCCTGAGGAAGACCGCAAGCGCGCGATGAAGTGGCTGAAAATGCACGCTCAATACGATGATGCCCATCCATGGGAAGCCCTGGAAATCATCTGCACGCTGGCGGGCCTGAACCCGAGCAAATCCCTGCAAGGTGAACTGCGTCAGGCGGTTTGCAAGAGCTATGACTACATGTTCCTGTTCCTGGAGCGCTGCATGCAACTGGAGCACTCGGAAAGGGCCCCGGTAGCCCGGGAGCGGATGGCGCTGGTCGAAAGCTGATCCGTTAATTCAAACCAGCGCAAAACCATTGTGGGAGCGAGCTTGCTCGCGATAGCGGTCTGACAGGCAACATTGATGTTGAATGTGCCGACCTCTTCGTGAGCAAGCTCGCTCCCACATCCATTGATTGAAGACTCAACCCGCCATCGCCAATCGATTACGTCCCTCGCGTTTAGCTACATACAACGCACTATCTGCGCGTCGCAACAGACTCTCGGCGGACTCACCCGGCAGCAGCGTCGAGCATCCAAGGCTGGCCGTTAAACCGATCAGCGTCCCATCCGCGCAATACTCCTTGGCTTGTGCGGCATAACGCAGGCGTTCGCCAATCATCGCGGCCGCTTCGCGGCTGGTGTTGGACAGCACAATCAGAAACTCTTCGCCGCCAAAGCGAAAGATCATGTCTACGTTGCGTAACTGGTCTTTGATTGACGTTGCGACAGCCTTTAGCACGTCATCGCCGGCACTGTGACCGTAAGTGTCATTGATCCGTTTGAAGTGATCGATATCGAGCATCAGCAACGACAGCGGCTGCATGTGTCGCCGGGCCATGTCGATCTCCCGCTGCAGGGTCTGATCCATGGCAATGCGGTTGCCGGTGCCTGTCAGTGGGTCGCGCAGTGCACTTTGAGTGGCCGCTCGATAGAGCAGGGCGTTGCGCATCGGGAAGAGCAGGGCCGCCAGCAGGGATTCGAGCTTGCCCTGATCCTGTTCGCTGAAGCGCTGATTGCGACGGAACACCAGTTCGCCCAGGTGTGCGCCTTCGTGGCTCAGGCTGTAACTCACCGAGTGATGTCCGCGTTGACCGAACTCAAGACGCAAATCGCTGCTCTTGTGCTGATAGTTCAAGGCGTCCAGTGGGACAAGGCGCTGAACTTCGCGGAAAAACAATCCCAGAATACGCTGCGGCTCAAGGCTGGTTTGTAGTTGCAGGCCCATTTGCTGGCGCAATTGGCCGAGGCTGGCGGGACGCTCCAGAAGGGGAGGCAACTGACCAAAGCCCAGGCGTTGCAATTTGGCGCTATCGAAGTCAATTGCGTTGGTCTGGGTTGGAGATTTCATATGGCGTGAGCCCCTAAACAGGAATGCTGTCTTACAGGCTGGGTGAGAGCGGCTTTGGGCTGCGCGTCATACTGGTCCATCAGTCCCGTAGGACATGTGGCTAGAGTTTAGTCCGCTTTGCCGAGCCAAAGTAAGTCTCGACGTGAGCTGCCCGACCGCTAACACACTGCGTGTATAAAGAGAGTTAGAGCGAAAGTCGTGCCATTCGGTTCAGCTGGATAAAACTCGTTAAAAATCAACTTGTTGGGTTGTATGGCTGCTAGTGATGGCTGATGCAGTGGCATTTGTTTGACTTCAAACGGACGCTTGAAGGGGGGGAAGAGCGTGCCGCGACGGTATGCTGTCGCGGCAGCGGGGTGTGGCGAGGCGCTTACTGAGCGTCGAACGCCCGACCATTGATGCCGGTGCTGTCCGGTCCCATCAGGTACAGGTAGACCGGCATGATCTCTTCGGGTGTCGGGTTGTTGGCCGGGTTTTCGCCTGGATACGCTTGAGCGCGCATGCTGGTACGGGTGGCCCCTGGGTTGATGCTGTTGGAGCGGATCGGCGCGACAGTGTCGACTTCGTCAGCCAGGGTTTGCATCAGGCCTTCGGTGGCGAACTTCGACACGCCATAAGCGCCCCAGTACGCGCGACCTTTGCGACCGACGCTGCTGGAAGTGAAGATCACCGAGGCGTCCTGAGACAGCTTGAGCAACGGTAGCAGGGTGCTGGTCAGCATGAACATGGCGTTGACGTTGACGTGCATCACGCGCATGAAGTTTTCGCCGGACAGCTGCTCCAGCGGCGTACGCGGGCCAATGATCGAGGCGTTGTGCAGCAAGCCATCGAGGTGGCCGAATTCGGTTTCGATCATGGCCGCCAGCTCGTCGTACTGATGCGGCAGGGCGGTTTCCAGGTTGAACGGAATCACCGCTGGCTGGGGATGACCGGCCGCTTCGATTTCGTCATAAACCTGAGTCAGATTGGCCTCGGTCTTGCCCAGCAGCAGTACGGTGGCGCCGTGAGCGGCATAGGTTTTTGCCGCGGCGGCGCCGATACCACGACCGGCGCCAGTGACCAGAATGACCCGATCTTTGAGCAGCTCAGGACGGGCGGAATAATCAAACATAAAAAACCTCTACACAATCCATTAAAAGGGCTGAAAAGATCGCAGCCTGCGGCAGCTCCTACGCTGATCTCGGTCCCCTGTAGGAGCTGCCGCAGGCTGCGATCTTTTGACTGAATCAGCAGCTACACAACGTGCCGTCCAGAACCTTGCGCAACTCCGAAGGGTGGTCCACCACCACATCCGCACCCCAGTTCCTTGGGTTGTCATCCGGGTGAATGTAGCCAAAAGTCACCGCGGCGGTCCTGGTGCCGGCATCGCGGCCCGACTCGATATCGCGCAGGTCATCGCCCACAAACAGCACGCTGGCCGGGTCCAGCTCGAGCATTTTGCACGCGAGGAGCAACGGCTCCGGGTGTGGCTTGCTGTTCGTCACGTGGTCCGGGCAGATCAGCAGTGCCGAGCGCTCGGCCAGTCCCAGCTGTTGCATGATCGGCTCGGCGAAGCGCAGCGGTTTGTTGGTCACTACGCCCCAGATCAGATTGGCTTTCTCGATGTCGGCCAGCAGCTCTGCCATGCCATCGAAGAGTTTGCTGTGAACGGCGCAACCCTTGAGATAACGCTCCAGGAATTCCAGTCGCAACGGCTCGAAGCCTGGCGATTCCGGGTCCATCGAGAAGGTCACCGCCACCATGGCTTTCGCCCCGCCGGAGATCTCGTCGCGGATGTGTTTGTCCGGGATCGGTGCCAGCCCGCGGTCTGCGAGCATGCTTTGGCAGATGGCTATGAAGTCCGGCGCGGTGTCGAGCAGGGTGCCGTCCATGTCGAATAGAACTGCTCTGATTGCCATGGGCTTATTCCTCGCGCAGCGTCTGGATCATGTAGTTGACGTCAACGTCGGCGGCCAGTTTGTAGTGCTTGGTCAGCGGGTTGTACGTCAGGCCAATGATGTCCTTGACGCTCAGGCCGGCCTGGCGGCTCCAGGCGCCGAGTTCGGACGGACGGATGAATTTCTTGAAGTCATGCGTGCCGCGCGGCAGCAGCTTCATGATGTATTCGGCACCGACGATGGCGAACAGGTAAGCCTTTGGATTGCGGTTGATGGTCGAGAAGAACACTTGGCCACCGGGCTTTACCATGCGGAAGCAGGCGCGAATGACCGACGACGGATCAGGCACGTGCTCAAGCATTTCCAGGCAGGTGACCACATCGAATTGCTCGGGCATTTCTTCCGCCAGGGCTTCGGCGGTGATCTGCCGGTACTCGACGCTGACGCCGGATTCCAGCTGATGCAACTGCGCGACTGCCAGAGGTGCTTCGCCCATGTCGATGCCCATCACGGTGGCGCCGCGTTGTGCCATGGATTCGCTGAGGATGCCGCCACCACATCCGACGTCCAGCACCTTTTTGCCGGCCAGTTTGACGCGTTCGTCAATCCAGTTGACCCGCAGCGGGTTGATGTCGTGCAGCGGCTTGAACTCGCTTTCGCGGTCCCACCAGCGATGAGCCAGGGCTTCGAATTTGGCGATTTCAGCGTGGTCGACGTTGCTCATGGGTAATCCTCTAAATCTGAAAAATTCTGCTGTCAGCCTTGAAGTTCAGCTCAAGGGTTCGTTCTATTCGGTGTGTCCGCTGATGCGCTGGCCCCAGGCGGTGGCGGTGGCGCATAGCTGTTGTTCATCGAGGCGCGTCAGGCGCCGGTCGTCGAGCAATTGCTTGCCGGCGACCCAAAGGTGTTTCACGCAGTCCCGGCTGGTGGCATAGATAAGCTGCGAAACCGGCTCGTAAATCGGTTGCTGGGCCAGACCCGACAGGTCGAAGGCCACCAGGTCCGCGGCCTTGCCGACTTCCAGCGAGCCCACTTCTGCTTCCAGGCCCAGCGCACGGGCACCGTTGAGGGTCGCCATGCGTAAGGCGCGATGAGCGTCCAGGGCCGTGGCCGAGCCTGCAACGGCTTTGGCCAGCAGGGCGGCGGTGCGGGTTTCACCCAGCAGGTCGAGGTCATTGTTGCTGGCCGCGCCATCGGTGCCGACCGCCACATTGACGCCAGCCTGCCATAAGCGCTCCACTGGGCAAAAGCCGCTGGCCAGTTTCAGGTTTGATTCCGGGCAATGAATCACGCTGCTGTTGCTTTCTACCAGCAACGCGAGGTCTTCATCGCTGACTTGCGTCATATGAACCGCCTGGAAGCGCGGTCCGAGCAAGCCTAGACGACCCAGGCGGGCCAACGGACGCTCGCCGCGTTGTTCGACCGATTGCTGGACTTCGAAGGCGGTTTCATGGACGTGCATGTGAATCGCCGCGTCCAGCTCCTCGGCGATCACCCGGATTTTTTCGAGGTTTTCGTCGCCGACGGTGTAGGGTGCATGAGGGCCGAAGGTAATTTTGATGCGCGGGTGATGCTTGAGGTCGCCGAACAGCTCGACGCCCTGGCGGATCGCCTCATCCGCATCGCTGGCGCCGGGAATCGGGAAATCGAGGATCGGGATGGCGATTTGCGCGCGGATGCCGCTGTTGTGCACGCGTTCGCTGGCGACTTTCGGAAAAAAGTACATGTCCGAGAAGCAGGTGATGCCACCCTTGATCTGCTCGGCAATGGCCAGGTCGGTGCCATCGCGGACGAAGGCCTCATCGACCCATTTGGCTTCAGCTGGCCAGATGTGCTGTTCGAGCCAGGTCATCAGCGGCAAATCATCGGCCAGGCCACGGAACAGCGTCATCGCCGCGTGCCCGTGGGCATTGATCAGCCCTGGGCTGAGCAGCATGCCCGGCAGCTCGCGGACCTCGGTGGCGTTGAGCTTCAAGGCCTCGCTGCGCGGGCCGATGTAGGCAATGCGCCCGTCGCGGATGCCCAGGCCATGCTCTTTGAGGACCACACCCGCGGGTTCGACAGGGACTAACCAGGTCGGCAGCAAGAGTAAGTCGAGCGCAGCGGCAGGATTCGGCATCGAGGGTTCGGTCCAGTGCTTTTATAAAGGATGGCGAAGTATACCCGAGCGTCTTCGCGGGGGGATCGCTATAATCGGCGGCTTTTGTTCATGAGTGCGGGGTGAGGGATGCGCAATCGACTGTTGGCTGCGGAGAAGGTGAAGGCCATCGATTGGCGGGACGACGCCCTGTATCTGCTGGATCAGCGCATTCTGCCATTCGAAGAAACCTGGATTGCCTATACCAGCGCCGCGGGTGTGGCTGAGGCTATTCGCTCGATGGTGGTGCGTGGTGCTCCGGCGATCGGCATCAGCGCCGCCTATGGCGTGGTGTTGGCGGCGCGTGCACGGTTCGCTGCGGGCGGTGACTGGCAGGCGGCGCTGGAAGAAGACTTTGCCCTGCTCGCGGATTCACGGCCGACCGCCGTCAACCTATTCTGGGCGCTGGGTCGCATGCGCGAACGCCTGGAGCGGCTCAAGGATCACCCCAATCCATTGGAAGCGCTTGAGGCAGAGGCCTTGGCCATCCATGAAAGTGATCGCGAAGCCAATCTGACCATGGCGCAGCTGGGTGTAGAGCTGATCCGCAAGCATCAGGGCAATGCTCAGGCGATTTTGACGCACTGCAATACTGGCGCACTGGCCACTGGCGGCTTTGGTACGGCGCTCGGGGTGATTCGCGGGGCGTTTCTGGAGGGCATGGTCGAACGGGTTTACGCCGACGAAACCCGGCCTTGGCTACAAGGTTCGCGCTTGACTGCCTGGGAGCTGGCCAACGAAGGCATCCCGGTCACTTTGAACGCCGACTCGGCCGCCGCGCACATCATGAAAACCAAAGGCGTGACCTGGGTGATCGTTGGCGCGGACCGAATTACCGCCAACGGCGACGTGGCGAACAAGATTGGCACCTACCAACTGGCGGTCAACGCCATGCACCACGGCGTGCGCTTCATGGTGGTGGCGCCGAGTTCGACCATCGACATGAATCTGGCCAGCGGCGATGACATCCCGATCGAAGAGCGCGATGGCAGCGAGTTGCTGGACGTCGGTGGCAAGCGAGTGGGGGCGGATGTCGATGCCTTTAACCCGGTGTTCGACGTCACGCCGGCCGACCTGATTGACGTCATCGTCACCGAAAAGGGCATCGTCGAGCGGCCGGACACCGCGAAGATGGCGCAGTTGATGTGCCGCAAGCGCTTGCATTGACGGTTTCTGGCGTCTGATAAATCGCTATCGCGAGCAAGCTCGCTCCCACAATTGACCGAGCCGGTCACAGATTTTACGAACGACATCGATCCAATGTGGGAGCGAGCTTGCTCGCGATGGGGCCCTCAAGGTCAACAAATCGGCTTGAGTCGGACCTGTGATTTGCCTCAGAGCCTCTCTCGTCGCCTTTGCGCCTGTCACCGGTCAACTAACTATGCTCCATGCGCATCAGGGGGATAGGTGCGTGGCGGCTCTTGTGATAACATCCGGCGGTTTCCAAGGTAGCCCGATGTGGCTGCCTTTACTGCGCAGATCCATGGCATAACTCGTTGATTTGTCGTAAGTCGGTGCTGGCACTCAGCCTGCAGCGGCGAGCTTCGTTCGTCCCATATGGATGTGACGAAGTTTCACCAGAAAAAGGAATCAGGCTTCTCATGGGCGAACTGGCCAAAGAAATCCTCCCGGTCAATATCGAAGACGAGCTGAAACAGTCCTACCTCGACTACGCGATGAGCGTAATTGTCGGTCGGGCACTGCCTGATGCGCGCGATGGCTTGAAGCCCGTGCATCGGCGTGTGCTGTTCGCGATGAGCGAGCTGGGTAACGACTTCAACAAGCCGTACAAGAAATCTGCCCGTGTTGTCGGTGACGTGATCGGTAAGTATCACCCGCACGGTGACACCGCGGTGTACGACACCATCGTTCGTATGGCGCAGCCATTCTCGCTGCGTTACCTGCTGGTAGACGGTCAGGGCAACTTCGGTTCGGTCGACGGCGACAACGCTGCGGCAATGCGATACACCGAAGTGCGCATGACCAAGCTGGCGCACGAGCTGCTGGCTGACCTGCATAAAGAAACCGTGGACTGGGTGCCGAACTACGACGGCACCGAAATGATCCCGGCGGTCATGCCAACCCGTATTCCCAACCTGCTGGTCAATGGCTCCAGCGGTATCGCCGTGGGCATGGCGACCAACATTCCGCCGCACAACCTCGGTGAAGTCATCGACGGTTGCCTGGCGCTCATCGACAACCCCGAGTTGACCATCGATGAGCTGATGCAATACATCCCGGGTCCAGACTTCCCGACCGCTGCGATCATCAATGGTCGCGCCGGCATCATCGAAGCCTACCGCACCGGTCGTGGCCGCATTTACATGCGCGCCCGCTCGATGATCGAAGACATCGACAAGGTCGGTGGCCGTCAGCAGATCGTCATCACCGAACTGCCTTACCAGCTGAACAAGGCGCGTCTGATCGAGAAGATCGCCGAGCTGGTCAAAGAAAAGAAGCTGGAAGGCATCACCGAACTGCGCGACGAGTCCGACAAAGACGGTATGCGTGTGGTGATCGAACTGCGTCGCGGCGAAGTGCCTGAGGTCATCCTCAACAACCTCTACGCCCAGACCCAGCTGCAAGCAGTGTTCGGTATCAACATTGTCGCGCTGATCGACGGCCGTCCGCGGATCCTGAACCTCAAGGACCTGCTGGAAGCTTTCGTGCGTCACCGTCGCGAAGTGGTGACCCGTCGTACCGTGTTCGAGCTGCGTAAAGCTCGCGAGCGTGGTCACATCCTCGAAGGTCAGGCGGTTGCACTGTCGAACATCGACCCGGTCATCGCCCTGATCAAGGCCTCGCCAACCCCGTCGGAAGCCAAGGAAGCGCTGATCAGCACTGCGTGGGAATCCTCCGCGGTGGTTGCGATGGTCGAGCGCGCCGGTGCTGACTCTTGCCGTCCGGAGACCCTGGACGCGCAATACGGGCTGCGCGAAGGCAAGTACTTCCTGTCGCCAGAACAGGCGCAAGCCATTCTGGAGCTGCGTCTGCACCGTCTGACCGGCCTGGAACACGAAAAGCTGCTGGCCGAGTATCAAGAGATCCTCAACCAGATCGGCGAGCTGATCCGCATCCTTAGCAGCGCCACGCGCCTGATGGAAGTGATTCGCGAAGAGCTGGAAGTCATTCGTGCCGAGTACGGCGATGTGCGTCGCACCGAAATTCTCGATGCGCGCCTGGACCTGACTCTGGGTGACATGATCCCGGAAGAAGAGCGCGTTGTGACTATTTCCCACGGTGGCTACGCCAAGACCCAGCCATTGGCTGCGTACCAGGCTCAGCGTCGTGGCGGTAAAGGCAAATCGGCTACCGGCGTCAAGGATGAGGACTACATCGCTCACCTGCTGGTCGCCAACAGTCATACCACGCTGTTGCTGTTCTCCAGCAAGGGCAAGGTGTACTGGCTCAAAACCTACGAAATTCCTGAAGCATCCCGCGCCGCCCGTGGTCGTCCACTGGTCAACCTGCTGCCGCTGGACGATGGTGAATACATCACCACCATGCTGCCGGTCGAGGAATACACCGAAGGTCACTACATCTTCATGGCCACCGCCAACGGCACTGTGAAAAAGACCCCGCTGGAATCCTTCAGCCGTCAGCGCAGCGTCGGTTTGATTGCGCTGGAGCTGGACGAGGGCGACGTACTGATCTCTGCTGCCATCACCGATGGTGGGCGTGAAGTCATGCTGTTCTCCGATGGCGGCAAGGTGACTCGCTTCAAAGAGTCCGACGTTCGCGCCATGGGGCGTACCGCCCGCGGTGTCCGCGGCATGCGTCTGCCGGAAGGTCAGAAGCTGATTTCCATGCTGATCCCGGAAGAAGGCAGCCAGATCCTCACCGCTTCGGCGCGTGGTTTCGGCAAGCGTACCGCTATCACTGAGTTCCCTGAGTACAAGCGTGGCGGTCAGGGCGTTATCGCCATGGTCAGCAACGAGCGTAACGGCCGTCTGGTCGGTGCAGTCCAGGTGCTCGATGGCGAGGAGATCATGCTGATTTCCGACCAGGGTACTTTGGTGCGTACTCGTGTAGATGAAGTGTCCAGTCTGGGTCGTAATACCCAGGGCGTGACCCTGATCAAACTGGCCAGCGATGAAACACTGGTCGGTCTGGAGCGGGTTCAGGAGCCATCGGAAGTCGAAGTCCAGGAGCTGGAAGGCGAAGAGGGTGCTGAACTCGAAGGCATCGTGCTCGATGCCGGCACCGAGCCGGACGACACTGTCGAAAGCCAGCAGGCTGACGCCGCTGACGAAGAAGAGCCGCAAGACTAACCAAATCGTAGCAGGGCAGAGTGTTTGCTCTGTCCGCTACCGTGAATGCATAGCGAGAGTGGATGTGAGCAAACGAGCCTATAACTTCTGCGCAGGTCCTGCTGCGCTGCCTGAAGCTGTCCTGTTGCGTGCCCAGTCGGAGTTGCTCGACTGGCATGGCAAGGGCCTCTCGGTCATGGAAATGAGCCATCGCAGCGATGAGTTCGTGTCCATTGCGACCAAGGCCGAGCAGGATCTGCGTGATCTGCTGAATATCCCCTCGAACTATAAAGTGCTGTTTCTGCAAGGCGGCGCCAGCCAGCAATTTGCTCAGATTCCTCTGAACCTGTTGCCGGAAAACGGCAAAGCCGACTATATCGACACCGGTATCTGGTCGCAGAAAGCCATTGAAGAAGCGCAGCGCTACGGCCACGTCAACGTCGCCGCTACCGCCAAGCCTTACGACTATTTCGCAATTCCCGGTCAGAACGAATGGAAGCTGTCGCAAGATGCGGCCTACGTGCACTACGCGCCGAACGAAACCATCGGCGGCCTGGAATTCAGCTGGATCCCGGAAGTCGGTGATGTGCCGCTGGTGGCGGACATGTCTTCGGACATTCTCTCGCGCCCTGTGGATGTCTCGCGTTTCGGCATGATCTACGCCGGCGCCCAGAAAAACATCGGCCCGAGCGGCATCGTCGTCAACATCGTTCGCGAAGACCTGCTGGGTCGTGCCCGTTCGTTCTGCCCGACCATGCTCGACTACAAGGTCGCGGCCGATAACGGTTCGATGTACAACACCCCGCCGACCCTGGCCTGGTACTTGTCCGGTCTTGTGTTCGAATGGCTGAAAGAGCAGGGTGGTGTCGAGGCCATTGGCAAGCTCAATGAAGTCAAACAGCGCACGCTGTACAACTTCATCGATGCTAGCGGCTTGTACAGCAACCCGATCAACAAGGCTGACCGCTCGTGGATGAACGTGCCGTTCCGTCTGGCTGACGATCGCCTCGACAAGCCGTTCCTGGTCGGTGCCGAGGCGCGCGGTCTGCTGAATCTCAAGGGTCACCGTTCGGTAGGCGGCATGCGTGCCTCTATCTACAACGCCGTCGACATCAACGCAGTCAATGCGCTGATTTCGTACATGGCAGAGTTCGAGAAGGAACACGGTTAATGTCTGAGCAAGAACTCAAGGCACTGCGCCTGCGCATTGATGCTCTGGACGAAAAAGTCCTGGAGCTGATCAGTGAGCGTGCGCGCTGCGCCCAGGAAGTCGCGCGAGTAAAGATGGCCTCGCTGGCCGAAGGCGAAGTGCCGGTGTTCTATCGTCCTGAGCGTGAAGCCCAGGTGCTCAAGCGCGTGATGGAGCGTAACCAGGGGCCGCTGGGTAACGAAGAGATGGCGCGGTTGTTCCGTGAAATCATGTCCTCGTGCCTGGCGCTCGAGCAGCCGTTGAAAGTGGCTTACCTCGGCCCTGAGGGGACGTTCACTCAAGCGGCGGCCATGAAGCACTTCGGTCACGCGGTGATCAGCAAGCCAATGGCGGCGATCGACGAAGTGTTCCGTGAAGTGGCTGCCGGTGCGGTGAACTTTGGCGTGGTGCCTGTGGAAAACTCCACCGAAGGCGCGGTCAACCACACCCTCGACAGTTTCCTCGAACACGACATGGTCATCTGTGGCGAAGTCGAGCTGCGCATTCACCACCACTTGCTGGTGGGTGAAAACACCAAGACCGACAGCATCAGCCGCATTTACTCCCATGCCCAGTCCTTGGCGCAGTGCCGCAAATGGCTGGACGCTCACTACCCGAACGTCGAGCGCGTGGCGGTATCGAGCAACGCTGAAGCGGCCAAGCGGGTCAAGGGTGAGTGGAACTCGGCGGCGATTGCCGGCGACATGGCGGCAGGCTTGTACGGTCTGACTCGTTTGGCCGAGAAAATCGAGGACCGCCCGGACAACTCCACGCGATTCCTGATTATTGGCAGCCAGGAAGTGCCACCGACCGGCGACGACAAGACGTCGATCATCGTCTCGATGAGCAACAAGCCCGGCGCGCTTCACGAGTTGCTGGTGCCGTTCCATGACAATGGCATCGACCTGACGCGGATCGAGACCCGTCCGTCGCGCAGCGGTAAGTGGACCTACGTGTTCTTCATCGACTTCGTCGGCCATCACCGCGACCCGCTGGTAAAAGGTGTGCTGGAGAAAATCAGTCAGGAAGCAGTGGCACTTAAAGTGTTGGGTTCCTACCCGAAAGCAGTTCTCTAAAGGCGTTAACAATGAGTGGCGACTTCCTCGCTCTGGCACAGCCGGGCGTGCAACAACTTTCGCCTTACGTTCCGGGTAAGCCCGTGGACGAACTGGCTCGCGAGCTGGACATCGATCCGGCAAAAATCGTCAAGCTGGCGAGCAACGAAAACCCGCTGGGTGCCAGTCCCAAGGCGTTGGCGGCGATTCGCGAAGAGCTGGCCGAGCTGACCCGCTATCCGGACGGCAACGGTTTTGCGTTGAAAACCCTGCTGGCTGAGCAGTGCCGGGTCGAGCTCAATCAAGTGACGCTGGGCAACGGTTCCAACGACATTCTTGAGCTGGTCGCGCGCGCCTATCTGGCGCCAGGTCTGAATGCAGTGTTCAGCGAGCACGCGTTCGCGGTCTACCCGATCGTCACTCAGGCTGTCGGTGCGCAAGCGCGAGTGATTCCGGCCAAGGACTGGGGTCATGACCTGTCGGCCATGCTTGAAGCCATCGACAGCAACACCCGTGTGGTCTTCATCGCCAACCCGAACAATCCGACCGGGACCTGGTTCGGTGCCGAGGCGCTGGATGAGTTCCTGCAGGACGTGCCGGCGCATGTGCTGGTGGTGCTGGATGAGGCGTACATCGAGTACGCCGAAGGCAGCGACCTGCCGGATGGCCTGGATTTCCTCGCGGCGTACCCGAACCTGTTGGTGTCCCGGACCTTCTCCAAGGCTTACGGCCTGGCCGCGTTGCGTGTTGGTTATGGTTTGTCGACCGCGGTGGTCGCCGATGTGCTGAACCGTGTGCGTCAGCCATTCAACGTCAACAGCCTGGCCCTGGCTGCGGCCTGCGCAGCGTTGAAAGACGACGAGTACCTGGCTGAAAGCCGTCGCCTGAACGAGTCCGGCATGCAGCAACTCGAAGCGGGTTTCCGTGACTTGGGGCTGAGCTGGATTCCTTCCAAAGGCAACTTCATTTGCGTGGATCTGGGGCGTGTTGCGGCGCCGGTATTCCAGGGCCTGCTGCATGAAGGCGTGATCGTGCGTCCGGTGGCCAATTACGGCATGCCGAACCACTTGCGCATCACCATCGGTCTGCCGGCTGAAAACAGTCGCTTCCTCGAGGCGCTGACCAAGGTTCTGGCTCGTGGTTGATGTCATCGCCGTGCAACCTGTCGTGCCTATGATCGGTCGCCTGGTGGTGGTCGGTCTGGGGCTGATCGGTGGATCGTTCGCCAAGGGCCTGCGTGAAAGCGGATTGTGCCGCGAAGTGGTCGGCGTTGATCTCGATCCGCAATCGCGAAAACTGGCCGTTGAGCTGGGCGTGGTGGATCGTTGCGAAGACGACCTTGCGGTCGCGTGTCGCGGTGCCGACGTGATTCAGTTGGCGGTGCCGATCCTGGCGATGGAGAAGCTGCTGGCGCTGTTGGCGGGCATGGATCTGGGTTCGGCGATTCTGACCGATGTCGGCAGTGCCAAAGGCAACGTGGTGCGCGCGGCGACTGAAGCCTTCGGCGGCATGCCGGCGCGCTTCGTTCCGGGGCATCCGATCGCCGGTTCCGAGCAGAGCGGGGTGGAGGCTTCCAACGCTCAGCTGTTCCGTCGGCACAAAGTGATTCTGACGCCGCTCGAGCAAACCGATCCGGCTGCCCTGGCGGTGGTCGACCGGCTCTGGCGCGAATTGGGTGCCGATGTCGAGCACATGCAGGTCGAGCGTCACGACGAAGTGTTGGCGGCGACCAGCCATTTACCGCACTTGCTGGCATTCGGTTTAGTCGATTCATTGGCCAAACGCAGTGAAAATCTGGAAATCTTCCGTTACGCTGCGGGCGGTTTCCGCGATTTCACGAGAATCGCCGGCAGTGACCCGGTCATGTGGCACGACATCTTCCTCGCCAATCGCGAAGCTGTTCTGCGCACACTCGATACATTTCGCAGCGATCTCGACGCCTTGCGCGACGCGGTCGATGCAGGGGACGGGCACCAACTGTTGGGCGTCTTTACGCGCGCCCGGGTTGCCCGCGAGCATTTCAGTAAAATCCTGGCCCGCCGGGCCTATGTGGACGCTATGAACTCCAACGATCTGATTTTCCTGGCAAATCCTGGTGGCCGCCTGAGTGGGCGGATTCGTGTACCAGGCGACAAATCGATTTCCCACCGTTCGATCATGCTAGGCTCCCTCGCGGAAGGCGTTACCGAAGTCGAAGGTTTCCTTGAGGGCGAAGACGCTCTGGCGACCTTGCAGGCCTTCCGTGACATGGGTGTCGTGATTGAAGGTCCGCACCATGGTCGCGTGACCATTCACGGTGTTGGCCTGCATGGACTGAAACCGGCTCCTGGCCCGATCTATCTGGGCAACTCGGGTACGTCGATGCGTCTGCTGTCCGGCTTGCTGGCCGCGCAGAACTTCGACAGCACCCTGACAGGCGATGCGTCGCTGTCCAAGCGTCCGATGAATCGCGTGGCCAACCCGCTGCGCGAGATGGGCGCGGTGATCGAGACGGCTGCAGAAGGTCGTCCACCGATGACCATTCGTGGCGGCAACAAGCTCAAGGGCCTGACCTACACCATGCCGATGGCCAGTGCTCAGGTTAAGTCCTGCCTGCTGTTGGCGGGGCTGTACGCCGAGGGCAAGACCACCGTCACCGAGCCTGCGCCAACCCGCGATCACACCGAGCGCATGCTGCGTGGCTTCGGCTACCCGGTTACCGTCAACGGTGCTACCGCGTCGGTCGAATCCGGCAACAAGCTGACCGCAGCGCACATTGAAGTGCCGGGCGATATTTCCTCGTCGGCGTTCTTTCTGGTGGCGGCGTCGATTGCCGAAGGTTCGGAGCTGGTGCTCGAACACGTGGGCATCAACCCGACCCGTACCGGTGTCATCGACATCCTGCGTCTGATGGGCGCAGACATCACCCTGGAAAACCAGCGTGAAGTCGGTGGCGAGCCGGTGGCTGATTTGCGTGTACGAGCGGCTAAACTCAAAGGTATCGAAATTCCTGAAGCGCTGGTTCCGCTGGCCATCGACGAGTTCCCGGTACTGTTCGTGGCTGCGGCCTGTGCAGAAGGGCGGACCATTCTGCGTGGTGCGGAAGAGTTGCGGGTCAAGGAATCGGATCGTATCCAGGTGATGGCGGATGGTTTGCTGGCGCTGGGCGTCAAATGCGAGCCAACCCCGGACGGCATCATCATCGACGGCGGCCAGGTTGGCGGCGGCGAAGTGCATGGCCACGGCGATCACCGGATCGCCATGGCGTTCAGCGTTGCGTCGTTGCGCGCCAATGCACCGATCCGCATCCATGACTGCGCCAACGTAGCGACCTCCTTCCCGAACTTCCTCGCGTTGTGCGCGCAAGTCGGTATTCGTGTTGCTCAAGAGGCTCAGTCGTGACCAGCCACGCTCCGGTAATCACCATCGATGGCCCGAGCGGCTCGGGCAAGGGCACTATTGCAGGGATCCTCGCCAAGCGCCTGGGCTGGTGCTTGCTGGATTCTGGTGCGTTGTACCGTTTGCTGGCGTTTGCTGCGCGCAATCATGGTGTCGACCTGACCAATGAAGAGTCGCTGAAGCTGCTGGCCGCTCATCTCGATGTGCAGTTCATCGGGGCGACCGAAGGTCATCCGCAGCGCATCATCCTTGAAGGTGACGATGTCACTGACGATCTGCGCAATGAGCAGGTCGGAGCCTGGGCCTCGCAAGTGGCGGCACTGCCTGCAGTGCGTGACGCTTTGCTGCAGCGCCAGCGGGCATTTCAGGAAGCGCCGGGGCTGGTGGCCGATGGTCGCGACATGGGCACGGTAGTGTTTCCAGACGCGCCATTGAAGATTTTTCTGACCGCCAGCGCCGAGGAGCGGGCACGCCGTCGTTATTTGCAGTTGAAGGGCAAAGTCGAGGGTGTTAGTCTGTCGAGTCTGCTAGATGAGATCCGTGTGCGCGATGAGCGCGACACCCAGCGAGCGGTAGCCCCGCTCAAGCCGGCGGTCGACGCCATACAGCTGGATTCCACGGAGTTGTCCATCGATCAGGTGCTGGAACGCATCATGAGCGAGATCGCCCTTCGCGATATCGCCGGGTGACCAAGAAGCATCGCAGGGGACCAGTCATAGTCCTGCGTTCTTCTTTTATATAAACGTAACCCACATTGTCTGGGATGTGGCAGATGGGCGTATTCTTCGCCCTTATCAACAGGAATTAAAATGAGCGAAAGCTTTGCGGAACTCTTTGAAGAAAGCCTAAAAACCCTGAACCTTCAGGCAGGCTCCATCATCACCGGTGTTATCGTTGATATCGATTACCAAGCTCGCTGGGTAACCGTTCACGCTGGCCTGAAGTCTGAAGCACTCATCCCGCTTGAGCAGTTCTACAACGACGCTGGCGAACTGAACATCAACGTCGGTGACGAAGTTCACGTGGCGCTGGATTCGGTTGAAGACGGCTTTGGTGAGACCAAGCTGTCCCGTGAAAAAGCCAAGCGCGCTGAATGCTGGATCGTTCTGGAAGCAGCCTTCGCAGCCGAAGAAGTGGTCAAGGGCGTTATCAACGGTAAGGTTAAAGGCGGCTTCACTGTCGACGTTAACGGCATCCGTGCGTTCCTGCCTGGTTCTCTGGTTGACGTTCGTCCTGTGCGCGACACCACGCACCTGGAAGGCAAAGAGCTGGAATTCAAGGTCATCAAACTCGACCAGAAACGCAACAACGTTGTCGTTTCCCGTCGTAGCGTCCTCGAAGCCGAGAACTCCGCTGAGCGTGAAGCTCTGCTGGAATCCCTGCAGGAAGGTCAACAAGTCAAAGGTATCGTCAAAAACCTCACCGATTACGGCGCATTCGTCGATCTGGGTGGCGTCGATGGCCTGCTGCACATTACCGACATGGCTTGGAAGCGTATCAAGCATCCTTCCGAAATCGTCAACGTTGGCGACGAGATCGATGTCAAGGTTCTGAAGTACGATCGCGAGCGCAATCGTGTTTCCCTGGGCCTCAAGCAGCTGGGCGAAGATCCATGGGTTGCTATCAAAGCCCGTTACCCAGAAAGCACTCGCGTTACCGCGCGTGTAACCAACCTGACCGACTACGGCTGCTTCGCTGAGCTGGAAGAAGGCGTTGAAGGTCTGGTACACGTTTCCGAAATGGACTGGACCAACAAGAACATCCACCCTTCGAAAGTCGTACAAGTCGGCGACGAAGTGGAAGTTATGGTTCTGGACATCGACGAAGAGCGTCGTCGTATCTCCCTGGGCATCAAGCAGTGCAAATCTAACCCATGGGAAGATTTCTCTGGCCAGTTCAACAAGGGCGATAAAATCTCCGGCACCATCAAGTCGATCACCGATTTCGGTATCTTCATTGGTCTGGACGGCGGCATCGACGGTCTGGTTCACCTGTCCGACATCTCCTGGAACGAAGTGGGCGAAGAAGCCGTACGTCGCTTCAAGAAGGGCGACGAGCTGGACACCGTTATCCTGTCGGTTGACCCAGAGCGCGAGCGTATCTCCCTGGGTATCAAGCAACTGGAAAGCGATCCGTTCTCCGAGTACGTTCAAGAGAACGACAAAGGCGCAATCGTTAAAGGCATCGTGAAAGAAGTTGACGCTAAAGGCGCCATCATCACTTTGGCTACCGATATCGAAGCTACTCTGAAAGCCTCCGAAATCAGCCGTGACCGCATCGAAGATGCGCGCAACGTTCTGAAAGAAGGCGAAGAAGTTGAAGCCAAGATCATCAGCGTTGACCGCAAGAGCCGTGTAATCCAGCTCTCGATCAAGTCGAAAGACGTTGAAGACGAGAAAGAAGCTATCCAGAGCCTGCGCGACAAGCCAGCCTCGGACAGCATCGCTGCTGGTCCTACCACTCTGGGCGACCTGTTGCGTGCACAAATGGAAAAACAGAACTAAGTTCTGTCAGACCATAGAAAAAGGGCGACTTCGGTCGCCCTTTTTTGTGCCTGCGATTTGAGGTTGTCGGAGTCGTTCAGGGAGGAAACGATGTCCGTGAAAGGTTGTCTGTTGTTCAGGCGTATCAATCGCCTATTCGGGGCTAGGCTTTAGCTTGAACTGAGCATTGGTTATAAGGATGGGGATGAACAAGCTCATTGTCACATTGGCAGTGCTGGTCTTGATGGGGTGTACCACAAACGCCAAAACGCATGTGGTGCGTGGTGTCAGCGGTATGGAGATCGACTGTTCGGGGCTCGGATCAGGTTGGGATAAGTGTTACAAGCGTGCTGCAAGGGAGTGTAAGGCGCAGGGGTACAAGGTCATTGGCAAGTCCAGCGATGCCAAGGAAGAGTCTGAGGATTACTTTTTTGGGTGGAATCCGGCCGGTTACCTCACTCGCACCGTGCTGGTCATCTGTCGCTGAGGGGGATTCCGAGGTGCGGCGGCCAAGCGTGACGCCTCTCAATGTCGTAGGTCTTGCGGTGTCTGTGGGGTTGTACGGATAAGTCAATGCTCGGGCTGTTCAAATTCCTTCGGGCGTGCTAAAACCTTTGAAGCGCTGATCTAGCTGCTTGAAAAAGAAGGGAAAAATATGACGAAGTCGGAGTTGATCGAACGAATTGTCACCCATCAAGGGCTGCTCTCATCCAAGGATGTGGAGCTGGCCATCAAGACCATGCTTGAGCAAATGTCCCAGTGCCTTGCAACCGGTGATCGCATTGAGATCCGTGGCTTTGGCAGCTTCTCTTTGCACTATCGTGCGCCACGCGTCGGTCGTAATCCAAAGACCGGTCAATCCGTCAGCCTCGACGGTAAATTCGTTCCTCATTTCAAGCCGGGTAAAGAACTCCGGGATCGGGTGAATGAGGATGAGGAGGAGGGGCTTTGACAGTCGCCATTCAAGGAGCGATTCATGCGTAACCTCAAGCGCGTACTCCTCGGAGTCTTTGTTTTGTTGCTGGTTTTAGCGGTTTTGGCATTCGTGCTGGAGAATCAGCAATCAGTTTCACTGCTGTTCCTGGGGTGGGCCGGGCCGCAATTACCAATATCGGTAGTTATGGTCCTGGTGCTGCTATTAGGGATGGTGATCGGCCCGATCCTCGGCTGGTTCAGTCGTAGAGCCAGAATGCTGCGCAAGCATCGCGTCTGACTGTGATAAGGATGGGGCAGGCGTCGAATTTGTGTCGCGGTTTGTCTATATCCATTAGTAAAACCTTTATTAAACTGTAAAATGTTGCGCCTGTCCGAATAGTGGCACATTCCTCATTCGGTTCAGACTGACTCTGTCAGAAGCCTTTGCTTAACCAGTGGCTTCTGCATTTATGGATTAGACAGCGCTCGGTAGGCAGTCCTGTCAGCAACTCAAGGGTATGGTTTCGCGTGAAAATTCTAGTAACCGGCGGCGCCGGGTTTATCGGCTCGGCAGTCATTCGCCATATCATTTCCAATACTGCAGACTCCGTAGTAAACGTGGATAAGCTGACCTACGCTGGCAACCTTGAGTCGTTGACTGAAGTCGACCAAAGCGCGCGCTACGTGTTTGAGCGCGTCGACATCTGCGACCGCGATCAGGTCGACCGCGTCCTTCGTGATCATCAGCCCGACGCCATCATGCACCTGGCCGCTGAATCCCATGTGGATCGCTCGATTTCCGGTCCGTCTGAATTCATCCAGACCAACATCATCGGTACCTACACGCTGCTAGAGGCTGCGCGCCACTATTGGAGCGCGCTGGATGACGAGCGCAAAGCCAACTTCCGCTTCCACCATATTTCGACTGACGAAGTCTACGGAGACCTCGAAGGTCCGGAAGACCTCTTCACCGAAACCACGCCGTACCAGCCAAGCTCGCCATACTCGGCCAGCAAGGCCAGCTCCGATCACCTGGTTCGCGCCTGGAGCCGTACCTACGGCCTGCCGACCCTGGTCACCAACTGCTCGAACAACTACGGCCCGTGCCACTTCCCTGAGAAGCTGATCCCGCTGATCATTCTCAATGCACTGGAAGGCAAGCCGCTGCCGGTCTACGGCAAAGGTAATCAGGTTCGCGATTGGCTCTATGTCGAAGATCACGCCCGTGCCCTGTACAAAGTCGTGACCGAAGGCGTTATCGGCGAGACGTACAACATCGGCGGTCATAACGAAAAGCAAAATATCGAAGTGGTGCACACCCTGTGCGCACTGCTCGATGAACTGCGTCCGGATTCCGCTTATCGCCCGCACGCCAGTTTGATCACCTACGTCCAGGACCGCCCGGGACATGACCAGCGTTATGCGATCGACGCCAGCAAAATCCAGCGCGAACTGGGTTGGGTACCTGAAGAAACCTTCGAAACCGGTATCCGCAAGACCGTTGAGTGGTACCTCAATAACACTGAGTGGGTTGCTCATGTGAAGAGTGGTAGCTATCAGCAGTGGATCGATCAGAACTACGCGGATCGTTCGAGCAAGGCATGAAAATCCTCCTGCTGGGAAAAAACGGCCAGGTGGGCTGGGAACTGCAGCGCTCCCTAGCACCGCTTGGCGAGTTGATTGCCCTGGACCGTCATGCGGTCGATGGTATGTGCGGTGACCTGTCCGACCTCGACGCATTGCGCGCGACGATCCGTCAGGTCAAACCTGATGTCATCGTCAACGCCGCAGCCTACACAGCTGTCGATAAAGCCGAGTCCGAGACCGAACTGGCCGACCGCGTGAACGGTCAGGCAAGCCAGGTCATGGCTGAAGAAACCGCGTCCTTGGGCGCCTGGCTGATTCACTACTCGACCGACTACGTCTTCAGTGGTCAGGGTTCGACGCCATGGCAAGAGGCAGATGCAGTCGCCCCGGTGAATCACTACGGCGCCAGCAAGCTGGCTGGCGAACAGGCAATTACCGCGACTGGCTGCAAGCACCTGATATTCCGCACCAGTTGGGTCTATGGTGCTCGCGGCAACAACTTCGCCAAGACCATGTTGCGTCTGGCCAAGGAGCGCGAAACCCTGAGCGTCATCGCCGATCAGATTGGCGCCCCTACCGGTGCAGACTTGATTGCCGACGTAACGGCGTTGGCCATTCAGCAAGTTCTGTTGCGTCCAGAGCTGGCTGGCCTGTATCACCTGACGGCCGGCGGCGAAGTCTCCTGGCACGGCTATGCCTGCCACGTGATCGGTTTCGCTCAAGCGAATGGTGAGCAACTTGCTGTGACGTCGATCCATCCGATCGAAACGAGCGCTTATCCAACACCTGCACGTCGCCCTCTGAACTCACGCTTAAATACTCAGAAGTTGCGTGACAATTTTTCTCTGCACTTGCCGGATTGGCAAAGTGGCGTAACCCGAATGCTTAGGGAAGTTCTGAATAAATGACCACGATTAATCGTAAAGGCATCATCCTCGCTGGCGGCTCAGGCACGCGCCTGCACCCGCTGACCCTTGGCGTTTCCAAGCAGATGTTGCCGATCTACGACAAGCCGATGATCTTTTATCCGTTGTCGGTATTGATGCTTGCGGGTATGCGCGAAATCCTGATCATCTCCACCCCGGAAGACCTGCCATGTTTCCGCAAGTTGCTGGGTGACGGCAGCCTGTATGGCATCAAGTTGACCTACGCCGAACAACCTAGCCCGGATGGTCTGGCACAGGCCTTCATCATTGGCGAAGAGTTCATCGGTAAGGATCCTTGCTGCCTGATTCTGGGCGACAACATCTTCTACGGTCAGCACTTCTCGGACAACCTGCGCTCCGCCAGCTCTCAGCAGCATGGCGCTACTGTATTCGGCTACCACGTGTCTGATCCGGAGCGTTTTGGTGTCGTCGAGTTCGACGCAACCGGCCGCGCCCTGAGCATCGAAGAAAAGCCGCTGAAACCAAAATCCAGCTATGCGGTCACTGGTTTGTACTTCTACGACAACCAGGTTGTCGAGATCGCCAAGAACATCAAGCCGTCCGAGCGTGGCGAGTTGGAAATTACCGACGTCAACCGTGCCTACCTGGAGCAGAAGACCCTCAATGTCGAAATGCTCGGTCGCGGTTTCGCCTGGCTGGATACCGGGACTCACGACTCGTTGCTGGAAGCCAGTCACTTTGTGCACACCATTGAGCAGCGTCAAGGCTTGAAAGTGGCCTGCCTGGAAGAGATTGCCTACCACAATGGCTGGATCACGGCTGAGCAACTGAGTGCTCAAGCCGACGCGCTGAAGAAGACTGGCTATGGCCAGTACCTGCAAAAGCTATTGGATTCGCCTTCCCACTAAGGCCATCAAGCTACCTTTGAGCGGCAGCGTTCGACTCGTTTAAGCAGGAATGGCATGCTAGTAAAACATCCCAAGGTTGCGGTTTTGCTGGCGGCCTACAATGGCATGCAGTGGATCGAGGAGCAGTTGACCTCGATCCTCGGTCAGTCAGGCGTCAACGTAACCGTCCATATCAGTATCGACCCCTCCACTGATGGTACCGAAGTTTGGTGCGCGGCTTACGCTGCTGAGCACTCCGAGGTTTTGGTCCTGCCGGCTGCCGGCAGTTTCGGTGGTGCATCACGTAACTTTTTCCGGCTTATCCGTGATGTTGACGTTGATAATTACGACTTTGTTGCCTTTGCCGATCAGGATGATGTCTGGCACACGGATAAGCTCCAACGTGCTATCGATACCATTCAAACCCGTCAGGTTGATGCCTGCTCCAGTAACGTCAGGGCTTTTTGGCCAGACGGTAAAACCCATTTGTTGGACAAGGCACAGCCTCAGGTCGCGTGGGATTTTCTGTTCGAAGCTGCGGGGCCTGGCTGCACCTATGTAATGAGCAAAAGCCTCATGGGCGCGCTAAAGGTTTCGATGCTCGACAATTGGCAACAACTACAAGCTGTCAGTTTGCATGACTGGTATTGCTATGCCTTTGCCCGTAGCCATGGCTATCGCTGGTATATCGACCCTGTGCCGTCCATGGAGTATCGCCAGCACGAGAGTAATCAGGTGGGTGCCAATAAAGGCTTGAGCCCACTGATTGCCCGATACAAAACTATCCATGACGGTTGGTGGTTTAACCAGGTTCGAATGATCGCACTGTTAGTCGGGCAGGGTGATGATCCGTTTGTGAAAACCTGGTTGCGATTACGCCGTCAGCAGTTGATGAAGTTGTCCTTCAGCGCCTGGAAATGTCGGCGGCGGGTACGTGATAAAGTGTTTTTCTTTTGCATTTGCTGGGCCACCGCGTTGTTAGGGAATAAAGCTGAATGAAAGCCCTGAAAGTAGTGGTGACAGGGGCAAGTGGATTTGTCGGCGAAGCAGTTGTTTTCAGATTGTTGCGGGATAAGAAATTCGTCCCGGTTGCGGTAACACGTGGTGCCACACGCTTGCACGGTTTGTGTTCCGTTGTGCCTTTCGATCTGACGGGCTCGGATACTCTGCCCGTACTCGATGATGTACAGGTTGTCATTCACGCAGCTGCACGCGTACACGTAATGAGCGAAACGGCCGTGGATACGTTGGCGGAGTTCCGTAAGGTCAACGTGGACGGTACGATCAACCTGGCACGACGCGCAGCGGAGTCAGGTGTAACGCGTTTTATATTTATCAGCTCGATCAAGGTCAACGGTGAGAGCACCGCTCGGGGCAAGCGGTTCAAGGCTGATGACGCTCCGGCCCCGCTTGATCCTTATGGTGTATCCAAATACGAGGCCGAAGAAAGGTTAAAACAACTCAGTCAGGAGACCGGCATGGAGGTTGTCATCATTCGTCCACCTCTAGTGTACGGTCCCGGCGTCAAGGCCAATTTTCTGAGCATGATACGTTGGCTGAGTAAAGGCATCCCATTGCCATTGGGTGCGATCGGTAATCAGCGAAGCCTGGTTGCGATCGGCAACCTGGTGGACCTGATTGTTACCTGCATCACCCATCCGGCAGCGGCTAATCAGATATTTTTGGTCAGTGATGGTGAGGATTTGTCCACAACACTACTGCTGCGGCGTCTGGCTCAAGCATTGGGTAGAAAGGCTTGGCTGCTCCCGGTGCCTGAAGGATTGTTGACGCTTGTAGCCGCCCTGCTAGGCAAGCGTGCCGTCGCTCAACGCATTTGCGGGTCGTTGCAGGTCGATATAGATAAAAACCGCGAGCTATTAGGGTGGGTTCCCCCGATCAATGTGGACAAAGCCATGCGTCAGACCGCTGAATACTATTTGGATAAGCAAACGAAATGATTTTTTGGTGGCTATTGCTCACGGCGTTTATGGTTTCCTGGTTATTGACGCTAATTCTGCGTCGATACGCATTGGCAAAAAGCCTTATGGATATACCCAATGAGCGCAGTTCCCATTCAGTTCCAACGCCGCGAGGGGGCGGGGTAGCCATTGTTTTCGCTTTTTTGGCAGGTTTGCCTGTTTTGGCTTTGCTCGGACTGCTAAGCCCGGCGCTCATGTTCGGATTGTTTGGGAGCGGCCTGCTGGTTGCAGTTCTCGGATTTGCTGATGACCATGGTCATATTGCCGCCAGATGGCGACTTCTTGGGCATTTCGCTGCCGGCGCATGGGCGCTTTTCTGGGTGGGGGGCTTGGCCCCTGTTTCATTTGCAGGTGTGACGATTGATCTGGGATTGGCCGGTACGGCACTTGCTTTGATTTATCTGGTCTGGATGCTCAATCTTTACAACTTCATGGATGGCATTGATGGTCTGGCTAGTGCAGAAGCCATCTGCGTCTGTCTCGGGAGTTGCGTAGTCTACGGCCTGACGGCTCATATCGAGTTGATGTGGGTGGCGTTGACTTTATCTGCTGCGGTAGGAGGATTTTTGTGCTGGAATTTTCCGCCTGCTCGAATTTTCATGGGTGACGCAGGAAGTGGCTTTTTAGGGCTTGTACTGGGTGTGATATCTATTGCCGCGGCGTGGACGTCACCCGAGTTGCTCTGGAGTTGGCTGATTCTGTTTGGGGTATTCGTAGTCGATGCGACCTGGACGTTGCTCAGACGACTGTTGGCAGGGGAGAAAGTTTACGAGGCCCACCGCAGTCATGCTTATCAATATGCATCCAGAAAATACAGAAGCCACAAAACAGTCGTTTTTGCGGTGATTGGCATTAACCTCCTTTGGTTATTGCCTCTGGCAATAGTAGTAGGGAAAGGGCTTGTCTCAGGTGTTGTTGGTTTGGGGATTGCCTACGCCCCACTGATCGCGATCGCGTGGATGCTCAATGCCGGAGTGCGCGAGGCGGTCTCGAATACGACGAGTTGACGCTGTTCTATCTTCGGCGTTCAGTCTGCTGTGTTGTCACAGGGAGTAAAGTCCGCGGCAAACTACCGCTTGAATGCTTGGCTTGTTCGCTTGGTTGGTGTCTTTGGAAGAGAACAGGCGGCGGTAGGTAGAGACCTGCTTCAAGGAGGCGTCCGACAATGGGGGAGCGCATGCAGATTGCTTTTTTTGCTTTTGGCTAAGGTGGGTGTCGTGAGCGTCACGACACAAGGAGAGTTTTATGAATCATAGCAGTAGCGTATCTACGGGCTTGATTGGCATTCCTATGATTGATATCGAGTTACAGACCAATGGATAAAAAGTACAATTTTTCTTATAAACCAGTCAGCGTGTATGCCAACGCCATGGATCTTATACGAAAATTTTCCAGCAAAGGTGCTATACATATCGATCTAGGATGCGGGTATGCAGCTATTGCTCGTCAGGTCGAAAGTTATGGTGTTCGATATGTTGGATTCGATGCCGATAGTGAATGTGTCGAGACGTTAAAGCAGAATGGTATCGAAGCACACGAACTGGATCTGACCCAGGTAGATACTGTTATCTCTCAGTTGAAGCGATTGAGCGAGGGTTATTCAATCGTCACTCTCTCGATGCTGGATGTTATTGAACATCTGGATTTTGATTGTGGTTTGTTGGGTCGCCTGAAAGAGTCTTTCTCCAGCGAGCAGCAATTGTTTCTTATTCTCTCGGTTCCGAACTCATCGCATATAGATGTCGCTATTAAGCTGGTCTCCGGGGCTTATGATTATCTAGATGCCGGCCTTCTGGATAAGACGCATACCGTCGTCTATACCGAAAAAAACTTGTCTAACGTTACTGATAAGAATGGTTGGAAGCAGGTCGCTGCCAACGATTATCATCTCGAGTTTAGTGAGCAGTTCTTGGCGTATCCAGTCATTGCCCTGAATCGGGACGGTGGCCTTGGCCACGATTTTAGAAGGCTAAAAGGTATTCTTGACTCAAACTGTGATGTTTATCAGTTTGTGCGTGCCTATATACCAGCTGCCAGTGTTGATGGAAGGAATAATACTTCTCCTGTGTCGTCAGAATTCTCCGTCTCTCTCGTTTTTCCGGAGAGCGTTAGTGCTAGTGAGATCTTAACGCTCGCTGCAGAGCTTTCTACTGCAGCAGTTCAATGTAAAATAGAGTTGGTGTTACCTGAAAAAGTCCTAAGCGCAGATGATCTGAGTTCTATTGTTGGTGGTGGCTTGGTTGTTTCATGCTATCAACACTCGATGCTGGATGAGTTTGTGCAGTCGTCACTGAATACGCTGTACTGGGCGTTGGTTACGAAACCCTTGAGTGTATGTGTTGGCGCACTGAGCGATCTATTTGATAATTTCGACGGCTCACGCGGTACAGCGTTGATTGAGTTGGCAGATCGCAAGCTCTCCGATGGTGCGGGCAATCAATTTGAGTTGTTCTCTTCGCTTGATACAAATAGCCCGTGGAATATTATGATTCCGACCGGTTATGCCAGTCAGTTTCATGATGTGCCATTATTAAACGAAGCTGAAGGCTGGCATGGGTTTGTAAGGCGTGCGGTGCTTGCTTGCGGTGCGAATCGTATTTACGTTGAATTTGACCGGGCACAGGCTGCTCCTTCTTGTTCGATGAGTCGACAGTCCGCACTCTCATATATTTTTAACGACCCAAAATTGCAGTCATATGTCATTCGTTCTGATAGCTGGGCCCACGCCCTTCGCGACGAACTAAAGGGTTTGGCTGCTGACAATGAAGTCGTTCGTGGGCGTAATACAAGTCTCGAACACGATCTGGGCAAGCTGCAGGACGAACTGAATAGCCGCGAGGCTGATTTGGAAGAAATCATTAGTAGCACATC
The DNA here is from genome assembly GCF_058802345.1 of Pseudomonas sp. GW822-FHT02D10. Classification (NCBI taxonomy): domain Bacteria; kingdom Pseudomonadati; phylum Pseudomonadota; class Gammaproteobacteria; order Pseudomonadales; family Pseudomonadaceae; genus Pseudomonas; species Pseudomonas sp. GW822-FHT02D10. The sequence continues at coordinate 107,538 of NZ_JBXAOB010000009.1, forward strand.
ATGGAGGCTTACCAGACCACTCCGCGTTTTCCGACGTACTGTTTCAATCTTTGCTAATGTAGCACGTGCTATTCTCCGTGGGGACGTAGCTTCAATCAGAGGCTATGCCCGTGCCGTTTATCTAAAGGTTCCGGCTTTGAAGTTTATTTGGTCTTTTTATACGTATAGAAAGATGAAGTTGATGCGAAGCCTTCATGATAAAACATTTTCGAATGATAATATTCAGTCTTTGAATGCTCTGTCTGATAATCGATTTGCTGGCATTGCAAGTGTTAGTGAATCCGCGGATTTGACTGTTTTCCCGGATATTGATATCTCTGTTGTTGCTTACAACAGTTCTCGCTGGGTTCATAAGTTTCTTGAGTCATTGGCTTCGCAAAATTATCCGCTTGCAAATATCCATTTTAAAGTTGTTGATAATGGTTCCTCTGATAATACAGTCGAGTTGTTCCAAGACTATCTGAGTGTGCACGGTCGTGAGTTTGCAAGTACGGAAGTTATCCAGCAGAAGAATCTGGGCTTTGGCTTGGGTCATGATCGTGCGATTCGCAACGGTCAGTCAGATTATTGCTTAATCGTAAACCTGGACCTTGAGTTTCTTCCGGACTCGATCGTCAAAGCAGTCACGGCTGCCGTTAATGATAGCAACCCGGCATCGGCAAGCTGGGAGTTCCGTCAGATACCGTTCGAACATCCAAAGTATTACGACCCGGTTACGCTGGAGACCAATTGGTCGTCTCATGCCTGTATCTTGCTACGGCGCGACGCTTACCTGCGCAGTGGTGGTTATGATCATGCGATCTTCATGTATGGTGAGGACGTAGAGCTTTCCTATAGGTTGCGTTCGTATGGGTATGTGCTGAAATATTTACCCGGAGCAACCGTAGTTCACCATACTTATGAAGAGGCAGGGGAGGTCAAGCCATTGCAGTTCGCTGGTAGCGTGCTGGGTAATACATACATTCGCCTGCGCTATGGCTCATTCACTGATCGCGTTGTGGCATTTGCATTGTATGCCGCTCTCTTTGTTTACCCATCACAGTTTCCCGGTTCAAAAAAAATGCTGCTTCGGAATGTGCCTAAGTTGTTGAAAAACATTCCGCACTTTCTAAAGGGTAAGGGACCTGCTTCGGCAAAATTTCCGTTTCGTGGTTATGACTACGAACTTATAAGGGATGGTGCTTTTTGGCCGGTAAAACCTTTTGATTCTTCAAATGCTGTCCCCAAAGTTACGGTGATTACACGTACTTATACAGGGCGTGGCATGTTTTTGAAACAGGCCATACAGAGCGTTTTTAATCAGACCTACCCAAATATTGAACTTCTGGTTGCGGAGGATGGTGGAAATTCTCAGATGGAGCTTGTTGAAGCTATATCCAAAGATGCGCCTTCAAATGTGAGTGTGAGATTCCTGGCAAATGAAAAGATAGGGCGCTCAGGTGTGGGTAACGCTGCAATGGCTGTCGCGCAAGGGCAGTATTATATGTTTTTGGATGACGATGATTTGTTGTTCTCTGATCACGTTGAGACGCTGATGCAATGCTTGTCTGCTGATACCTCCCTCGACGCTGCCTATAGCTTGGCTTTCGAAGTTGCTACTCACGTTAATGATGATAAAAGTCATTATGTTGAGGAGCTTTTTTATACGCCTCCTGTGTTTCGTCAAGTATGGGATTATGAAGTGATGCAGCGACACAACTTTATTCCTATTCAGTCGATAATGTTCAAGAAAGAACTTTATCAGCGCTGGGGCGGGTTCGATATCGCATTGGATCAGCTTGAAGATTGGAATTTGTGGCTGCGTTATGGCTATGAGGGTAACTTCCGTTACATCGAGAAAACGACCTCGCTTTTCCGAACGCCTGCTGACTCTAACGTTCGCGCCGATCGCCATGCGCTTTTGCATAATGCCTACGAAATGGCGGTTAGAAGTGCTAAAGAGCGTATTGCTGAAGAGGTTGGAAATGCGCGTTAGTCAGTTGGGATGCTGATTGGATGTCCGGCTCTTTCGGATTGGGCGTGCTGGTTCTTGGGTGTGACGTCCGATTGAGCGGTTGGCGTGAACTGGCCAAGCAATTCTGGACACCAGTTTAGGTTTTTACGCAGCCAGCCTCTCATGATGCGTTCCGACGCCAAAGTCGAAACAGTCCCTCACTATCCCAAGCCTGTCGACTTCCGAAAATCCATCGGCGGCTTGAGGTAGAGACAGAGCGAGATGGGCCAAGTAGTTTTCTGCAAGGGGGGGCTTTGATCGAGCCGCATCATCGCCTAGGGCGGAGGTGGTTCAGGCCTATCCGTTGATGGCTATGTTATGGGGGGCATTTGATGCAGAATAGGTTTGGCTGCAGCGGTCCGGTCATGAGAGAGTCATATCTACGATATGATTCTCTTGCGTCGTTTCGCCGGTGCACTTGGACCGAATTGCCGACGAAACCATGATTCTGAACTTTCGTCGATTGTAGGAAAAGCATAGACTGGCGAGCTGGATTTTGTAGGTCATCGACCGTTATCTGGGCGATGGTAGCCTGATGCGGCGTAAGGTAATGTCGTCGATGCTACCAGCATCCACGCGTAGAGTTCGACCGAGAAAAAGGACGGCAAACGTGATTCCGAAGTGCATCGCACCAAGGATGGAAATACCAATTTCAGTCCTGCCCCAACGAATCTTCCGCGCAGTTCTCGCTGACTCGACAAAGGAAGATGCACGTCTGTGTCCGTACGAATGATTAAGGAACTACTAGTTTGAGCCCGAATACTTTGAACACCTTCGTGCGGCGACTGCGGCATGCTTATTATATCCTGAGGTCGGACGCCATCGAACCTGAGGTCGATAGGATCAACTATGATTGGGACTTCTATTTACAGCAATATCCCGATGTTGCAGCCGCTGGCGTCGATCCTCGCGAGCACTATTTCCAGTATGGTCGCGATGAGGGGCGCATCGCGGTACGTCCATCACTGGATTTCATCGACTCCCCTGAAGACGATGGGATCAACTATGATTGGGACTTCTATTTGCAGCAGTATCCCGATGTTGCGGCCGCCGGCGTCGATCCTCTTAAGCACTACTTCCAGTTCGGTCGCGATGAGGGGCGCATTGCGGTGCTTCCGACGCTCGACTTCATCGGGTCCCCAGAGACAGATTTTGATCCGGCCCGCGAAACGGTCCTAGTGGTGAGTCATGAAGCTTCGCGAACCGGGGCTCCGATCCTCAGTCTCAATCTGGTCCGTGTTCTGAGCAAGCGTTACAACGTAGTCGCGCTGCTCCTTGGGGGCGGTGCTTTAGTCGAGGCGTTTCGCGAGGCGGGCGCCGTCGTAGCTGGACCTTGTGAGCTTCGCCACCATCCGATTGCCACCAAACTGATTCTCAACAAGCTGTTCGCTCGCTGCCGATTCAAGTTTGCACTGGTCAACAGTATCGAATCCCGCTTTGTGCTTTCATCTCTTGCCCGGCATTTCATCCCTAGCATTAGCCTGCTTCACGAGTTCGCATCCTACACTCGGCCACGGGATGCCTTCCGTCAGGCTTTGTTCTGGTCGAGCGCTTCGGTTTTCTCCGCACGGCTGACCCTGCAGAGTGCATTGGACGAATACCCTGATCTGGATGAGGAAATTGCACACATCCTTCCGCAGGGACGTTGCGAACTCCCCTTTGCATCTCTTGATGAGAAGTCCCGGAACGCTGAAACGAAGCGACTGCTGAATGCTTTGCGTCCAGCAAGCGCACCCGCCGACACCTTCCTCGTCATAGGCGCCGGCTCTGTTCAGCTACGCAAGGGTGTCGATCACTTCATCGAGTGCGCGAGTCGGGTTCTGCGTGCAAATCCAGCGCGGAATTTTCGTTTCGTCTGGATTGGTAAAGGCTTTGATCCCGACATCGATGTGGGGTATTCGGTCTACCTTGCGGATCAGATTCAGCGGGCAGGGATCGAGCGGCATATCACCTTCCTGGATGACACATCGGAGCTTGACGTTGTCTACCAGCAGGCCGATGTGCTCCTGATGACATCCCGTTTGGACCCGTTGCCAAATGTCTCTATTGATGCGCTTTGCGAGGGCTTGCCAGTAGTTTGTTTCGAGAGCACGACTGGGATCGCGGATATCCTCGCCGAGGAGCATCTCGCAGATGCCTGCGTGGCCGGCTACCTGGATACAGCCGATATGGCGGACAAGCTGCTGAAGCTATCCAGCGACACTCAACTTTACGAGGACGTGGTTTCTCGCTCGCTGGCAATGGCAGCCAGACGCTTCGACATGGATGCCTACGTGGAGCATCTGGACCAGTTGGCATGCACGTTGGTCGACAGAGCGCGACAAGAGGCAGAGGATGTTGCGGAGATTGCAAACGCAAACGTGCTGCGTCCCGATTTCGTGTGTCCACCTGACCGCCTCGATCAACTTCCGGACGAAGTCCTCCGCGGCTATGTTCGCGGCTGGGCGTGTGGCGTCGATCAACGAAAGCCATTCCCGGGATTCCATCCTGGCATCTACCAGGAGCAGCATGAACTGCTCGGTGTGGATCCACTTGCAGATTTCATACGCAAGGGCCGCCCGCAGGGGCCTTGGCTGGTTCCTGTCATTACCCCGGAAGGAGGGGAGGAGAAATTCACCCCTCGTGTGAAGGTGGCGCTTCATCTGCATGTATTTCACCCGAAACTGCTGAGTGACCTGCTGAGCAGGTTGAAGCACAACACACTTCTACCTGATCTGTTCATCAGTGTGCCGAGTGATGATTTGCGTGAGGAGGCTTCCCTCCAGTTGACAGACTATGCGGGGCGCGTGGTCGAGGTGCTTACTGTGCCGAGCAGTGGGCAAGAAATCGGAGCGACCGTCAGCGCATTGGGGCGGAAAATGTCCCAGGGATACGACATCATTGGGCACTTGCACACCCAGAAGTTCACAGAGCTTGAAGACCATTCGGAAGATGACGCCGGTTACAGCTTCCTTTTGGAAAATCTGCTGGGAGGTAAATCAGGTGCAATGGCGGATCGCATCATTTCCCGAATGCAGGCAGACCCGACAATCGGTATGGTGTTTCCGGATGATCCCAATGCAACGGGCTGGGGTGACAACCGGTCGATCGCGGAAAATTGGGCGCAACGCCTTAATATAGCGTCATTGCCCGAGTACATGGTATTCCCGGTAGGAGCGATGTTCTGGGCACGTTCCGAACGACTGGCCCCATTATGGGATCTTGATCTCCAATGGCATTACGACTCGTCTCAATTTGAAGATAACGTCGCCCTGCATGCGATTGAACGACTCCTTCTGCTGTCCATTGCCAGCCCGAGTTCGCGCTGCGTGGTAACCAATATATTCGGAATGACTCGATGAAAATTGTGATTTTTGGTGGTGGTGGGTTCATTGGAGCGGCAATCGCTGATCGACTGCTGAAAGACGGGCATCACTTACGGATTTTTGAGCGGCCACGAGTCCCTCCCTATCGTGAGTTTTCTGCTGACGAGTCGGTGGAATGGATTACCGGCGATCTGATGAGCGTCCATGAGGTCACCGAAGCTCTGGACGGTGTCGATGTAGTCCTGCACCTGGTTTCTACGACGCTTCCAAAGACCTCTAACGATGATCCTATCTACGATGTCCAGACCAATCTGGTTGCGACCTTGCAGATGCTCAATGCGATGGTCACCAAGAAAGTGGGTAAGGTCGTGTTCATCTCCTCCGGGGGGACGGTTTATGGATCGCCGAAGTATCTGCCGATCAACGAATCCCATCCGACGGAACCACAGGTCTCCTATGGTGTTACGAAACTGGCTATCGAGAAGTACCTGCTGCTCTACCAGCATCTGCACGGTATTAAAGCCAACATTCTGCGAGTGACCAATCCTTACGGCGAGCGCCAGCGGATAGAAACGGCCCAGGGTGCGGTCGGAGTATTCCTCAGTCGAGCATTGCAGGACAAGCCATTAGAAATTTGGGGTGACGGCAGCGTTACTCGCGACTATATCTATGTGGCCGATGTTGCCGAGGCGTTTGCGAAAGCTGTCATGTATGACGGTCAAAAGTCGGTCTTCAACATCAGCTCTGGAGTAGGTACAAGCCTTAACGAGTTGATTGCTGTGTTGGAACGAGTTACTGGAAAACCCATATCGCGCAACTACTCGCCGGGCCGGCCTTTCGACGTACTCACTAGCGTATTGGATAACACGCTTGCCAAACAGGAGCTTGGTTGGCAGCCGTGCACTTCCCTTGAGGAAGGAATAGCCAAGACCAGCGCATGGATGGGCAAGGCACTCGCCAAATAAGTTACGGCGTACCGAGCGTCTTCTGGAAGTTCGTTGCTAGCCGGCACTTTCAGTGCTATCCGCAGTAGCCAGCTATTTTGATCCCTCCTTTATCGAGGTCCAAAAAAGCTGGCCTGGTCGAGAATCGAATCAGTCGTTGCGACGCTACTTTCGGAGTACCGTGACTGCTGTCCACGCGACCGCTCGTTCTGCTGGGTGAAATCAGCATCTCCATCTATCTCACGCACCAGCTATTGATGAGTGTTCTGGGGATAACTCGCAGCCTCCCTGCGTTTGGATCGATGCCATGCCAGTTGTTTACCTACTGGGTGATCGTTCTGACGCTCTCGTTTTGTCTTTGGATATTCATCGAAAAACCTTGCAGGGCAATCATTGTCGCCAAATTCGATCAGCTATGGCCGGACAGTACTGTCTTCGCCAAGATTACCCAGAACGCGGCATAGAGATAATCACTCGCCTCTCTTCGGAGCGCGATTGCTATTCAGCTATTCGGGCGGGTGACAGAAAGCGCCAGAACTGCGATGGTTTTTGAAAGGTGCAAATTAGCGTCTGGTCAGATGTAAGAAAAAGGCACGGGTTTTCGCATCAGCCTTGCTGGCTGGCGCGTGCGGCAAATACCCTGTTTGCCTGCTTCACAAGGCTTGAGCCTGGACGAGTTCTGTCTTTGAGCTAGGCGTTGACAACCCAAAAGCGGCTATAGACCCCCACCTGATGGTGGGGGGGGCATCTCTTGCAATCGGAGCCTGGTGGGCGCCTGGTCATGCCATAACTAGCGTTTTACTCAAGAGTCGTCGCGTTGTTGAGTCAACCTGCTTAACCCACCAGTCATCAAATTTCGATAGAGGTATTGCCAAGGTAATTGAAAAAGCAGCCGTAACAATAAAAACGAGTATTAGATTTGTCTGGATGCTGAGTCCGTGATTTGCGAGCTTCAGGAAGATATAACTTGAGAGTGAGCAAATAACCAGCGTATGGACAAGGTAGAGCGGAAAACTTATCTTTCCAATGCCTCTTAGAAACTTTCCATTCAGACTTTGGAATAGTTTTTTGTTTGTCATGGTCGCAAATATTATACAGGCAGAACCTATTGTATGGAAAAGCGTTTGAGCATGGGCCTTGAAGGGGGCTGGAATAATTGAGAACCATGTATAGGCTTTTTCAGGAATCATGTACCCGAGCAAATACAGCCCCAATATGATTAGCGCTATAGAAGCCAGGAAAGATATTTCAAATTTGTTTTTGGCCAGGTGGGCGGAGAGAAATGCGCCAACCACAAAAGGGAATATAAGGTCGTTATAGAAGAGTGCAGATATGGAAATGATTGTCAGGGCGTAAATCAAATGGCGATATCCGAGTATTGCCGAGATAAAGCAGGCGAGCATATAGACTATCATGCTGCCGAAGAACTCTGCCTTCATAGTCCACAGGTTTGTATTGTAATTGGCTTCCCCCGTGAAGAAAGTGGTCACGCCTTGTATCAAGGCCCTTAGAAAGCTTGGCTCGAAGTCAGGGGTCAATCCATAAGCAAAGGCTGCAAGCCATGGGCTCAAGCTAAGTTCCGAAGCTTCACGAAAGTAGTACAGGTTTAGTTTGAATAGGCAGTAACTTGCGATTGTGGTAATTGTAACTATCGCAGCTAGCCTTGGAAGCCTTTTGAGAAAGGCGAGAAGAAGTTTTTGCGGGCTCTCGTGGTTGAAGTAGGACCAGCACAAAACGAATCCGGAAAGTGTAAAGAAAAAGCCGACAGCTCCTGTGCCATTAAACAATGCAAAAAACGGCTGTCCTATCAGGCTGTCTTGATTTCGTGCCTGCTCCAGTAGTCCTGTTGTATAGGGGGAGAATGCCAAAAAAAAATGGTGAACAAGCACGATAAATGCAGCTATTCCCCTATAGGCTTCAAGAGGGACTAATCTATTACTTGCGTATTCCGTTTTTGCTGACATGTCAGGCCTTGTGTATTGGTTTTTTGAGTCAATCAGGTTTAGCTGAACAGTGCATTTTATCGGATTGGGAGTAGCTCACACCAGCAGCGCGTCCGATAAACCCTGCGAGGTCATCATTCACGCGTATTTTTTGCATTTTTGCATTGACCCACTGGCAGGCTGGCAGGGATCGGATCGGATCGGATCGGATCGGATCGATGCATGGCATGCTCGGCATGGTAAATTCCGGTAGGGGCGATGCAAGGCAGAGAAGCGTCTGCTTGGTTGCTGTCTTCTTTCTTCTATCGCATGCGATACAAGATAAGATGTGTGGAGGCTTCGCAGATTTCGTCAATATCCACTAAATTATCTTGATTGTTTTGAAGGAGTGGTGGGGAGGAGGGGTAAATCAGGAGGGGGCAGTATTGAACTGATCGGGGTCATGGCCTTCAAAATACTCTGCGAAAGCATGGCTTTCGCAGAGTAGAGATGCTACATCTCTATTTTTTTCTGTTCTAGTTTGATCAGAACCCAGTTCGTATCAACCACTTTGTTATTGTCTATAACGACGCGGTAGTTTCCATCTTTCACGATGGGCAGACTGATGGTGGTGGGTTCTCCGGATTTTACAACCCTCCGTTCTGCAATAACGTTATCTTGTTGGTAAACCGTCACTCCGACTACCGCCCCGCCCCGTGCAATAACATTCTCGGGAACGTGAGGAGAGACAGAGGCGGTCAAGGTCAAAGAGGTGACGCCCCACTTTTCGAACTTGCTCGAGTCAAGTTCAAATGACGTAGGCTGGGTTTCGCCTGGGTGAACGAAAATGGTATCTGGCTTTTCATCAATACGCAAAACCCCGTACTTGTCACCGAGTACTGGTTTGGCAATGAGATCGATAAAAGGTGTATCGATAGATGCGCAGCTGTTACTGGCAGAGCACGCTTTGAGCGTGTGGTCTACGTCTGTAACCTGGGAAAGAACATCGTTTCTGATGTGAACGCCAAATGGATAGTTGATGCCAACATTGATTGCTTTGTTAAAGATTTTTACGAGTGTGTAGTTGTCTCCAACTCTCCCGGTGTCAGTAATAATGACCTCGGGGGCGTAAGTTGCGATTAAGTCGTTGCTCTCGTAGTGACGGTTCAGGAAAGAACTGTCATATGACTGTCGGTGAGAAAAGAAAGCAGGGCTTCCCCAGCAAGTCAGCAGTTTGAAGTCTTTTGGTGTGTGTTCGCTTACCCACTTGCCGGCATTCGTTCGGTCTTTTTCGAGGTTCAAGTAGTGCTGAACACCAACCGTCGTCTGCTTGCCGATCGTGTATGACTGGCTGACTATGTAGCCTAAGAATACAATGAGGAACAGTTTTATAATGTAAGTGTATTTGGTGCCAATATTCCAGATGGTTTGGGCGCCCAATGATCCCAGAATGAACAAGCTGTATAGGGACGGCATTGCATACCAGTCGTAACGCTCTAGCGGGAATTTCAGGCTATAAGCTATCAGGTGAGTAACGGTCAGGCCGCCCAGGAAAATAATCAGCGGGGCGGATTTTTTGTCTAGTTTTATTAGTTTTGCCAGTGCGAGGATTACTATCCAGTAATGATTGTTTTCAATCAGCAGATATTTTCCAAACCACTGCCAGGTAATGTAGGACTGTTGATTTTGGAAGAATGTTTTCGTGATAAATGAATTGGGGACAGGGAGGCCAAAGTATATCCATGCAAAACCGTACCAAGTGGCGGCGATAGCGGCAGCCAGTGCTATTGATTTTACAGGGATAGAGCGTGTCGATACGCTCCATGCACAAATCAGAAAAAATGCAGCAGGGATCAAATCAAGCTTTTGTACCGCAAGTAAGCCTGCAGCAACGCCTACGTGAATCCCGCTCTTGCTCTTGAGGAGAGCCCACAAGCCATAAGAAAGCACCGCGATCGTTAGAGGCGATTCAAGTCCGGCAGTCCCGGCAAACCACATGAAAAGGCCATCGGAAGATGTGGATGCTACAAACAATGCGCCGGCGATGTAGCCAAATTGGCGTACTAGCATCCAGCTTGTCAGTGTGAGTGCCAGACACCCAAGTAAAGAACCCCCACCGACTAGAGCTACCAGTGGGGAAGCCCCTAATTTCATCAGTAGTGACAGATACAGTGGATAAAGGGGGGCGGATGATCCCCAGATTGGAGATTCTCCCAGGTTCCACTTCCAGAATTCACCGTGCGTCATGTTCTCCGCATAACGCAAGAAGAACGATCCGTCATCGGCAGTTGCTCCCCCCCAGCCGGACTGCACGCCGTATACGTAAACTAAAAAGGCTACCACTGCAAAAAATATGTGACCTTTAAGTCGGACGATATTTTCTGTGGTGGTTATTCCAGTCTGCTTTGTGTTACTTCCAAGGGTCAGCATTTTTACCTCGTTGTCATGTATGCTGTTTCGACATTGCTGAAGTACGCGTAACTGTTCAAGTCAAAGGTATTACGTTGGAGGAATAATGGTTGGGGTTGATTCGGTTCTTGCAACGCTTAGACATACTGAGCCTATGGCTACCGCAAACCACAGTGTTGCGAGCCTTATTAAGACTGTTGCAGCAACGGCATCTGCGTTATGCATTCCATTCCATATTAATAGCGTGACCATTACAGCTTCGGTTCCGCCAAGGCCTCCAGGCATAAAACTTACCGCGCCTGCTAACATTGCAAGAGCGTATACAAATGTTGCAAATTGCAGGCTGATGTCTGCACCCATCCAGGTGAGTATCCAGTAAAAAGCGACAGCCTCAGCGCCCCAGGAAATTACCGCTAGCAACGTCGTGAGAAGTAATATGTCGATTTTGTGACAGCGTTGAGCTTCTTTAAATATGCCAATCAAATGGTTGATTAGTTGTGCAAGTCTGGTCTGCTTTTGCTGGATGAAATGCTCTGCCCACTCAAGGCTTTTTTGTTGAGACAGTATGACTATCAATATACCAATGCAGATTGCACCGAAAATAATAACGGGTCGCGCATCCGGGTATAGCGTAAGACCTAAAAAAGTTAGCAGTACTATGCCAATAAGATCCGACAGTCGTTCGCTGAAGAATGCCGCGAAACTTTTCCTGTATGGCATTCCCCAAGGTTTAAGCAAAACACCTCTCAATGCCTCTCCGGCCTTTCCAGGTGTTGTAGTTAAAGCGAAACCTGCCAGATAGATTTTCAGACTGGGTTTCCAGGGGATGGCATGCCCGAGTACTTTCAGGTAGATCTGCCATCTCACGAATCTTAATAAGTAATTGAAGGAAGACATCAACAGGGCGATAGCTAACCCCAACAGGCCAACTTCCTTGACTGATTTTGCAACGGCCTCCCAGCCGCCCCACATTGAAAAACCGAGGTAGCCTATCGCGGACACTACGACGGAGAGGATGAGCGCGCGGTACTTCCAGCCAGACAGGTGAGTTTGCACAGTCACAAGCTGAGCCTCTTGAAGATTGCCTGAGGAATGCATCGAATGATAAGCATGATTAACGCCCAAAACCCAGGTGCGTATAGAGTAGTGGCTTTACGTTCAATGCCCTCGACGATACGGCGGGCAACCTGTTCGGGTTTGGCCAGCAGAAGTGGAGGTAATTTCAGGCCTTGAGTCATGGGGGTTTCTACAAAGCCGGGTTTGATAGTGGTAACACTTACCCCTGCTTTGAAGAGCCGGGCGCGTAGACCTTCACAAAAAGTGGAGACGGCTGCTTTGGCGGTGCCGTATAGATAATTGGAGGGACGACCACGGTCTCCGGCCACCGATGAAATGACTGCCAGGCTACCGCAGCGCTGTTCTTCAAGTTGGTTGGCCAACAGAGTCAGCATGGCAATGACTGAAGTTCCGTTAATGGCAAACTCCCGCAAGGCCACATCAACATCCTGCTCACAGGCCTTTTGGTCGGGAAGGGTGCCATGGGCAATCAAGGCAATATCAATTTGTTGCAATTCGCTTAGGCAACTGCGGAGCATTGGCGCATGCGAGGCGAAATCGGTCGCATCCATGGAGTAGAGGGTTACGGCTTTGGCACCATGCGCCCTAAGATCAGCGGCTGTTTGCTCCAGTTTTTCCTGGTCGCGGGCAACCAGGAAGAACGTGCTACCTTGCTCGGCCCAGAGGCGGGCACAGGCTGCGGCGATGGCCGAGGTAGCTCCAATGATCAAAACTCGTTTCATGCAATTACTCGTTTCCAAAAGTGGGACATCAGTGTTGGGTCACGCAGCGCTTCCAGTTTTTCCCAGTCTGGATAGGCTTTGCGGAAGTCATGGCCACTCATGTGCGCATCCTTTGCCGGATACAGGCGGCCGCCCGCTTCGCTCACAATGGCATCCAGGCGCTTGAACAGCGGAAAGAGCGACGCTTTCTGCGGGAAGTCCAGGGCGAGCGAAGTGCCTGGCTGTGGGAAAGATAGCAAGCCTGGTGACGTGATGTCGCCGCAGCGTTTGAGTACGGCAAGGAAGGAGCCCTGGCCGGAGTCCGCGATGGCTCCCAGAAGTTCTCGCATGGCCATTTCAGCTGCGATGTCGGGAATTACGCATTGGTACTGTTGGAAGCCTCGACGCCCATAGATCCGGTTCCAATGCAGGATACTATCCAGTGGATAGAAAAACGGCTCATAGCTGACACGTTTTCGCGTGCGCTGGATCGGATGTAGCCGCCAGTAGGCTTCATTGAAGGCGTGAAGGGACAGATTGTTGATCAGAGAGATCGGTGGGGTAAGCGGTACTTGCCGTTTTGGACGCTCGTGACGATCCAGAGATCCATACTGCGCGTGGTCGCCAACGATGAATACTCCACGCCCGGTCTTGTCGCCTTTGGCCAGGCAATCAATCCACGCGACGCTGTATTCATGTTTATGATCCAGTTCGGCAGAAAGAGCGAAGAACTCGCTCAGGTTGTCGAAGCGCACCAATGTGCTGTCAATCTGGCTGGATCGGATTGGCATCAACTGGATCTCTGCCCAGGCAATCACTCCGGTCAGCCCCAGTCCTCCGATGGTAGCTGCGAACAACTCGGGGGTTGCAGTGGCGGAGCAGGTCAGTATCTCCTGACCATGACGCAGCAGGCCGAAGCGTCGGACATGATTGCCGAAAGTGCCCCGTAGGTGATGGTTCTTTCCGTGAACGTCGTTGGCTATCGCTCCTCCAAGGGTCGCGAACTGTGTTCCCGGGGTGACAGGAAGGAACCAGCCCTGTGGAATGGCAACCGCCAGAATCTCGCCCAGGGTGGTACCTGCCTCCGCCATTACGGTGCCCTGCTGCCAGTCGACCTGGATGAAGCGATCGAGTGAGCGCATGTTCAGCACCTGATCACTTGCCGCCAGGCAGCTGTCTCCGTAACTACGCCCGTTGCCATAGGCAAGGGTGCTGCCGTGAGCTGTAATGATTTGCTCCAGTCGCGCAGGTATTTCGCTACGCCAGCCACAGGTCATGCCTGTCTGAGGCCTGTCGGGGTATCTCCCCCAGGAATAAAGAGGGGAACTCATGCAGCCATCCAGAATACCAGCCCGAACAGGACGCCGACCACTAGACTGACGCGATCGCGGATAGCGAATACCACCGGGTCGTCATGCATTTCGCCCCGGTGTGTGAGCATCCAGACTCTGGTGATCCAGAACAGCAGCAATGGGCAGGCGATCCAGATTACTTGTGGATAGGTATAGAGGTTTGTAGTGGCCTGGTCGTGGATGTACAGCGCCAGAACCATCACCGCCAGATAGCCAGAAGAAGCCCCCAATGAAGAGATCATTTCCAGGTCGGCAGGATAGTATCCACGGCCGCGGGTTTTCTCTGTCTTACCCTTTTTGCGGGCTTCATATAGTTCGGCATAGCGCTTCACCAGAGCCAGGCTGAGGAACATGAACATCGAGAACGCCAGAATCCAGAAGGTCAGCGGTAGGCTAAAGGCAGCCGCACCGGCAATGATGCGCACGGTGTAGAGCAGGGCCAGTGCAATAACGTCGACCGCCATTTGCCGTTTCAAGGATAGCGAATAGGCCAGCGTCAATATGTAGTAGGCCAACAGCACTGCGGAAAATTGCCAGGGCAGTAACAGCATGGCGCCAGCAAACGCCCCTATCAACAAGATCGGGAACACGATCAAGCCGGACTTGATAGACAATCGGCCCGCCGCGAAAGGACGCTTGCACTTGCTTTTATGATGTCGGTCATCCTCCAGATCGAGGAGGTCGTTGAGTACATAGACGCTAGAGGCGCATAACCCGAATAGCAGAAAAGCGAGAATTCCCTGCAAAAGCAGCAGGGGATTAGTCAACTGATGCGCAGCCAGCAGCGGTACGAAGATCAACGCATTCTTCATCCACTGGTGCAGTCGTAGCGCCTTCATCCAGTCCTTGAGCTCGGACTGATTGGAGTTGATGAGATGCTCCACGTTACCCTGTGCCCGTGCGCGTCGCTCTACGCCGGCCTCGGGATTGACCACGTAAGCGTGTCGAGCTGCCGCCCACACTGGAATGTCATCATGGGAGTTACCCGCATAATCGAAGCCATTCTCGCCATAATGTTCAACCAAAAGATCGCGTTTTCGATGCGCTGAAAGGTTGCGCTTGGCATCGGAGGCCAAAACCTGGTCAAACAGTTGGAGGTGCTCGGCAATGCGCTCTGCAAGGGAGCAATGGCTTGCAGTTGCCAGCACTACCTTTCGTCCTTTGCTTCGCTCCGTTTCGATCAGCTCAATGACCTCAAGGTCATAGGGTAGAGAGGTGACATCGATTTGGGTCGCGTTGGCAAATCCCTCTTTTAATGCAGCTTTGCCCTTCAACAGCCAGCAAAAGGGTTTGAGTATCTGCAGTGGCTGCTTGCGAACGAAAGCCATGCCAGTTTCTAGCAGGAGGTCGGAGCGCAGCAGTGTGCCGTCGAGATCGACGACGAGAGGGGGGGGGGTAGTCACCATAACACTTCCCTGAAAAACGGAGGTCAGACTATTTCTGACTAGGATGAAAATTACAACTCGAACGTTTTTTGACTCTCGTAGCCAGAATAACGCACTGTAGTCAGTGTTTAAGTTAACAGTGCTTGAAGCCTCGTCTCGATTTCGAATTGATGTACGCGTTTCGAGAGCTAAAGCTAGTTTTTAGCGCAAGCAATCTTGGGTTTTATTGCCCTGTTTTGATCTAGGATATTTGCCTGAAATTGGCGTGGAAAGCTGCTTCAGGAGCATCGGTCTGCCTAGAATAATTTTTTGCAGGCGGGAAGGTTACGGTGGCTGTGGCGGCGCTGCAAGTACAAGCTTTAATTGTCGCATGGTATTTGTGAGCGTCACGCATGCTGCTGCGGTGATGAGGCCGACACAAGCTGACCCCCCGGCGTTTGTGAGGGCTGCCAAAAACCGAGTGACAGTGCTAGGGGCTTCGGACTGCAAAGGGCTTGCCCGATGCTGCTTGCTCGCCAAAAAAGGGTGTTGATCGGTGGATGGGCGGGGGCTCTGGCGAAGATTGAGTGGAGAGAGGGCTTGCGGTTTGGTGGGCCTGCTCCGCGACTCCCGTGGAGGGGCGTCATCGAGCGTATTTTCAGCTGGCGGGAGGATAAGTGCCCAATGCCGGAGCCTGCAAGGATGTACAGCTGTGCTTGCAGGCTTCTACGACCTATAGACGGGATAAGAAAATATTACTCGCCGAAATAAGCGCGGGTCACTGTTCCAGGATCCGAGTCCATTTTTATCTTGCCGTGTTCCAGCCAAATGACCCGGTTGCAAGTATGCATCACCAGTTCGCGGGAGTGACTGGCGATCACCAGTATATTGGTGGCTTCGACCAATTCGTTCATTCGTGCTTCTGCTTTGTGCTTGAAGCCTTCGTCCCCTACCGATAGCCATTCATCCATGATCAGGATTTGTGGTCTGATGGTAGTCGATACCGCAAAGGCCAGGCGCAGGTGCATACCCGAAGAGTACGTGCGTACAGGCATGTCGATGAAGTCGCCTAGCTCCGAAAACTCAATGATTTCGTCAAGTTTCTCTGTAATGTCACCTTTCGTCATGCCGAGCAGGATGCCGCGCATGAAGATGTTTTCTCTGCCGGTTGCCTCGGGGTCTATTCCCAATGAAATATCGATGAGGGAGGCGACTTCGCCGTCGATTTTAGCGTTACCAGAAGAGGGGGCGTACACACCGCTAAGCAGTCTGAGTAATGTGCTTTTACCGGCACCGTTATGGCCGAGTAGTCCAACCCGGTCTCCGTCATTGAGAGCAAACGTAAGGTTTTCCAGTGCCCTTACGACAACTCGACCTTTGTCGTTGGCACTGATTTTTCCACCGGTCGCGACTTCAATCAGCCGTTTTTTTAGAGAGCGTCCGTTTGCGTTGTAGATAGGGAAATCAACGCATGCGTTATGAAATTCAATAGAAGCCATAATAGTTTTCTTCTTAGAGCCAATAAGCAATGCGACGTTTATAGCTGCCATAGACCATGATCGCTATGCACCAGCCAAGCAGAGCCATACCTCCGGCCAGCCACCAACTAACAGAACTCACATCCTGTCCGAGCAAAGGCGCCCTGACTATTTGCATGAGGTGGTAGATGGGGTTTAGATCCAATAAATAGCTGCTGGATCGTCCTGGAAGTAGGCTTGGGAGCCACATGATTGGTGTCAAGTAAAAAGCAATTTGCAAGATGCTGGTAATAATTTGAGGAAGGTCGCGGTATCGAGCGCATAAAATGCTTAATATTAAGCTGACCCATGCCAAGTTTAGAACAAGCAGCACAAAGCCTGGGATACTTAATAGCGCTTCAAGGCCCAGGGGTTTCTGAACTGCCAATAGCACTAGTGGAAAAATGACGATGTTATGTCCGAGGATCAAAGTGTTGCGCCATAGCGTACGCAGAATATGTACAAATAATGGAATGGGTAGTTGTTTGATAATGCTTTCTGCGGATATGAGGCTAGTGCATCCCTCTGTCAAACATGTAGCAATGAAGCTCCAGAAAATCATGCCGGCTGCAAGAAATGGAAGGAACTCTTTCATAGGGGAGTTGAATATTTGGCCAAATACGAGGCCAATTGTACCAATCATAACGCCCATACTGATTGTTAGCCAAAACGGTCCAACGGCAGAGCGCCTATAGCGTTGACGCACATCCTGCCATCCGAGCATACCTACCAGAGAATAGCGCTTTACCGCCGTCCCTATGTCCGCCAAGGCAGCGTTTATTGAGTTGTTGAGCATTCGAAACACCGGGTTGTCAAAACAGTCGATGATTGTAATCTTGTCGGAGGGGGTGGTGTTACTTTTTCCATCCCGTCAAATTTCCAGTTTTTCACGATCGCGGGAGGTATGCTCCACGTAGAACGCCCTCTGCTGTGAGGAGGGGGGCTGCTGCTATTTCTTGCGGGGCGTGTGCGCCCGCTCGCTGAGTTCGCCACCATGACCTGCTTGAGCTATTCGCTCAAAAAAGTTCTTGCGCCGAGCCGCCCTAGTGTGCATATCCAAGAATGATGTCTCAGCCTTATTGACTTTGCTTGGCCTATCATCCCACGCGCAGAAGCGCACACCCAAGAAATTTCCCTCAGCCCAGAAAAGCATTCCGACCTCAATTACCACGTCAGATCGCAAGTGCCGCGTAACGTCCACCTACTCAAAAGTGGGCAGGGCGTTAGCTAATGGTTACCCGCGAGCAGTTCCACGGCAGCAACGCTTCGCTTCATAGTCTTCAACCAAATTTCGGGCCCGTGCCCCTCGTCTGTCGGGCATCCCCGTCAGAAAGGTGAATTGTAGCGGCGCTTTGAGCAAAATGCTCCCTCTAGGCCCTGCGTATGCAAGTGTTGGGGTGATCTTGCCCTCATTGAGGTTACAATGCCGATCGACGACTGCTTAAAGGAGGGAGCTACGTGCTCCAAAGCTTGAATGGATAAAGTGCGGAGAGTTTTGCTTGGTTTGCCTCGTAGGCAAAAAAGACTGGTGCAGGTCGCCACCGATGTAGTTTTGGTGTGGGTCGCTTTATGGCTTGCCTTCATCGTTCGTCTTGGCATTGACGATATGTACAACCCGCTCAAGGTCCATTTCTGGCTCTTCGTCTGTGCGCCAGTGGTCGCCATCCCTCTTTTTATCCGCTTTGGCATGTACCGTGCCGTAATGCGCTATTTCGGCAACGATGCCCTCATCGCCATCGTCAAGGCTGTCAGCCTGTCATCGCTGATTCTGACGGTCGTTGTCTATTGGTACAGTAATCACCAAACTGTGGTTCCGCGCTCCATCATCTTCAACTACTGGTGGCTAAGCCTGGTCATCATCGGCGGCCTGCGCCTTTGCATGCGCCAATATTTCATGGGTGACTGGTTTTCCGCCGCTCAGCACGTACCATTCACCAACCGGGACGATGGCCTGACCAAAGTCGCCATTTATGGTGCGGGTGTGGCGGGTAATCAGCTTGTTGCAGCCTTGCGCATGGGGCGGGTGATGCGTCCTGTGGCCTTCATCGATGACGACCCGAGTATCGCGGATCGTTCTATTTCCGGGCTACAGGTCTACAAACCCAAGCACATCCAACAGATGATCGATGTCACCGGAGCGCAGGAAATTCTGTTGGCGCTGCCGTCTTCGACTCGTGCGCGGCGTAGGGAAATTCTCAATCTCCTTGAGGGTTTTCCATTACATATTCGAAGTGTCCCGAGCTTTACCGATCTGGCCAGTGGGCGAGTAAAGGTCGACGATATCCAGGAAGTCGACATTGCCGACTTGCTGGGGCGGGACTCGGTGCCGGCGCAACCTGATCTGCTCGAGCGTTGCATAAAGGGCAAAACGGTCATGGTGACCGGTGCTGGCGGTTCTATCGGTGCGGAGCTTTGCCGACAGATTTTTTCTCTTGGTCCTACGACGCTAATCCTGTTTGAACACAGCGAGTTCAATCTTTACAGCATTCTGTGTGAGCTGGAAAAACGAGTCCGTCGTGAGTCCCGGTCTGTTCGTCTGCTGCCGATCCTCGGTTCTATCCGGCACGAGGGCAAGCTTCTGGATGTAATGAAAACCTGGAAGGTGGACACGGTTTACCACGCCGCGGCCTACAAGCATGTGCCGATGGTCGAGCACAATATCGCCGAAGGCGTGCTGAACAATGTGATGGGTACGCTCAATACCGCTCAGGCGGCGTTGCAGGCGGGTGTTGCGAACTTTGTACTGATTTCTACAGACAAAGCCGTGCGTCCGACCAATGTGATGGGCAGTACCAAGCGCTTGGCCGAATTGACACTGCAAGCGCTTAGTCGTGAGATTGCGCCGGTACTGCTGGGTGACAAGGCTAATGTATCGCGCGTCAACAAGACCCGGTTCACGATGGTGCGCTTCGGTAATGTGCTGGGTTCTTCCGGTTCGGTGATTCCGTTGTTCCACAGCCAGATCAAGTCCGGTGGGCCATTGACGGTCACTCATCCCAAAATTACGCGTTACTTCATGACCATTCCCGAGGCGGCGCAACTGGTCATCCAGGCGGGCTCCATGGGGCAGGGCGGAGATGTGTTTGTACTCGATATGGGCGAGCCGGTGAAGATCGTCGAGCTGGCGGAGAAGATGATTCACTTGTCCGGCTTGAGTGTGCGTTCGGAAAAGAACCTGCATGGCGATATCGCGATCGAGTTTACGGGCCTTCGCCCGGGAGAAAAGCTTTACGAAGAATTGCTGATCGGCGACAACGTCGCGGCGACTCAGCATCCAATGATCATGAGTGCCAATGAAGATCATCTGCCTTGGGACGTGCTCAAGACGCGGCTGACCGAGCTGCTCGGAGCTGTCGAGCGGGATGACTACTCACGGGTTCGTCAGTTGTTGCGCGACACGGTCAGCGGCTATACCCCTGACGGCGAAATCGTCGACTGGATCCACCAGCAACGCCGCCTAGACCCCTGATTGTTACACACTCTGTAACGGACACATTTTTGACAGACTCACAGCATGACCTAGGTTTGGGAGGCAGCTTCGGAAAAGCTGCTTCTTCCAATCGATGTCATGGAGCGTCACTTATGCGTACAGGTTATTTCTACTCCCTGGTTTTTGCCCTGCTGACCAGCGCCTCTATTGCTGCTATCGCTGCGCCGGCGACCACGCCCGAGGTTGTAACCGCGCCATTGGCGTTACAGGTTGCACCGTCCGGGGAGGCTGCAAAAGTCGATCTCAATACAGCAGATGCAACGACACTCCAGCGTGAGCTCGCCGGGGTAGGTGAGGCCAAGGCCAAGGCGATTGTTGCGTATCGCGAGAGTAATGGGGCATTTGCATCGGTGGATGAGTTGTTGGAGGTCAAGGGCATCGGCAAGGCGATTCTTGACAAGAACCGCGACAAGCTTGAGGTGAACTGATTCGTAGAAGCTAGCGCCAGAGGCCGGTCATTGACCGGTCTTTTTATTTGCGGTGATCGTTTTTTCAGAAAGGCGGAGCAATTCCGCCTTTTGTCCGGAAAGAAAAATTACGGCTGTCATATTCAGTTTAAATTATGCCTATAATAAATCCGTCGCCCGCAAAGGTTCCCTGAACCTGGGGCATTCAACATCCTTCAGGTATCTCCCAGGAGCGCAGCTATGAATTCTATTCAGTCCCAAGGTATTGCTCTGATCACCGGCGCTTCATCCGGTATTGGTGCGATCTATGCTGAGCGGTTGGCGGCGCGTGGTTTTGACTTGTTGTTGGTGGCTCGCGATGAGCAACGTCTCCAGACCGCCGCAATAAGGTTGCGCGCCGAGTATGGCGTGCAGGTCGAAGTATTGAAGGCGGACCTAACGCTCAAGGCTGATTTATTGGCTGTCGAGCAGCGTCTGCGCAGTGATTCCGGCATCAGTCTGCTGCTGAACAATGCGGGTATCGCGGCGGATGGCTCTTTGGCTGGCGCAGACACGGATCAGCTGGAGCGGATAATTCAGCTCAATGTGGTGGCGGTAACACGTTTGGCTGCTGCGGCAGCCGCAAATTTTTCGGCGCTCGGGCGCGGTTCGATCATCAACCTGGCGTCGGTGGTTGCGCTGATTCCTGAGCGTTTCAACGCGACTTATAGTGCGACCAAGGCCTACGTGCTGAGCCTCACGCAGTCGCTGAATGCTGAGCTGAGTGGTTCGGGCGTGAAGGTTCAGGCGGTGTTGCCCGGGGTGACACGCACCGAAATCTGGGAGCGCTCTGGGATTGATGCCAGCGTTATCCCGGCAGAAATGGTGATGGAAGCAGGGGAGATGGTCGATGCGGCATTGTCCGGATTCGATCAGGGTGAGTTGATCACCATTCCTTCGCTACCCGATGCCGCAGACTGGAATGCGTTTGTTACCGCACGCCACGCGCTAGGGCCAAACCTGTCGAAGAGTGCTGCGGCTTCGCGCTACAAGTAGTGGCGCTCTTCACTTAACAACTGGCACGAATAGTGATTACTCATTGACTGACGATTGTTGAACAATCCTGAGGCGATGAGTATGAGCAGCGGACTATCCCTGGCGGACCACATCACACTGGAGTTGCGCGCCGATATCATCGGCGGTCGTTTGCTGCCGGGCCGGGCGTTGGTGGAAGGTGATCTGGTGATTGCCTACAACGCCTCGCGCAATACCATCCGCGAAGCCCTGCACCGCCTGGGGCAGGAAGGTCTCACCCGTTATGTGCGCCACAAAGGCGTGATGGTTCGCCAGCTCGGCGCCGATCAGGTCCGCGATCTGTTTCAGGTCCGACGCACGCTGGAGTTACAGGCAATCACGGCCAGCCGACCGCTGCGCGAATACCAATCCGACGACATGATCGAAGCCATTGAAGCCTCGCAACTGGCTCGCGAGCGTGAAGACTGGCGGGCTGTCGGCACGCATAGCCTGCGCTTTCATCAACACATTGTCGGTTTATTACGCAGCCCGCTGTTCGATGAATTCTTTACCAATGTCGTCGCGCAACTGCGTCTGGTGTTCAGTGCGGCGCCTGACGAGTCACGCTTCCAGGCGCCGTGGCTTGAGCGTGACCGGCTGATTCACGACCTGCTGGTCGAAGGCGACAAGCCCGGCGCATACGACGCCTTGAGCGATTATCTAGACGACTCCGAACAGCAACTGCTCGAGTTGTTCAACCATCCTTCCCGTCACTGATCGAGGACTCATGCCATGTACAAAGACTATCCCGCGGCTTATCAGGTCAGTAAGGGCTCGGCGTTGCAGGTCGATAAAGCCTTCTACGAGCGGATCCGCGATACACCGGCCGGCCGCACGTTGATCGAGCAATTCGAAGTGCCGATCCGCACCGGACGTGCCTGGCATGTACCGGCGGGGCACGTGTTTCGTGTGACCACACCGGTGGGCCCGCAAGTGGGGGACTTCAATGTCTGGAATGCCAACGACCCGCGCGAGCGGCTGTGGGCGGCACGGACCCGGCAATTGCAGGGCGCCCATGTCAGCACCCATGACCGGCTCTGGTCGAACCTGCCCTTTCTGCGACCGCTGGTGACCATTACCGACGATAGCCTGGCGCATTACGGTATCGACGAACATGGCGGACGTTTGCACGATCTGCTGGGCACGCGCTGTGATCCCTATGTGAACAAAATGCTCACCGGCGAGGACTTCCACCACCACTGCCATTCGAACCTGACCCGCGCCGTTTTACCTCACGGGTTGACCGAGTTCGACGTGCATGACGTGCTGAACATCTTTCAGTGCACGGGGCTCAACCATGACGATATGTACTTCATGAAGGCCTGCCCGGCACAGAAGGGTGACTATCTGGAGTTTTTCGCCGAGATCGATTTGCTCTGTGCCTTGTCGACTTGCCCGGGGGGCGATTTGTCGTTGCCGATGTGGGGGCCGGATGCGCAGGACCCGTTAAGTGTTTGTCGGCCGTTGGGTGTGGAAATCTATCGGTTGGAGGATGCGTTGCTCGCAGGCTGGAGCCAGCCTGAGCGGGCAGCGTACAAGGGGCTGCATGGGCTGCATATCGCCAAGGCAGATTGGGAAGTGTAGGAGCTGGCGAAGCCTGCGATCTTTTGATCTTCAGCACATTCGAAAACGACAAAAGATCGCAGCCTGCGGCAGCTCCTACGGATTGTTCAGCGATCCTGAGCGTCCTTGGCGTCCATTTCCGCGTTGCGCTCAGCGACGCGTTTGCGTTGCTCATCGGTCAGTTCCACCTTGTTCGCGGTGTCGCGCAGCAGCATCAAGCCACCGACGATCGATCCGATAGCAACCACCAGAATCAACCAGGCATACCAGGGCATAGGGCTCTCCTTAAGGGCAGGTTTTGACGCGAATGGTTTCGCGTCAACGCCGTGCCTGTCCACGTTGAGACACAGCGTTTCTCAGTGGTTCCATTCTAAGCCCGTTCTGCCGGGATCACCTCATCAAAGACCGGTCAGCATCGCATCGGCCGGGGCGTCGGCGCGCAGCTGGGCGGTGAGCAGGAAGTAGACAAATCCCACAGCCATGAAGCCGAGGAAGATTGCCCCGATCAGCGCGTTGAACCAGGCCATCGCCACCAGGCAGACCACCGCCAGGAACAGCGCAATGCCCGGCACGATCGGATAGCCCGGCGCGCGGAAGGTGCGTTCCAGCAACGGCTCGGTTTTGCGCAGTTTGAACAGGCTGAGCATGCTGATGATGTACATCACGATGGCGCCGAACACCGACATGGTGATCATCGCAGCGGTCAGCGTCATGCCTTGCAGATTGACCAACCCGTCGCTGTAGATCGCCGCGATACCGATCACGCCGCCGGCCAGAATCGCCCGGTGCGGCGTCTGGAAACGCGAGAGCTTGGCCAGGCCTTGAGGCAGGTAACCGGCGCGAGCCAGGGCGAAGAACTGTCGCGAGTAGCCGAGGATGATCCCGTGGAAGCTCGCCACCAGACCGAACAGACCGATCCACACCAGCATGTGCATCCAGCTGGAGTTATTGCCGACCACGGCTTTCATCGCCTGTGGCAGCGGGTCGTTGATGTTCGCCAGTTGACGCCAGTCGCCCACGCCGCCGGCCATGACCATCACGCCCATCGCCAGGAACACCAGGGTCAGGATGCCGCTGACGTAAGCCTTGGGAATCGTCCGTTTCGGGTCCTTGGCTTCTTCGGCAGCCATGGCCGCGCCTTCGATGGCGAGGAAGAACCAGATAGCAAACGGTATCGCCGCAAACATCCCGGGGATCGAGCCCATCGTGAACTCGCTCGAACCCGACCAGCCATTGAGTACGAAATTGCTGAAGCTGAAGCCCGGTGCAACCACGCCCATGAACACCAGCAATTCGGCGACCGCCAGCACGGTCACCACCAGTTCGAAGGTTGCGGCAATGCTGACGCCGAGGATGTTCAGGCCCATGAACACGACATAGGCGCCGACTGCGGCGATTTTCGGGTCCAGATCCGGGTATTGCACGTTCAGGTAGGCGCCGATGGCCATGGCAATGGCCGGTGGTGCAAAGACGAACTCGATCAGCGTGGCGATCCCGGCGATCAAGCCGCCTTTCTCACCAAAGGCCCGTCGGCTGTAGGCAAAAGGCCCGCCAGCGTGGGGAATCGCGGTCGTCAACTCGGTGAAGCTGAAGATGAAACAGGTATACATCGTCGCCACCATCAATGAGGTGACGAGAAAACCCAGGGTGCCTGCGGTGCCCCAGCCGTAACTCCAGCCGAAGTATTCGCCGGAAATCACCAGGCCGACCGCGATACCCCATAAATGCAGGGTGCCCAACGTAGGTTTGAGTTGTGTGTTCATGCATTTCTCCCGCAGCGGTTTGGAAAAGCTCGGGGAGGGCGTGTGCAGTGGGCGTGCCAGTGTTGCGACAGCGGTCGTAAAGGACAAAAAGGCGTCGTATCGAGGATGTTTGCAACCAGATGTAGTGTTTTTGTGCGCCAGTTGGGAGCGTTGGTGTCTGTTATGCCGCCTTCGCGAGCAAGCTCGCTCCCACATGAGCATCCGATTGTCGATGCACCGCGGACCCCCTGTGGGAGCGGGCTTGCCCGCGATGAGGTCAGTCGGCACACCGCTGTAACTCCCGCGTAAAGCCACTCTTTACGCTTTCTTTATGCCTCGCCCAACCCCTCGCTCTCGTTCCTTTACAGCCTTCCTGCGGACAATTGCGCCACACGCGGCAATCGCCGTACGACGGAGAAATTCCATGAGTGTTCTGGACGGGGTGTCCCTGCTGTTGGCGGTGGGACTGTTCATTTATCTACTGGTTGCGCTGTTGCGCGCGGATCAGAACTAGGAGCGGCTATGCACAGTTATGACTATTGGCTGATCCTCGCCTTCTTCGCCGTGGTGTTGATTCCGGCGCCGTTCCTGGGAAGGTTCTACTACAAGGTGATGGAGGGCCAGCGCACGTGGCTGACGCCGATCCTTGGGCCCGTGGAGCGCGGTTGCTATCGCGTGGCCGGGGTCGACCCACAGAGTGAACAGAGCTGGCAGAAATACACCCTGGCATTGCTCGCATTCAACCTTGCGGGCTTTTTGCTGTTGTTCGCGATCCTGCTGTTCCAGGACTATTTGCCACTCAACCCGCAGAACCTGGCGGGTCAGGAGTGGACGCTGGCGTTCAACACGGCTGTCAGCTTCATGACCAACACCAACTGGCAGTCCTACAGCGGTGAAGCCTCCTTGAGCTACCTCAGTCAGATGGTGGGTCTGACCGTGCAGAACTTCGTCAGCGCCGCCACCGGTCTGGCCGTTCTGGTTGCTCTTTGCCGTGGTATCGGCCGCAAATCGACAAAAAACCTGGGCAACTTCTGGGTCGACATGACCCGCGCCACCCTCTATGGCCTGGTGCCGCTGTGCCTGCTGCTGGCACTGTTCCTGGTCTGGCAGGGAGTGCCACAAACCTTCGCGCACTATGTGAACGCCTTGACCATGCAAGGCGTCGATCAAGTCATTCCGCTGGGTCCGGCGGCCAGCCAGATTGCGATCAAGCAACTGGGCACCAACGGCGGTGGCTTCTTCGGCGTCAACTCGGCGCATCCGTTCGAGAACCCGACCGCCTGGTCCAACTTGTTTGAGATGACCTCGATCATCCTGATCCCGGTGGCGCTGGTGTTCACCTTCGGCCACTACGTCAAGGACCTGCGTCAGAGCCGGGCGATCATCGCCTGCATGCTCGCGCTGTTTCTGATCGGTGGCGCGGTGTCGCTGTGGGCTGAATACCAGCCGAACCCGACTCTGAACAACGTTGCGGTCGAACAGACTGCACCGCTGGAAGGCAAGGAAGCACGCTTTGGGACCACCGCGACTGTGCTCTGGTCGGTGACCACCACTGCGGCCTCAAACGGTTCGGTCAACGGCATGCACGACAGCCTCAACCCGCTGAGCGGCATGGTCGCGCTGATCAACATGATGGTCGGCGAAGTGATCTTCGGCGGCGTCGGCGCTGGTCTCTATGGCATGTTGCTCAACGTGCTGATCGCCGTGTTCCTCGCCGGTCTGATGATCGGACGCACACCGGAATACCTCGGCAAGAAACTGCAAGCCAAGGAAGTCCAGTTGCTGGTGGTGACCTTGCTGGTGATGCCGATCGGCGTGCTGGTACTGGGTGCCATTGCGGCGAGTCTGCCTGGCCCTGCCGGTGCTATCAGCAACCCTGGCCCGCACGGTTTCAGCCAACTGCTGTATGCCTACACCTCGGCCAGTGCCAACAACGGTTCGGCATTCGGTGGTCTGAGCGCCAACACGCCATTCCATAACCTGATGCTGGGTCTGGGCATGTTGATCGGGCGCTTCGGCTACATCCTTCCGGTACTGGCCCTGGCCGGCAGCCTGGCGATGAAGAAAACCGCTCCGATTGGCCAGAACAGCTTCCCGACCCATGGCCCGCTGTTCGTCACTTTGCTGACCGTGACCATTTTGCTGGTGGGTGGCCTGACCTTCCTGCCGACCCTGGCGTTGGGCCCTATCGCTGAACATTTGAGCCTGGGCTTCTGAGGGATTTGATGATGAATATGCCCGTTCGTGTATCGAAAAAAACCGCACCGCACGCTGCGCCGGCTCAACCAGTCGAGCAACCGAAAACCGCGATTTCGGCCCTGTGGCGGCCGGCGCTGGTGCAAGCCTTTGTCAAACTCGACCCACGGCAATTGAAGCGCTCGCCGGTGATGCTGGTGGTCGAACTGACCGCAATCCTCACCACCGTGCTGTGCGTGATACCAGACCCGGCGGTGCCAACCTTTGTGGCGGTGCAAATCGCCCTGTGGTTGTGGTTCACCGTGTTGTTCGCCAACTTTGCTGAAGCACTGGCCGAGGGTCGCGGCAAGGCCCGCGCCGACAGCCTCAAGGCCGGCAGCGAAGGTCTCAGCGCTCGTCGCAAAAAGGCCGATGGCAGCTTTCAAGTGGTGCCGGCGACCAGTCTGCGCAAAGGCGATGTGGTTCGCGTCGAAGCCGGGGAGATGATCCCCGGTGACGGCGAGGTGATCGAAGGTATCGCCGCGGTCAACGAAGCGGCGATTACCGGTGAATCCGCACCGGTGATTCGCGAGTCCGGCGGTGACCGTTCGGCGGTCACCGGCAACACTCGACTGGTGTCCGACTGGTTGCTGGTGCGCATCACCGCCAACCCCGGCGAGTCGACCCTGGACCGCATGATCGCGTTGGTTGAGGGGGCCAAACGGCAGAAAACCCCGAACGAAGTGGCGCTGGATATTCTGCTGATCGGCTTGACCATGATCTTTCTGGTAGTGGTCGTGACCTTGCAGCCATTCGCCCACTTCGCCAACGGCAACCTGCCGCTGGTGTTCCTGGTGGCGCTGCTGGTGACGCTGATTCCAACCACCATCGGCGGTTTGTTGTCGGCCATCGGTATCGCCGGCATGGACCGTCTGGTGCGGCTGAACGTGATCGCCAAATCCGGGCGTGCGGTAGAAGCGGCGGGTGACGTGCATGTGCTGCTGCTGGACAAGACCGGTACCATCACCTTCGGTAACCGTCGTTGCACCGCGATCTACGCCGCGCCGGGCGTCAGTGCCAAGGAGCTGGCTGAGGGTGCTTTGTTCGCCTCGTTGGCCGACGACACGGCCGAAGGCAAGTCGATTGTCGAGTACCTGCGCGGACTTTATCCACAGGCTGAACCGTCCGCTGAGGTACTGACCGTTGTGCCATTCAGCGCCGAAACCCGCTTGTCCGGTGTTGACTATCAGGGCCGCGTCTATCGCAAAGGCGCGGTGGATTCGGTGTTGGCCTTCGTCGGTCTGACTCGCGCCGATATGCTGGCGCCGATGTCCCGGGAAATCGACAAGATCGCCCAAAGCGGTGGTACGCCGTTGCTGGTGTGTGCCGAGGGCAAGTTGCTCGGTGCGATCCACCTCAAGGACGTGGTCAAGCCGGGCATTCGTGAGCGTTTCGCCGAGCTGCGCAAGTTGGGGATTCGCACCGTCATGGTGACCGGCGACAACCCGCTGACCGCTGCGGCGATTGCCGCAGAAGCGGGTGTCGATGACGTGTTGGCCGAAGCCACGCCAGAGAAAAAACTCGCCCGCATTCGCCATGAGCAGAACGACGGTCGTCTGGTCGCCATGTGCGGTGACGGCGCCAACGACGCACCGGCGCTGGCTCAGGCTGACGTCGGCATGGCAATGAATGACGGGACTCAGGCAGCGCGTGAAGCGGCGAACATGGTCGACCTCGACAGCGATCCGACCAAGCTGCTGGACGTGGTGCAGATCGGTAAAGAACTGCTGGTGACCCGTGGCGCGCTGACGACGTTTTCCATCGCCAACGACGTGGCCAAGTACTTCGCGATCCTGCCGGCGCTGTTTGCCGCGATCTACCCGCAACTGGGCGTGCTGAACATCATGCGTCTGACCAGTCCGCAGAGCGCGATTCTCTCGGCCATCGTCTTTAACGCCTTGATCATCGTCGCGCTGATCCCGCTGGCGTTGCGTGGGGTACGCGTCCAGGCCGCGAGCGCTGCGCACCTGCTGCGTCGCAACCTGCTGATCTACGGCGTGGGCGGCATCGTGGTGCCGTTCGTGGGCATCAAGGCGATCGACATGCTGTTGACTGCGCTGCATTTGGTGTAACCGCTGCACGCCGCGCCCCGTGCGCGGCGTTCACCTGAATTGAGGGTTTTGAAATGTCCACTATGATCCGTCCGGCCCTGAGCCTGCTTGTTCTGATGACCCTGATCACCGGCGTCGCGTATCCACTGGTGGTGACCGGTGTCGCCCAGGTCGCATTCCCCGATCAGGCCAATGGCAGCCTGGTGCGTGACGCCGAAGGCAAGGTGCGCGGCTCGTCCTTGATCGCCCAGGATTTTGTCGGTGATGCGTGGTTCCACCCACGGCCATCGGCGGGCGCTTTCGCAACGGTATCGAGCAGTGCCAGCAACCTGGCACCGAGTAATCCGGCACTCGCAACCCGGGTGATCGACGATGCCAACAAACTGCTGGTGCCAGGACAGGGGCCGGTGCCCTTGGCGTTGCTGACCACCTCTGGCAGTGGTCTCGATCCACACTTGCCACCGGCGGCAATTGCCTATCAACTGGCGCGGGTTGCGGCGGCACGCAACCTGCCGATATCGACGGTCGAGCAGTTGATGGAAGCGCACATCGAACAGCCGTTGGTTGGTCCGCCGGTGGTCAATGTGCTGGAATTGAACATCGCGCTGGAAAAGCTGTAGATCAAAAGATCGCAGCCTGCGGCAGCTCCTACAGTTAGAACGCACTCTCCTGTAGGAGCTGCCGCAGGCTGCGATCTTTTCCGCAACAACGAAACCGAATCTGAAAGGCGAGAAATCAATGAGCGACTCCGGCCGCGCCGACGCACTGTTAGCTGATTTACCCCGCGATGGTCGTGGCCGGCTCAAGGTTTTTCTCGGTGCCGCCCCCGGTGTTGGCAAGACCTACGCCATGCTGCAAGCCGCTCACACCCAGCTGCGCCAGGGCGTCAAAATCATTGCCGGGGTGGTGGAAACCCATGGTCGGGCGGAAACCGAAGCGCTGCTCGGTGGTTTGCCGCAGCAACCGTTGGTGCGCTCGGAATACCGTGGCGTGATGCTCGAGGAAATGGACCTCGATGGCTTGCTCAAGGCCAAGCCGAAACTGGTGCTGGTCGATGAGCTGGCCCACAGCAATGCGCCGGGCAGCCGCCATGCCAAGCGCTGGCAGGACATTCAGGAGTTGTTGGCGGCGGGTATCGACGTCTTCACCACGGTCAACGTCCAGCACCTGGAAAGTCTTAACGATCAGGTGCGCGGGATCACCGGCGTACAAGTGCGCGAAACCTTGCCGGACTGGGTGCTGCAAGAAGCCTACGAACTGCTGCTGATCGACCTGCCGCCGCGCGAGCTGCTTGAGCGACTGCGTGACGGCAAGGTCTACGTGCCGGAGCAGGCGCGGGCGGCAATCGATGCGTTCTTCACCCAGACCAACCTCACGGCCCTGCGTGAACTGGCGATGCAAACTGCGGCGGCGCAGGTCGATGACGACTTGAGTCGCGGCTATCGACAGTTGGGCCAGGCGGCACCGGCCGTGCGCGGTCGTTTGCTGGTGGGGGTCGACGGCGATGCTCAGGCCGAGCGTCTGGTGCGTCATGCCAGTCGGGTCGCGCAGCGTCGGCATTTGCCGTGGAGTCTGGTGCATGTGGACAACGGCAGCGTGCGCGACGAGCAATCGCGTTTGCGCCTGCAAAGCGCCCAGCAACTGGCTGAGCGGCTGGGCGGGGAGGTGGTATTGCTGCGTGCTGGCGAGGTCGCGAAAACCCTGATTCAACACGCCGCCGAACGCCGCGCCAGCCTGGTGCTGGTCGGTCAATCGCGTCAGCGTTTGCGCCGTCGACTGTTCGGCGGCGGGTTGGCCTCACGCTTGTTGCGCAATGCCCGAGGACTGGAAATCAACGTCCTCGACAGCGATGAACAACAGCATCAACCGCGCCAGCGTTCGGCGCACTCGCTGGTCTGGTTTGATTATGTGCTGGCGCTGTTGGCAACGGTGTTGGCCACCGGTTTAGCCTGGGCGGTGTCGAGTATTCTGCCGCTGCCGAACATTTCGCTGGTGTTCCTTGCGGCGGTGTTACTGGTGGCCGTGCGCAGCAGTCTGGGGCCGGCGCTGGCGTGTGCCGCGCTGTCATTTCTGACCTACGATTTTCTGTTCATCCCGCCGACCTTCTCTTTTGCCATTCAGCGTGAAGAAGACGTGCTGACGCTGCTGTTTTTCCTGCTGATGGCCGCGCTCACCGGTAACCTCGCTGCGCGCCAGCGGCGCCAGTTAGAGGCCTTGCGCGACACTCAGCAAGAAACCAGCGAACTGCTCGACCTGTCGCGCAAACTCACCGCCGCCACCGACCGGCAAGCGGTGATCAGCGCGGCAGCGCAGCATCTGGTCGGCTGGAACGATCTGCAATTGTGTCTGGTTAACCGTGATGGGCAGGGCGGCTGGAAAGTCGAAACCGGTGGCCCGTTGCAGTTTTCCGAAGCCGAGCGCGCTGCCGCCGATTGGGCCTGGCAGCACGATCAACCGGCCGGCATGGGCACTGGCACGTTACCGTTCGGTCGTTGGTGGTGGTGGCCGTTGTCGGTCGACGACGGGCCGCTGGGCCTGCTCGGCGTTTGCCCGAAAGAGGGGCAACAGCTCAGTGGTCAGCGGCGGCGCTTGCTGACCGCGTTGAGTCAGCCACTGGCTCAAGCACTGGCCCGTGCGCAGTTGGCCGACGACCTTGAGGCGGCACGTTTGCACGGTGAAACCGAACAATTGCGCAGCGCTTTGCTGGCGTCGGTGTCTCATGATTTGCGCACACCGCTGACGTCCATGCGCGGCAGCATCGACAGCTTGCTGGCGCTGGGTGAGGCAATCCCGCTGGAGGATCGTCGTGAGTTGCTTGAAGGCACCCGCGATGAAGCCGAACGGCTCGACCGCTATATTCAGAACCTGCTGGACATGACGCGCCTGGGCCACGGCGCGCTGAAGCTGGCGCGCGATTGGGTGTCGCCGGCGGATATCGTCGGCAGTTCGCTCAACCGTTTGCGCGCAGTACTGGCGCCGTTGCAGGTGAGCACCGATGTGCCAGGTGAGTTGCCATTGCTTTATGTACACGCGGCGTTGATCGAGCAGGCGCTGGTGAATGTACTGGAAAACGCTGCGCGCTTTTCGCCGGCCCATGGCCGCTTGCAGTTGAGTGCCGGCACCCATGACAGCGAGCTGTTTTTTTCCGTGAGTGACGAGGGCCCTGGCATTCCCGAGGACGAACGCGCGAAGATCTTCGACATGTTCTACACCGCTGCTCGTGGTGATCGGGGCGGGCAGGGCACCGGGCTGGGTCTGGCAATCTGTCAGGGCATGGTCGGCGCCCATGGCGGGCGGATCAGTGTCGCTAACGGTATCGAAGGACGCGGCACCTGCATCACCATCCACTTGCCATTGCAGGAACAGCCGGGGTTTGAAAGTGAAGCCTGACACTGCCTGCGCTACTCTTCTGCCACCTCTTTTGCCTGATTTGAAACCATGAGCCAGACCGCGACCATTTTGGTCATCGACGATGAACCGCAGATCCGCAAATTCCTGCGCATCAGCCTGGCCTCCCAGGGCTACAAAGTGCTTGAAGCCGGCACCGGCACCGAAGGCCTGGCCCAGGCCGCGCTGAACAAGCCGGACTTGTTGGTGCTTGACCTCGGCCTGCCCGACATGGACGGCCAGCAGGTGCTGCGCGAATTCCGTGAATGGTCGACGGTGCCG
Organism: Pseudomonas sp. GW822-FHT02D10; assembly: GCF_058802345.1. NCBI lineage: Bacteria > Pseudomonadati > Pseudomonadota > Gammaproteobacteria > Pseudomonadales > Pseudomonadaceae > Pseudomonas > Pseudomonas sp. GW822-FHT02D10. The sequence continues at coordinate 140,332 of NZ_JBXAOB010000009.1, forward strand.
GTGCTGGTGCTGTCGGTGCGCGCCAGCGAAGGGCAGAAAGTCGAAGCGCTGGATGGCGGCGCCAACGACTACGTGACCAAGCCGTTCGGCATTCAGGAGTTTCTGGCGCGGGTTCGGGCCTTGTTGCGGCAGGCTCCGATGGGTGAGGCTCAGGAAGCAGCGCTCAAATTCGGCCCGTTGACGGTCGATCTGGCGTATCGGCGGGTGTTGCTGGACGGTACCGAAGTGGCGCTGACCCGCAAGGAGTACTCGGTGCTGGCGCAACTGGCGCGCCACGCCGGGCGGGTCATCACCCAACAGCAGCTACTCAAGGACATCTGGGGCCCGACCCACACCGAAGACAGTCACTACCTGCGGATTGTGGTCGGGCATCTGCGCCAGAAACTGGCGGATGACCCGACCCGGCCGAGGTTTATCCTGACCGAGGCGGGGGTGGGGTATCGGCTGCTGGAATCCTTGAACTAGAGGGACTGTCAAAAAGATCGCAGCCTGCGGCAGCTCCTACAGGATGTATGCAAATACCGCGTAGGAGCTGCCGTAGGCTGCGATCTTTTGATCTTGAAAACGCTTAATCCCGCTCATTCTCATACCGATCCAGCGTATCCCGGGCAATCTCCCGTCCCAGCGCGATCAGCTCCGGCGCCTTGTAGAACTCGAAAAACCGGCAAACCCGCTTTGGCACGTTGATCACGATGTCCGGTGGATAACCGGCGATCTTGTACTGCGCCAATGACGTTTGCATCACCTCGAAACTCTGGTTGATCAAGTCCAGCAACGAGGCGGGGCCCACGTTGTCGATGATAAATGAGCCAGTGGCGGATTTTGGCGTGCCGTCGGTTTCCGGCGCAGCGGCGGGTTGCTGCGACTCGGGTTCGGCGGAGTCGAGCCAGGGGTTGATTTCGGCGGCTGCGCTGCGCAGTGCTTCCTGTTCCAGGAGCAGCAATTGTTCGGCCTGTTTGCGCCGGAACGGCAGGCGCGAGCCGAGGGAGTTGATCAGGTTGTCGAAGCGGCTCTTGAATGCGGCAGGGCGCTGGATCACCGGTAGCTGATAGTGCCGCTGGTTGGCCGAGTTGAGGTTGACCGCAATGATCAGGTCGCAATGGCTCGATACCACCGGAACAATCGGCAGCGGGTTGAGCAAGCCGCCGTCGACCAGCATGCGATTGCCCTGCATCACCGGCGTGAACAAACTTGGAATCGCCGCAGAGGCGCGCATCGCCTGGTGCAGGCAGCCTTCCTGGAACCAGATTTCCTGCTGGTTGGTCAGGTCGGTGGCGACGGCCGTGTAGGGGATGCGCAGGTCTTCGATGTTGATCTCGCCGACGATCTTGCGGATCTGCCCGAAGACTTTCTCGCCGCGTATCGCCCCGAGACGAAAGCTCACATCCACCAGGCGCAACACGTCGAGGTAGTCCAGGCTCTCGATCCAGTCGCGGTAATCGTTGAGTTTGCCGGCGGCGTAGATGCCGCCGACCACCGCCCCCATGGAGCAACCGGCGATACAGGCGATGTCATAACCGCGCCTTTCGATTTCTTCGATGACCCCGATATGGGCGTAGCCCCGGGCTCCGCCTGAGCCCAGCACCAATGCGACACGCTTTTTCATGATTCGCCCCTTCATCGAACAGACTTCAACAATGCACCCAATGAGGGGCGTGCTTCAATCATGCTGATTCAGAGCCAAGCCGTTAGCGTCGTTTTTCGACACTCAATGAAGGCACATGGGTATTCTCGCGGGGGCTATAGTTTCCATGGATGGGCTAAGGCACTTTTTGTGGCGTTGGCCGTCTTACCCTGCACGATTGTTTTTTATACCTCGAGGAATCATTGATGAAAGCCTGGATCTGTCTGCCATTGATCGCGTTAGTACTGACCGGTTGCGCAGGTAAAACCGCTTACCGCGACAGTTGCGGTAGTCAACTGGACGCCGCCTGGCATGAGCTGGACATCGCCAAGGCTGAAGGCTTCGCCGGCACCGTGAGTTACTCCAAGGCCCTTTCGTTGCTGACCGGGGCCAAGACCCAGCAGCAGTTCGAAGCCTACGAGGGCTGCTCCAAAAAAGCCGAGAAGGCACGCTTCTATATTCGCGAATCCCGTGCGGGGCGTTGAGGATGCAATGACGTAGCGCAATGTAGGCCCCCGGTGACATGGCCAGCATAGGCTAAAGTTTGCGTTCTAATGTTGCTCGTCACGTTGGAGAAAGCCATGTCTGCGTTGGTCGATCGGTTGGTGGCTCGGGTGTTGGGGCTGGACGTGCGTTTGCTGGCCTGTCAGGCGCGCCTGAGCGCCAATACCGACGCAGAAGCGCTGCATGACTTGCGCACGACGGTTCGCCGTCTGCGCAGCCTGTTGCGGCCATTGCGTGGCTTGCCCGGTGTCGAGCAACTGGAGGCGGCAGCCGCGAGCGTTGGAAGCCTGACGACACCGTTGCGCGACCATGAGGTATTGGCGGCGTACTTGCTGGCGCACGGTCAAGCGGACGCGGCCAAGCGCCGAATGGTGCAAATGGCGCAAGCCTATCCGGCTGTAGCCGGCAGCCCGGAACTGGCGCAGTTGTTGATGATCCTTGATGCCTTTCCGCGCTTTTTGCGCGCCTCCCAGCGTCAAGGTTTGCTCAAGGGCTTGCGTGCTTGTATCGAGAAACGCCTGGCCAAGCAATGGAAAGCGCTGGATGTGGCCCTGCACGATCCCGCGCATGACCGCCATCGTCTGCGGCTGTTGATCAAGCGCGTGCGCTATGCGATTGAAGCCTACCCCGAACTGGATCGCCTGCCCGAAGCGGCCATGCCGCGTCTCAAGTCGGCACAAGAAGCCCTCGGCGAGTGGCACGATTGCTGGCAATGGTTGGCCCGTGCCGAGCACGAGCCCGACTTGCTGCCTTGCGTGGCCGTCTGGCGGGCAACCATGACCAAGGCTGAAGGTCGCGCCGATCAGGTGCTCGACAAACTCATATCGGCTTGCTTCAAAGCCTGACGCGGATTGCCTTTCGTCGCCGTTGGCGGCCTATCTGCCAGCCTCTTTGGCCGGAATAGGCGCTGTACAGGCGCTGCTGGCTGGTTAACATCATTCAATCCTTTCCCAGCCTTGAGGTTTCCATGCGCTTTTCCGATTTGCTCGACGCCGTGCGCAGTTCACCGCATGAGCTGTCTATTCCGGCGGAGTGGGCCCAGGGCCGCGCCAGTTTCGGCGGTCTGGTCGCCGCTTTGCAGTACGAAGCCATGCGTGCGAAAGTCCCGGCGGATCGCCCGGTGCGTTCGTTGGCGATCACGTTTGTCGGCCCGGCCGAACCCGGTGTCCCCATCAGCTTTGAAGTGGATGTGCTGCGCGAAGGCAAAGCGGTCAGTCAGGTACTGGGGCGAGCCTTGCAGAACGGCCAGGTGGTGACCCTGGTTCAGGGCAGCTTTGGCGCTTCCCGTCCTTCCGAAGTCGAGGTGGTGGCCGAGCCGGCACCCGAGATGAAACACTGGGATGACTGCCAGGAACTGCCCTACATCAAAGGCGTAACCCCCGAGTTCATGCGCCACCTGGCGATGCGTTGGAGTGTCGGCGGTTTGCCGTTTACCGGGAATAAATCCCGGGAAATGGGCGGTTGGGTACGCCTGCGTGGCGATGTCAAAGAGGAACCGGTCACCGAGGCGCACATTCTGGCGCTAGTGGATGCATGGCCGCCGGCGTTGTTGCCGCATTTGAAGAGACCGGCGGCGGGCAGCACCCTGACCTGGACCATCGAATTCGTTCAGCCATTGCAGGCCTTGAGCACGCTGGACTGGTGCAAATATCTTGTGGAAATCGAACACGCCCGTGACGGATATGGTCACGCCGCCGCCGCGCTGTGGAGCGCTGAAGGGCAGTTGATTGCGCTGAGTCGGCAGACGGTGGCTATTTTCGCGTAAGACCTTTAGCGGTGATGCCGTTCGCGCCAGGCGCGCCAGCAGCCGCCGCTGAGGAGAAAGCGCGGAAACGTCAGGAATTGCTCGACCAGCAAGCGTGACACAGCATCTTTGCGATCACTGAACGGCTCGCAGGCTTACGCCTCCAGGCTGTGACCGTGGCGTTGCAAAGCGAGCGCGGCGAGCAAGCCCACGACGCCGATGGCCACGTTCAGAACACTCAGGCCGAACACCCCGGAAACGATCAACAGAAAGGCCACGATAAACAGCGGCACGGCAATCAGGTGCAGCACCAGATTGGTCGGGTGCTGGTGGTTTTGCGGGTAGGCGCGCCATTGCCAGGCGGGAAGGTTGGGGTGACGTTTGCCCATGTTGGTAATCCTCGATCCGTGTTGAACACATAGTTGAAGGATAGGTGGGGCAATTGTAGGCGGCGAATCAAGGCTGGCTATCGACGCGATAGGTGTGATGGGCAAAAAAGATCGCAGCCTGCGGCAGCTCCTACAGAAGAACGCGATCAGCGTAGGAGCTGCCGCAGGCTGCGATCTTTTGACATTAGAGCTTCAACTGGCCGATTGCCTTGCTCAACTCACCGGCCAGCGTCGCCAGTTCATTGCTGGTGGTGGCCGAATCCACGGTCTGCTGCACGGTGTTCACGGTGACGTCACGGATGCTCACCACCGCACGGTTCATCTCCTCTGCCACCTGGCTCTGCTGTTCCGCGGCCACGGCAATCTGGGTGTTGCTTTCACGCATCTGCGCCACTGCACCGGTGATTTCTGCCAGCGCGGCGCCAGCCTCTTGAGCCTGCTGTACACAGTCGTCGGCCTTGAACGAACTCTCCTGCATGAAGTCCACCGCATCCCGTGTACCGGCTTGCAGCGCCGAGATCATGTTGGTGATTTCGTCGGTAGAGGTCTGCACACGCTTGGCCAGATTGCGCACTTCATCGGCGACCACCGCAAAGCCTCGGCCCATTTCCCCGGCACGCGCCGCTTCGATGGCGGCGTTCAGGGCCAGCAGGTTGGTTTGCTCGGCGATGCTGTGAATCACGCTGACCACGCCGTTGATTTTCTGGCTGTCTTCGGCCAGACGCTGAATCATCTCGGCGGTTTGCTGCACTCCGGTGGAGAGCCCGGCGATGGACTTTTGTACCCGGCTGACCACTTCCTGACCACTGCCGGCAAGGGTGTCGGCGGTTTGCGAGAGGTCGCGAGTGGCGCTGGCATGTTGAGCGATGTGATAGACCGTGGCCGACATTTCATTGATCGCAGTGGCGGCCTGATCGGTTTCGCTTTGCTGGCCGAGCATGCCGTGGCGTACGTCGTTCATGCTGGCGGCCAGACGCGCCGCGCCGACATCCAGTTGGCGGGCAGTATTGGCCACGGTGTTGACCACGCGCTGATAACCGGCCTGCATGGCGTTGAAGGCGCTGGCCATCTGGCCCACCTCATCGGTGCAGGCCAGCGGTACGCGAGCCGAGAGGTCACCGGTTTTCTCGACGTGGAGCATCACATCCTTGAGGGTGTTGAGCTGGCTGAGCAGGAAGCGGATCAACAGTTGCGAAGCACCCAGCATCGCCAGCATCAGGATGAACACGGCCGCCGCGTAGTTGGCGAAGCGTTCGCCGAACACCTGGCTCAGGCTCGGGCCATAGGCCAGAACGGCAATCTGCTCGCCGTTCGCACGCGATAGCACCTCAGCGCCGATCAACGGGTTGTCGCCAAATAATGGCATTTCATTGATTTCGACCCAGCCGTTGGCGTTGCTCAGCTCGGGCAGTGGCTGTTGGTTCCGCGTGGGAATCTGGCCTTTGCTGAAGCTCAGAAAATGCTCGGCTTCAGGCAAGGCTTGGCTGAGCGGCCAGCCGCTGATCAGCTTCGCCTGAGCGACGGCTGACAGCCGTGAAGCCTGGCTGCGTGACTGTTGCTCAAGTTGCACGGCATACAGCACTAACAGCAGGGTGGTGACGAAGGCGACCGCGTTGACCGCCCAGAATTTGTATTTCAGCGAAATGTTGCTAAGCCAGGCACCCATGGAGGTCTTCTCTGATAGCGGAAACAGTTTTGGCAAGGTGCCATTATTGTGCCGCTACTCAGCGAAGGGACTTTTGATGTGGATCAATGAGAAGCAGGGTGCAGCGGGTTCAATCAACCGACGGCAACCCGAAAAACGCTTGCGCACACGCGGTACTGTGGGCCGCTACGTCTTCCAGGCTTTCGCCGCGATGCAACGCCACTTCACGCAGTACTTCGGTCAGATACGCCGGTTCATTGCGCCCGTTTTTTGGCTTGGGGCGCAGGCTGCGGGGCAACAGATACGGCGCGTCGCTTTCGAGCATCAAGCGCCCACGCGGGATCTCGCGGACCAGCGGGTGCAGGTGAGTGCCGCGGCGCTCGTCACAAATCCAGCCGGTGATGCCGATATGCAGGTCAAGGTCCAGATAACTGAATAGCGCCCGCTGCTCACCGGTGAAGCAATGCACCACGGCGGCCGGCAACTGGTCGCGGAAGTCACGCAGAATTTCCAACAGTCGCTGACTGGCGTCACGCTCATGGAGGAACACCGGCAGTTGCAACTCGACCGCCATTGCCAGGTGCTCTTCGAGGACTTTTTCCTGTTGCGGACGGGGCGAGAAGTCGCGATTGAAATCCAGCCCGCATTCGCCGACCGCACGCACGTTGGGTTCTTTGAGCAAACTGCGCAAACGTTGAGCGCTGTCGGCATTCCAGTCACTGGCCGAATGCGGGTGGATACCGGCGGTGGAGAACAGTCGCTGCCCGCTTTCGTCCAGTTGCTGGCACAGTTCCAGGGCCTGTTCGCTGCCCTCGACACTGGTACCGGTCAACACCAGTTGGCAGACGCCAGCGGCATAGGCACGGTCGAGTACTGCCTGGTGTTTGTCGGCAAAACTGGGGTTGGTCAGGTTGACGCCGATGTCGATGAGTTGCATGGTGTGACCCTAGCCTTTGGCCGGAAAGCATACCAGAGCCGTAGAATTATAATAAAAACGAAGAACTACAAAGAGTTAAAGCTGTCTTTTGATGCCGGAAGAGAGCTTCGACGGGCCAGTTGGCCGTCGCTGCTGCAATCTTTCGCACTCTGCCAGCGCTCCAGGCGCTCTGTTTCTGTCGACCCTCTGCTCGAACTATCGAGACGTTGGACAGTATTCTTTCCGGAGAACGGATGACACGACTCCAGGTTTTGCTACTGCTGTGTTTGTCGATGCTGCTGCCGATGCCGGCGGTTGCGCGGTTGACGGGTCCCGTGGAGGCCGTTCAGTCGGGCAAGGTCCGCGATCTGGCGGAAATTCGTGGCAGCCGCGTGCTGCGGGTGCTGGTCAATCAGAGCCGCAACAGCTCCGGTGAAGTCCAGGGCCAGACCATTGGCGTCGAATATCATCGCCTGCGAGCCTTCGAGCAGTACCTCAATGGCCACGCCCGTGACGGTCAGGAAATCTCCCTCAAGATCATTCCCAAAGCCAAGGATCAATTGCTCGGCGCTTTACAGCGCGGCGAGGGTGACCTGGTGGCACCGGGGGAGTTACTGGATGCGCAGTCCGCACTTGCGGTCAGTACCAGCGAGCCGATCGTCAGTAACGTGCCGTTGCTGTTGGTGGGAATCAAGGGCGAGCGCCGCTACACCCGTCTTGAGCAACTGTCCGGCAAAACCCTGGCGCTGACCACTGGTAGCGCGGCCGGTGAAGCCATCAACCAGATCAATCAGAAGCTGGCGCTGCACAAACTGCCGCCGGTCAAGGTCGAGTGGGTCGACCCGAGTCTGGCAGTCGAAGACGTGCTGGAGATGGTGCAGGGCGGAATTTTTCACCTGACCATCGTCGAGCAACCGATCGCTGAGCGCTGGGGCAAGATCCTGCCCAGGCTGCGCATTGATCGGCAGGTGGTCATCAGCGAGCCGGGCAAGGAGTACTGGTTCGTGCGTCGCGATGCGTCGATGTTGCGAGCGAGCATTGATCGATTCCTGCAAGCCTATAAAACCCCCTCCGATCAAGATGTAGCTTTCTTGCGCATCTACCGACGCTTGTACCAGGTTCACTACCCGCTGGCCCGCGCCGACCGTCAGCGTCTCGAAAAGCTGCGCCCGGTCCTGCAAAAGCACGCCCGAGAGCAGGGCATGGACTGGCTGAACCTGGCGGCGCTGGCGTTCAAGGAGTCAGCGCTTGAACCCGGCACCCGCAGCGGCAGTGGTCCGACCGGATTGATGCAAATTACCCCGTCGGCGGCGCAACGGGTCGGGGTTAATAACATTCAGTCCGTGGACAGCAATGTGCAGGCCGGGGCCAAGTACCTGGCTATGATCCGTCACAAGTTTTTCGCCAGTCCCAAGCTCAATGAACGTGAGCGCATGGCCTTCGTTCTGGCGGCCTACAACATCGGGCCGGAACGTGTTCAGGGGATGCGTGCCGAGGCCCGGCGCCGTGGCCTGAACCCCAATCAGTGGTTTTTCCAGGTCGAGCGCATTGCTATGGAGCAGGTGGGAATGGGTCCAGTCAGCTATGTTAATAGTGTGAATAAATACTTTTTGGCATATGACCGGGAACGGGAGTCGTTGGAGCCGCAGGGGCAGAAAGTTGCCTCTCGTAAATGATCGACTAAACTGATTGTTATGGCGGGTTTTTTGCGCTTTTAACATGAGATTTACTGATTAATATAGCGACCAACCCATACACACGCCCTCACAATGGATGAAACAGCATGAGCACTCTGATCAACAAGGTACTGTCCACCCGCGCTGGCTACGGCTTGACCGTTCTGCGAATCTTCGTCGGCGTCATCTTCGCTGCCCACGGCTCACAGAAACTCTTCGGCATGTTCGGCGGTTATGGCATTGCCGGTACTGCGCAGTACATGGAAAGCATCGGCCTGGCGCCGGGTCACCTGATGGCGATTCTGGCCGGTGGTACCGAATTCTTCTGCGGTCTGGCGCTGATCATCGGTTTGCTGGTACGCCCGGCAGCGCTGGGGCTGACCTTCCTCTCGCTGGTCGCTATTTTCTCGGTGCACATTCACAACGGTCTGTTTCTGGCCAACAACGGTTATGAATTCGCCCTGGCCTTGCTCGGCGGTAGCATTGCTGTACTAATCGAAGGCGCCGGCAAGCTGTCGGCAGATCGCGCCATCACCGGCTGACCGCTTTGGCTCAACAATAAGGCCCGAATTGTTCGGGCCTTTTTGTTGCGCGAGATTCTTGACACTGTCCTGTCGGCTTCTCTAGGATGTTTGCCATGCGCCGATTTAAACAGCTACTTGCGGGGCGCCAGGTAACTCATCCAGTTGCCGATAGAAGCTTGAAACAGGCTTCGAAATACCGCTAAAGCGCTGGTTCGGTGTTGCCTCTCACCTGCCATGCAGACTTTTGAGGCAGAGACACGACACGATGAATGCACTACGCCCCCCAGTACGTCCCGCGCCGATCACGGCACACCTGACCCAGCGCAATCCTAAAATCCTCCTTGGCGGTAATCATCAGCCGACGCTGCTGCGTTATCTGGATGGCTGGCCACGTCGTACCGGCGGCCCGGCAGCGTTCCTGATCCAGTTTGTCGAAGACGGTGAATCGCTGGCGCGTTTTGCCAGCGACAGTTTCGATCTGGCCGTGATCCAGTCGCCCAGCGCCGAAGACGCGGCCGAAGTGATCAAGCAACTGACGCGCGTTGCTCGCCAAGGGTTGATTACCCGTCGCTGAGGCTCAGCCGAGGTTCAGGGATAGTCGATTGCGACGATATACACGAACTGCTCGCCAGTAGGCGTCTGCACCCGGACTTCGGCGTCCAGCGCTTTGCCGATCAAGGCCCGCGCCAGCGGTGAGTCGATGCTGATCAGGCCTTGTTTGAGGTCCAGCTCATCCGGGCCGACGATGCGATAGCGCGATTCTTTGCCGTGTTCATCTTCGATGGTTACCCAGGCTCCAAAGTAGACCTTGTTCGGATCGCTGGGTTTTTCGCTGACAACCTTGAGCGCTTCCAGCCGTTTGGTGAGAAACCGCACACGGCTGTCGATCTCGCGCAGCATCTTTTTGCCGTAGGTGTACTCGGCGTTCTCAGAACGGTCGCCCTGCGCAGCCGCCTCGCTGACCGATTGAGTCACCTGGGGGCGGCGTACATGCCAGAGCTCATGGAACTCGGCACGCATCCGTGCTTCGCCCTCGGGAGTGATGAGGGCGGTGCCGGCGGTGCGAGGAGGGCGATAGCGGCTCATTGCAGTTTCTTTTGGTTAGGAAGTGTCGAGTCTATCAACCCTCGCGCAAGACTGTCAGTGGGCTGGCATTCAGCGCCCGACGAGTGCCGAACACGCCCGCACCGCCGATCAGCAACGCGCCAATCACCGGGAGCCACAGCAGCCACGGATGCGGATGCCAGGCCAGATCGAACGCATAGCGGTAAAGCACCAGACTCACCAGTTCCGACCCCAGCGCCGCGAGCAAACCGCTGACCGCGCCGAGCAAGCCGAACTCGATCCGCCGGGCCTTGACCAACAACTGCCGTTCGGCGCCCAGTGCACGCAGCAGCGCGCCTTGGCGAATGCGCTCATCGAGCGTCGCCTGCAAGCCGGAAAACAACACCGCCATGCCGGCCGCCAGCACGAACAACAGCACGTACTCGACTGCCAGGGTGACTTGCTCAAGGATACTGCGCAGCTGCGCGAGCAAAGCTTCGACCTGCAGAATGGTCACCGCCGGGAACGCCCGCGACAGGTCGATGATCTGTTGGTCGTGACCGGCCGCCAGGTAAAAACTGGTCAGGTACGTGGCTGGCAGGTCTTTCAAGGTGCCGGGCTGGAAGATCATGAAGAAGTTCGGCTGGAAGTTGTCCCAGTTGATCTTGCGCAGGCTCGTGACCTGCGCCTCGCGGTTGATCCCACCGACGGTGAAGACCAGATGGTCGCCGAGTTTGAGTTTCAGGCTCTCGGCCACTTTGCCTTCCACCGAAACGCCGGGTACCTCGCTTGTAGGCTGCGCAGACCACCAACTGCCGGCCGTGATGCTGTTGCCCGCGGGCAGGTCGGCAGCCCAGGTCAGGCTCAGATCACGCTGGATAGCCCGATCGCCTTCAGTGTCCTTGCTGACGATACCCTGAACCGGTTCGCCGTTGATGCTGATCAGCCGCCCCGGCACCACCGGGTACAGCGGCGCGGATTGAGCGGACAGTTCAATCAGGCGATCGGTGAAGGCCTGTTTGTCGGCGGGCAAAATATTCAGTGCGAAGTAGTTGGGGGCGTTTTTTGGCAACTGGTTCTGCCAGGTGTCCAGCAACTCACCGCGCAGCAGGGCGATCAGGGCCATCGATAATAGAATCAAACCGAAGGCCAGCGATTGCCCCGCCGCCGCCAATGGGTGGCGCAGCAATTGGCCCAGACCCAGCCGCCATGGCAAGGGCGCACGGGCCAGCAGGCGACGCAGGCTGTTGAGCACCAGCAGCAACAGGCCGCCGAGGACCAGTGCTGCGATGACGCCGCCACCGAGCAGCGCGAAGGTCAGCAGCAGGTCCAGGCTCAAACGCCACATGATCAGCCCCAAGGCTGCCAATGCGGTGCCATAAACCATCCAGGTGCTTGAAGGGATCGGCAGTATGTCGCGGCGCAGTACCCGCAGCGGTGGAACGCGACCCAGTGCGGCCAGGGGCGGCAGGGCGAATCCGGCGAGTGCGACCAGTCCGGTGCCAATCCCGGCGACTGCCGGCAGCAGTCCTCCGGGAGGTACATCAGAGGGCAGCAATTCACCGAGCAAGGCGAACAACCCCAACTGCGCGAGCCAGCCGAGGAGGGCGCCGCTGAGGCTGGCCAGCAGGCCGAGCACTGTCAGTTGCACGCTGAACAACAGCAGGGTTTCCCGGCGCGAAAGGCCAAGGCAACGCAGCAGCGCACTGGCGTCGAAGCGGCGGGTGGCGAAACGGGTTGCCGAGAGCGCGACGGCAACGCCGGACAACAGCACGGCGACCAGACTGGCCATGTTCAAGTAGCGTTCGGCTTTGCCCAGGGCTCCGCCGATTTGCCGGTTGCCGTCACGGGCGTCCTGTAGCCGCTGGTTGGCGGCCAGCCCCGGCTTGATCAGTTGCCGATAGGTTTCCAGGGCCGCCGCGCTGCCGCGCCAGAGTTCGTGGTAACTGACCCGGCTGCCGGGCTGGACTACGCCGGTGGCCGTCAGGTCGGCGAGATTGATCATCACCCGGGGCGTGAGGCTGTAGAAATTGCCGGCGCGATCCGGTTCATAGGTCAGTACGCGCGTCAGGTGCAGGGTTTTCAGGCCGACGTCGATGCTGTCACCGACCTTCAGGTTCAGTGCCGTCAGCAAGCGTGCCTCGGCCCAGGCCTCGCCCGGTTTCGGACTTCCTCCGGCCACTTCGGGGGCGAACGGAGCGGGCGCGCTTTTCAGCTGGCCGCGCAGTGGATAGATCCCATCCACAGCTTTGATGCTCGACAGCTGAATGCCATTGTCGGTGGCGATGACGCTGGAAAACTCCACCACTTGAGCGTGTTGCAGCCCCAGCTCCTTACCGGATTGTATTTGTTCCGGGCGGGCGGGCGAGCTGCCTTCCAGCAATACGTCAGCCCCGAGAAACTCGGTCGCACGCAGCAGCATGGCACCGTTCAGGCGAGCGCCGAAGTAGCCGATGGCGGTACTCGCCGCCACAGCCACCAGCAGGGCGAAGAACAACACCCGTAGCTCTCCGGCGCGAGCGTCGCGCAGCAATTGGCGAATGGCGAGGCTGAACAGGCGCAACAGCGGCAAACGTGCCATCAAGGCTCCAGAGGGGCGACGACCAACAGGCCGGCTTCAAGGCGGATCAAGCGGTGGCAGCGGTGCGCGAGGCGTTCGTCGTGTGTGACCAGGACGAGTGTTGTGCCGCTTTCTTTATTGAGTTCGAAGAGCAAATCGCTGATGTGCTCACCGGTGTGCGTGTCGAGGTTGCCGGTGGGTTCATCGGCAAACAGCACATCGGGTTCAGCAGCAAATGCCCGGGCGATGGCTACGCGCTGCTGTTCGCCGCCGGAGAGCTGGCGCGGCGAATGGCTCAGGCGTTGGCCCAGACCGACGCGGCACAGCAGTTCGGTGGCGCGTTCGCGGGCGTCTTTGCGGCCATCCAGTTCCAGCGGCAACATGACGTTTTCCAGGGCATTGAGACTGTCGAGCAGTTGGAACGACTGGAACACAAAGCCGACATGCTCGGCGCGGATTCGTGCGCGTTGGTCTTCATCCAGATGGCTCAGGGCTTGCCCGGCCAGGGTGACTTCGCCGCTGCTGGGCAGGTCGAGACCGGCCAGCAGTCCGAGCAGGGTGGATTTGCCGGAACCGGAACTGCCGACGATGGCCAGGCTGTCGCCCTTGTTCAGTTCCAGGCTGAGTTCGTGCAGGATGGTCAGTTCACCTTCCGCGCTGGGAACCACTTTGCTAAGGTTCCGCGCAGTGAGAATGCTTGCGCCCATGGAGAGTCCGATGCGTGTGTGGTTTTTGAGTGCTGGCCTGGCCTTGATGTGCATGGCCCAGAACGCAGCGGCGGGTACTGTCCTGATCGTTGGCGATAGTATCAGCGCAGCTTTCGGCCTGGATACCCGGCAAGGGTGGGTGTCGTTGCTCGAGCAGCGGCTCAAGCACGACGGTTTCACCGAGACGGTGGTTAACGCGTCCATCAGTGGCGATACCAGTGCCGGCGGCCAGGCACGCCTGCCGGCGCTGCTTGCAGAGCATAAACCTGAGCTGGTGATCCTCGAGTTGGGAGGCAACGACGGGCTGCGTGGATTGCTGCCAACGCAATTGCAACAAAATCTTGCGTCGATGATCGACAACGCCAGGGCCAGCGGTGCCAAGGTGTTGTTACTCGGTATGCAACTGCCACCCAATTATGGGGTGCGTTACACCGAGGCTTTCGCGAAGGTTTACAGCGATCTGGCCAACGAAAAAAAAGTCCCGCTGGTGCCGTTTTTTCTTCAGGGAATCGGCGGGAATCCCGCGCTGATGCAGGCCGATGGCATTCACCCGGCGGTCGCAGCGCAGGGCAAGTTGCTGGAAAATGTCTGGCCTGCGCTAAAACCGCTGTTATGACGCTTTTCTAGCGGCAGTCTTTCGGCTAATGTGGCGCCCCCTGATTTGGAGCCCCCGATGCCGCGTCCCGCCTGGTCCCTGTTTGCCTACCAACTGATCGAGCCTGACGAACAGCTGGATCTGTTCGCCTGCCAGGAAGTCCGGGTGCATCTGGTGACGCGTCAACTGGAGTTGGGCGGCTCGGCCGACCGTACCTTGTGCGGCACCTTGTTGCCGGCGCAACCGCGCTGGTCGGGCGTTGACCGGACGGTGTTTCAGGACCAGCGACTGTGCTCGCTGTGCCGGGCGATCCTCGAATCGCAGAAGCGCGGTACGTCGCCGATCTGGCCAGAGTTGCGTTTCGAGCTCTAATCTAAAGGTCGAAAGATCGTCCGAACGCGGCCCGAGCCTTCGGCAGCTCCAGGGCATCCATCGACCCGGCTCCCCGAATTCGGGAGTGTCGGTGTACAATCTCGCTCCCATACCCTCTGTTGGTCATACGAAGGATGTTCTGGATGTTGCCGCGCTTTCCTGCCGTCACCCGCTGCTTGTCTCTTGCCGCCTTGTGTGTGGCGGGTCCCGTTGCCGCGTTGGAGTTGCCTTTACCGCCGCCGGGCGAAGATATCGTCGGCCAGGTGCAAACAGTCAAAGCCAAGTACGAAGACACCTTTGCCGATCTGGGCACCACCTACGATCTGGGCTACCTGGAAATGGTCGCCGCCAACCCGGGTGTCGATCCGTGGTTGCCAGGTGCTGGCACCGAAATCGTACTGCCAACGCGCTTCATCCTGCCGCCTGGCCCGCGTGAAGGCATCGTGATCAACCTGGCCGAGTATCGCCTCTACTACTACCCCAAAGGCCGGAACGTGGTGTACACCTTCCCGCTGGGTATCGGTCGTGAAGGTTGGGGCTCGCCAATCGCTCACACCAGCATCACTGCCAAAACACCGAACCCGACCTGGACCCCTCCAGCCTCGATCAAGGCCGAACACGCCGCCGATGGCGATCCATTGCCAAACGTCGTGCCAGCCGGTCCAGACAACCCTCTGGGGCCGTTCAAGTTCACGTTGGGCACGCCGGGCTACCTGATTCACGGTTCGAACAAGAAGTTCGGCATCGGCATGCGGACCAGCCATGGCTGCTTCCGCATGTTCAACAACAACGTGCTGGAAATGGCCGGCATGGTACCGGTGGGAACGTCGGTGCGGATCCTCAACGACCCGTACAAGTTCGGCATGAGTGGCGGCAAGGTTTACCTGGAAGCGCATACGCCACTGGACGACAATGGCAGCCCGTCGGTGGTCGACAAGCACACGGCTGTGATCAACGCGATGCTCAAGCGTGAGGACATCACCAACAACCTGCGCATGAACTGGGATGTGGTGCGCGACGTGGTCGCTGCTGAAGATGGCCTGCCGGTAGAAATCGCCGTGCCGAATACCTCCGTGCCTGTGGCGTCGAACACGCCGATCGACCTGCAGTAATCGCTTCAAACAACCCGCCGAGGCTTGGCAGCATCGGCGGGTTTTTTATTGCCTCCAGCAAAGCCCAGGCAATAAAAAAGCCGACCCAAAAATGGGTCGGCTTGATAACAATCCCGAAGGACTATTACTTGCGGCTAGCTTTGTCCAGCATGCGCAGAGCACGCTCGTTAGCTTCGTCAGCAGTCTGTTGTGCTTTTTGAGCAGCAGCCAGAGCTTCATCAGCTTTACGGTAGGCTTCGTCTGCACGAGCCTGGGAGCGAGCTGCTGCGTCTTCAGTAGCGGTCAGGCGTGCTTCGGTTTCTTTCGATACGCTGCTGCAACCGGTGGCCAGAACTGCGGCCAGAGCCAGAGCAGAGAATTTCAGAACGTTGTTCATCGTGTTCCCCTTCAAGGACTTTCTATTAAGTAGCTGTCTCCTCAGAGTGAGGAAATAGCCGGCGTACATACTACCCATTACTTGTAGTAAGTAAACTGACGTAGCGCAAGAAGCAAAAAAAATTGTAGGCGCTGAATCTTTTTCGAGCAACTTTTAATCGCTCTGTATAGAAAGTGTTCAGCTGGGAAGCCCGTCCTGAGCGACCTGCATGTAAAGCTGGCTGACGCTTGCGGCTGTTTCACGCTCTAGCGCTAAAGTCGCTCTATATCGATTCGTCTACACTTTTGTTCAGGATTTGCGGAGCGGCTCACGCCTCTTTGTGCATGTAGAGGTGACTTTAACAAGCCGTGCTCGTCTTAAGTCTCAACATCCGGCAATGTTCAGGCTATCGACCAGGGGAGATGTTCGGTCGAGCCGCTGCTACGTACGCTGCGCTGAACCACCGCAATCGACGCGATGACGAGTGCGCCTTGAGCATTTCCGCTTTTGGTGCCTACTATTTGATACGTGTCCGGTTGCGCGAGATCGGTGCAGTTCTTCTCAGTGTCCAAGCAGACACGGGGTGGCGTAGAGGTTCCTTCGCCGGAAAAACATCGGTAAGGTAGGGGTTAATTCAAGACCCGCGAGGAGTAGTGATGAGCGAGGCGTTGTCCATCCACCATGACCAGGCTGGTCATCAGTTCGAGACCAATGTGGACGGTCATCGTGCCTACCTGACCTATATGGATCTGGGGAAACAGACCCTGGATATCTATCGTACCTTCGTGCCCAACGCGCTGCGTGGTCGCGGCATTGCTGCGGCATTGACCGAGCAGGCGCTGCAGTACGCTGAGGAAATGGGCTACACAGTCATTCCGTCATGCTCTTACGTCGAGCGCTATATGGAGCGCCACCAACGGCACGCCGCGAAGCTCTGATCAGGGTCACCGAATAAAAAAACGCCGGGCTTAGCCCGGCGTTTTTATGTGCGCTGAATGCAATCAGTTGCGCTGACGTTTCGGCAGCACATCCTTGAGCTTGGCGTGCATGCTGCGCAAGGTGTTTTCGGTGGCTGACCAATCGATGCAGGCGTCGGTGATCGACACGCCGTATTGCAACTCGGCGAGGTCTTTCGGAATCGCCTGGCAACCCCAGTTCAAGTGGCTTTCGACCATCAGGCCGATGATCGACTGGTTGCCTTCGAGGATCTGGTTGGCCACGTTCTCCATCACCAGCGGTTGCAGCGCCGGATCCTTGTTGGAGTTGGCGTGGCTGCAATCGACCATGATGTTCGGCTTGATCTTCGCCTTGTTCAGCGCTTGCTCGCAGAGCGCGACGCTGACCGAGTCGTAGTTCGGCTTGCCGTTGCCACCGCGCAGCACCACGTGACCATAGGCATTGCCCTTGGTGGTGACGATCGACACGCCACCTTCCTGGTTGATCCCCAGGAACCGGTGCGGGCTGGAAACCGATTGCAGGGCGTTGATGGCAACCGTCAGGCCACCGTCGGTGCCGTTCTTGAAGCCGACAGCCGAGGAAAGGCCCGAAGCCATTTCGCGGTGAGTCTGGGATTCGGTGGTCCGCGCGCCAATCGCCGACCAGCTGATCAGATCCTGCAGGTATTGCGGCGAGATTGGGTCAAGGGCTTCGGTCGCTGTCGGCAGGCCCATCTCGGCCAGGTCCAGCAGCAACTGACGACCAATGTGCAAGCCGTCCTGAATCTTGAACGAGTCATCCAGGTACGGGTCGTTGATCAGGCCTTTCCAGCCGACGGTGGTACGTGGCTTCTCGAAATAGACCCGCATGACCAGATACAGGGTATCGGACACTTCAGCGGCGAGTACCTTGAGGCGCTCGGCATATTCGTGTGCAGCCTTGATGTCGTGGATCGAGCAAGGCCCGATGACGACGAACAGGCGGTGGTCGGTGCCATCCAGGATGTTGCGAATCACTTCGCGGCCCTTGGTCACGGTGTGCAATGCAGCATCGCTCAAAGGGATATCACGCTTGAGCTGGTCAGGAGTGATCAGCGTCTCGTTGGAGGCGACGTTTAAGTCATTGATCGGTAAATCAGCCATCGTGTTACTCGTCAGGTCACGGGTGCCGGCCGCCAGCGATCCCCGCGCGGCGGAGCACAGCATGATTTAAGCGCAGCGGGGAGCCGAACCTTAGCGCGTTACGCGGTTGCTCGACAATGGGCAGGCGCGGGTTTAATCCAGTGCTGATTGCGCAAAGGCCTGGTGAACGGTCTCGTGGGAGTACTCG
This sequence comes from Pseudomonas sp. GW822-FHT02D10, assembly GCF_058802345.1. Taxonomy (NCBI): domain Bacteria; kingdom Pseudomonadati; phylum Pseudomonadota; class Gammaproteobacteria; order Pseudomonadales; family Pseudomonadaceae; genus Pseudomonas; species Pseudomonas sp. GW822-FHT02D10. Next base: position 158,364 of record NZ_JBXAOB010000009.1, read on the forward strand.
GTGGCATGCTGGTCGACCCATTTCAGGGCCACCGCCTCGACACCTTGTTGCTCGACCTGAGGCTTTTGCTGACGGCAGTAGCGTTCAATCTGGCAGACCTGCTCGCCCATCCGCGCTTTAAACAGGGTCTGCTCGTCGATGAAGGCGATGCCGACCAGATAACCGTGCTTTCGTCGCAGGCACCAGGCCACATAGCCCAGATAACAGACATTTTCGCTCAGGGTCGGCATTCGCACTTCCAGTGCCGTTCCCTTGCGCCAGGCACGGTGGTAATTGCAAGCCATGCCTCCGAGACTGATAGTGTGCAGCTCTTGCCGAGAAATACACTGATGCTTGCGCAACGTTAACTCGACAGGCACATCGTCAGGATGAGGAATAAAGCGCCCCATGAACACAGACTCCAAGTGTCGGTCATTCGACAGTGTTTCACCCAGTATAGTGGTCGAATGCGAGCTGACCGATTTCGATGCCGACCAGCGGCTGTTGGCGATGAGTGGTGTGTCTCTGGTGATTTTTACCAGTATCGGCTGTTCCAGTTGTCGCTGGGCGCGCCAGCAGTTGCCGGAACTTGACCTTGATGTCGATCAGCTGTGCTGGATCGACGCGGGGAACAACGGTGGCGTGGTGGAGCGATATCAGGTCTTTCATTTGCCCGCGCTGTTTGTCGTGCGCGATGGCGAGTTTTATGGGGCGCTACAGTCGCGCCTGGCCCGCACCGAAATGAACGCAGCGGTAGGGCAGGCGCTGAGTCGACATCCAGAGGAGTTGCCATGACGAATACAGCGGTTGAAAAACCGAGAATCGGCATTATCGGTACCGGGGCGATCGGTGGTTTTTACGGCGTGATGCTGGCGCGGGCCGGGTTCGATGTGCACTTTCTGTTGCGCAGCGAGTTTTCAGCCGTCGCCGAGTGTGGTTTGCAACTCAACAGCGCGCCTTATGGCGCGTTGATCTTGAATCCGGTTCAGGCGTATTCGTCGGCCGACGATATGCCGGCCTGCGACTGGCTGCTGGTCGGCGCGAAAACCACCAGTAACGCCGAGCTGGCACCGGCGATCATCAAGGCTGCAGCGCCGGGTGCAAAGGTCCTGCTGCTGCAAAATGGTCTGGATGTCGAAGACAGCCTGCGTGATCTATTGCCCGGTTCGCTGCACCTGCTGGGCGGGTTGTGTTTTATCTGTGTGCATCGCGCGGGTCCCGGAGTGATCGAACATCAGGCGCTCGGTGCGGTAAACGTGGGATATCACAGTGGGCCGGCGTTCGATGACGAGACGGCACGTCAGGCGATTGTCGAGCAGGGGGCGGGGCTGTTTCGTACCGCCGGTCTTGATTCACAGGCAATGGTCAATCTTCAGCAGGCGCGCTGGCAGAAACTGGTCTGGAATGTTCCGTACAACGGTTTGTCGGTGTTGCTCGGTGCGAGCACGACGCCGCTAATGGCCGATGAGAGCAGCCGTGAACTGATTCAGGTGTTGATGGCCGAAGTGGTGCAAGGCGCGCTTGCGTGTGGCCACAGCATGCCGCCGGGGTATGCCGAGCACCTGTTCAAGGTCACGGAAAAAATGCCCGACTATTGGCCGAGCATGTACCACGACTACCTGCACAAACGGCCGCTGGAACTGGCAGCGATCTACGCAAGGCCGTTGGAGGCAGCCAAGGCTGCCGGTTGCCAGTTACCGAAAATCGAGGCCTTGTATCAGGCCCTGAGTTTTGTCGATCGGCATAACGGCTGAGTCACCTGGGGGGAGCAACATGGCAAAAGGGCTAGGCGACAAACTGGTGCTGGCGATTTCTTCGCGAGCGCTGTTCGACCTGAGCGAGAGCCACAAGGTGTACCTGGCGAGCGGCGTCGAGGCTTATCGGCAGTATCAGATCGAGCACGAAGACGAAATCCTCGAGCCGGGTGATGCGTTCCCCCTGGTGCAAAAACTGTTGAACCTCAATACCCGCCTCGGCCGGGCGCGGGTCGAGGTGGTGCTGGTGTCGCGCAATAGCGCGGACACCGGTTTGCGAGTCTTCAACTCGATTCACCATTACGGCCTGACGATTTCCCGCGCGGCGTTTGTCGGTGGGCGCAGTCCGTATCCGTACCTGAAGGCATTCGGCTGCGATCTGTTTCTCTCCACTCATGCCGATGACGTACGCAGTGCGCTCGACGCCGGTTTCGCCGCGGCGACCATTCTGTCGGGTGGCGCGAGCCGTGCCGCCAGCGACGAACTGCGCATTGCCTTTGATGGTGACGCCGTGCTGTTTTCCGATGAGTCGGAGCGGGTTTATCAGTCGGACGGCCTCGAAGCTTTTCAGGCCAACGAACGCGAAGCCGCTCGCGAGCCATTGCGCGGTGGTCCCTTCAAAGGCTTTTTGGCGGCACTCAATCTGTTGCAGCGCGAATTTCCCGACGACAGTTGCCCGATCCGTACTGCACTGGTGACCGCGCGTTCGGCGCCGGCTCACGAGCGGGTGATTCGGACCTTGCGCGAGTGGGATATTCGGCTCGACGAATCGCTGTTTCTCGGCGGGCTGGCCAAGTCAGCATTTCTCGAAGCCTTTGCCGCCGACGTATTTTTCGACGATCAGGCGGGCCATTGCGAGTTGGCCCGTGAGGTGGTCGCCACCGGTCACGTCCCTCATGGCATCAGCAATGAACTGAAGGTTTAAGCGCCTGCGGCGCGGGACGTCGTACTCGCTGTGGCACTGCTAAGCTGAATCAATCTCCGCCATTCTGGCATTCGAGGAGGTCACATGATTCATTCGATGCTGTATGCCACCGACCTCGGCCTTTACGCTCCTTTTGTGATGCAGCATGCACTGTCGCTGGCACGAACATTCAAAGCTGATCTGTATGTGGTACACGCAGTTGAACCCATGGGGTTGTTTGCCGAATCGGTGTTGCAGAGCTATCTCGACGAGCAAGCCTTGAATGAATTTCACAGCCAGGGCTTGAACACGGTGATGGCCAATATCGAGCAGCGGGTACTCGACAGTTTTCGCGAAGAGTTGGGGGAGGGGCAGCAGGATCTGGCGCTGATTCAATCGGTCAGAGTGTTTCAGGGCGACCCGTCGCAGGTCATTCTCGAACAGGCACAGAAACTCTCGGTGGATTTGTTGATCCTAGGTAGTCACAGCCATGGGGCCGGTGGGGAAACACCGTTGGGGCGGACTGCTGCGCGCGTGTTGCAGTTGTCGCAGGTGCCGGTTTATCTGGTGCCGTTGTCGCAGCGTCGGCGTCACGGAGACATTTGAGGCGAGAATGCTGGCCTTTTGATAAAAAAGTTCTAGATTTATTCTTCGAACCATAAATATAGTTATATACCGTCGCTGATGCCCGTGGCGTCTATCTGCTTTGAGGGATTCATATGAAGCTTCAACAATTGCGCTACATCTGGGAAGTGGCGCACCACGACCTCAACGTTTCCGCTACTGCCCAAAGCCTGTACACCTCGCAGCCGGGCATCAGCAAGCAGATCCGTCTGCTGGAAGACGAGTTGGGGGTCGAGGTTTTCGCGCGCAGCGGCAAGCACCTGACCCGAGTCACCCCGGCCGGTGAGCGAATCATCACCACCGCTGGCGAGATTCTGCGCAAGGTCGAAAGCATCAAGCAGATCGCTCAGGAGTTCTCCAACGAGAAGAAAGGCACCCTGTCGATTGCCACCACCCACACCCAGGCACGTTATGCACTGCCGCCGGTGATCAGCAACTTCATCAAGCAATACCCGGACGTTGCCCTGCACATGCACCAGGGCTCGCCGATGCAGATCGCCGAAATGGCCGCTGACGGCACCGTGGATTTTGCCATCGCCACCGAAGCGCTGGAGCTGTTCGGCGACCTGGTGATGATGCCGTGCTACCGCTGGAACCGTTGCGTTGTCGTGCCGCAAGGTCACCCGCTGACCAAGCTGCCGAAGCTGACCCTCGAAGCCCTGGCTGAATACCCGATCGTGACGTACGTGTTCGGTTTTACCGGTCGTTCGAAACTCGACGAAGCCTTCAGCCATCGCGGCCTGACCCCGAAAGTGGTGTTCACCGCCGCCGACGCCGACGTGATCAAGACCTACGTTCGCTTGGGGCTGGGTGTCGGTATCGTGGCGAAAATGGCCGTCGACACCAAACTCGACAACGACCTGGTGGTGCTCGACGCCAGCGAGTTGTTCGAATCCAGCGTGACCAAAATCGGCTTCCGCCGCGGGACGTTCCTGCGTGGTTTCATGTGCGACTTCATCGAGAAGTTCGCTCCGCACCTGACTCGCGAAGTCATGGCCAAGGCCATCCAGTGCCACAACAAGCAGGAGCTGGAAGAACTGTTCGACGGCGTTGAACTACCGGTTCACTAAACGACCTCGGTGACAGCGAACTGTTGTCGAGTGCCCGACACCACGATCTCCACCTCATCCCCCTCAAACTTGCCCAGCAAACTTTTGCCCAGCGGTGAGCGTGGGGTGATGACGGTGATCAGTTGCCCCACCAGATCAACCTTCAAGCCGGCCGCGTCAGGGGCCAGGAATAGCCACTGTTCGCGTCCCTTTTCGTCTTCCAGACCCAGCAACGCGCCGACTTCAATCCCGCGCTGATCATCATAAGGCCGCAGTGTCAGGTTCTGGCACAGCGTCAGTGACTGCCTGATTTCCTCCACACGCTTTGCCTGACCTGCCGCCAGATAAGACGCCTCCAGCCCCAACGTGTCGTACTTGTTCTCAGCGATGTTTTCTTCGTGGGTCGCGGTTTCGTACGCGGTTTGCGCTGCGCGCTCGGCGATATCGAGATCGACCGCAAGCTTTTCCAGAATCAGGTGGTGGACCGTGTGTTTGTTCATGATCATTCGCAGAATTGCAGGACGTTGGTGCGGCTTTTTTCGCTGGGCGCGGTTTGGTCTTGTTGCAGCCAGAACTGGCATTTCGGGTTGGACAGGTTGCGGGGGTTACTGCGTGCCTGATCGAGCGTTTGCTGTTGAGCCTGTTTGCGCAGGTTTTCCTTGTACTGCTCAAACATCGGATTCTCGGGGGCCGGTTCTACCACCGCAGGCTTGGGATAAGTGATCTGACGTGCTGCTTCGGCGAGCGGGGCGAGTTGTTCGTTGGGCAGCAGTTTCGACAGCAGCCAGCAGGTCAGTGCGATGGCCAGAAATCCCAGCCACAAACCCACCGTAATGCTGGCAATCAGTTGCAGCGGACTGAGTGTGATAGACACCGTGCGGCGAACGTGTGGACGGTAGGGCATGATTGCCTCCTGGCGAGGGTTGTGGGCTGACGCGATTGTCGCATGAAGATTAATCGGCGTCGGCTCTTCTGCACGCAACGATTTATGCGGACAATTGAGGTCTTTGCCCCACGGAGCCCGGAATGAAAGTCGACTGGGATATTTTCTGCACGGTCGTCGACAACTACGGCGACATCGGCGTGACCTGGCGCCTGGCCAGGCAATTGGTCGCCGAGCATCACTGCGCGGTGCGACTGTGGGTTGATGACCTGCGGGCGTTCGAACGCTTGTGCCCGGAACTCGACATCGGTGCTGCTCAACAGTGGCAGCAGGGCGTTGAAGTCTGCCATTGGTCGGCCGACTGGCAACCGACGACAAACGCCGCCGATGTAGTCATCGCTGCGTTCGCCTGTCAGTTGCCAAGTGCTTACATGGAAGCGATGGCGGTCCGCGAAAAGGCTCCGCTGTGGATGAACCTCGATTATTTGAGTGCCGAAGACTGGATCGTCGGCTGTCATGGCTTGCCGTCGGTGAAGTACAAGCAGGTGCAGAAGTACTTCTTCTTCCCGGGGTTTCAGGCCGGCACTGGCGGCTTGCTGCGTGAGCGCGGATTGCTGGAGCGGCGTGAGCAGTTTCAACGCAGTACCGAGGCGCAGCGCGAATTCCTGCAAGGGCTGGGTGTCGATCGCGCCGAAGGCGCACGGCTGATTTCGTTATTTGCCTATGAGAATACCGGGTTGGCCGATTGGCTGGACGTCATGGCGGGCGACACTCATACCACTCATCTGCTGGTGCCCGAAGGCCGGATCCTGGGCGACGTCGAGCGTTGGCTGGGCGTTGAAGGGCTTTGTGTCGGCGCGTTGCAGGTGCGGGGTGCGTTGACCGTGCAGGTGTTGCCGTTCGTCCGACAGGATCAATACGACCTGCTGCTGTGGAGCTGTGATTTCAACGCGGTACGTGGGGAGGACTCGTTCGTCCGCGCGCAATGGGCGGCTCGGCCAATGCTGTGGCATATTTATCAACAGGAAGAAGATGTCCACCTGGACAAGCTCGAAGCCTTTCTGACGCTGTACACCGCAGGCCTTTCACCGGCGGCAAAAGCGGCGCTCGTCGGATTATGGCGAGCCTGGAACACCGGCGCAGGAATGGCTCAGGCATGGGGTGCGGCACAGGAACACTGGTCAGAACTGCAAAAACACGCCCAGGCATGGTGTCTGGAACAGGCTTCGCAGGCGGATCTTGCTGCGGCGCTGGTACAGTTTTATCTAAATTGGATATGATACGCGGCCTAGATTTTTGTAAATCCCATCCAAATTCGGATATTCGCAATGAAAACTGGTAAAGAACTGAAACCCGGGATGGTGATCCGTCTCGAAAACGACCCTTGGCTGGTTCAGAAAGCTGAATTCACCAAGTCCGGTCGTAACAGCGCGATCATGAAGACCAAGCTGAAAAACCTGCTGACCGGTTACAAGACCGAGATCGTTTACAGCGCCGACGACAAACTCGACGACGTGATCCTCGACCGCAAAGAAGCGACCCTGTCGTTCATCAGCGGCGACTCCTACACGTTCATGGACACCACTGACTACACCATGTACGAGCTGAACGCTGAAGACATCGAAGCTGTTCTGCCTTTCGTTGAAGAAGGCATGACCGATGTTTGCGAAGCGATCTTCTTCGAAGAGCGTCTGGTTTCCGTAGAGCTGCCGACCACTATCGTGCGTCAGGTTGACTACACCGAAGGTTCCGCTCGCGGTGACACTTCCGGCAAGGTGATGAAGCCTGCCAAACTGAAGAACGGTACCGAGCTGTCGGTTGCTGACTTCATCGAAATCGGCGACATGATCGAGATCGATACCCGCGAAGGCGGTTCTTACAAAGGCCGCGCTAAATAAGCGCCGTTTTTGCAGGAAAGAAAAAGCCCGACCATTGAGTCGGGCTTTTTTGTGCGCGTCTGTTGGGTGCGAGCACTCAGACAGTGACGTGCAGGCGAACGTCTACATTCCCGCGCGTGGCGTTGGAGTACGGGCAGACCTGGTGTGCGGCGTCGACCAGGGTTTGTGCATCGGCTTGCTCCAGGCCCGGCAAGCTGACATGCAGGTCGATGTCCAGACCGAAACCACCGGGAATCTGACCAATGCCGACGTGAGCGGTGATCGAGGCGTCATCAGGGATTTTGCGCTTGGTCTGGCCGGCAACGAATTTCAGTGCGCCGATGAAGCAAGCGGAGTAACCGGCCGCGAACAGTTGCTCAGGGTTGGTCGCTGCGCCGCCGGCACCGCCGAGTTCTTTTGGCGTGGCGAGTTTGACGTCGAGGATGTTGTCGCTGGAAACGGCGCGACCATCACGGCCACCGGTAGCGGTTGCAACTGCGGTATAGAGAGTTTGCATGGTGTGAGCCTCATTCGGGTTTGATTGTTTTGCGCTAAATGTTTGCGCGCTAAGTAAGTGCGAAATAAATGTAGCTCGCTAATATATTGTGCGCAAGATAAATTTTTGAAAATGTTTGCCGAGAAAAATATGTGGGAGCGGGCTTGCTCGCGAAGGCGGTGTGTCAGCCAACATCAATGTTGAATGTCAGTCCGCTTTCGCGAGCAAGCCCGCTCCCACAGTGGTGGTGTGGTGTATTGAAGATTAGAGGCTGTCTTGCAGGTGGTTACGCAGGTTCTGCAGATCGGCTTGCAGTTTGCGCATCTGCTCCAGGGTCTGGCCGCTGGCGCCGAGGATGCACGGTGGAACCTCACGGGCTTTTTCCCGAAGGGCGCGACCTTGTTCGGTCAGCTCGACGATCACCACGCGTTCATCTTCGCGGCTGCGGGTGCGGCTCAGCAGGCCTTCCGCTTCCAGGCGTTTGAGCAACGGCGTCAGGGAGCCGGGGTCGGTCAGCAGGCGTGTGCTGATCTCGCCGACGGTCAGCCCGTCGCGTTCCCACAGCACCATCATTGCCAGGTATTGCGGATAGGTCAGGCCCAGCGCTTGCAACAAGGGCTTGTAGACCTTGGTCATCAGCAGTGACGTTGAGTGCAGGGCAAAGCACAGCTGGTTATCCAGCAGCAGGTTGTCGCAGTTGTCCGGGGTATTGCGTTGGGTGCTCATGTCTAAACCTTGATCATTCATCGTCATGAATTTAGCGGTCGAGTCTTTAATGCGCCAGATAATTTTCGATTATTGCCGGCCGAGGACGCACGCGGCAGGGTTTCGACGTTACTGCGCGTTTCCCTGCGTGTGCCGACTGCGTAGGATGCGAGGCCTGATGTGAAGGGGAGTCGTCAGTGATTGAGTTAGTGATGTATCTGGTGCTCGGCGCTGCGCTGGGCACTGTAGGCGGTGTGTTCGGGATTGGCGGTGGTTTGATCGCGATTCCCGCGTTGGGTGTGTTGTTCGGTCTGGACCAGCAAATTGCCCAAGGCACGGCGCTGGTGATGGTGGTGCCGAACGTGATGCTGGCGCTATGGCGCTATCACCAGCGCAATCGCATCGAACTGCGCCACGCGTTGCCATTGGCCTCGATGGGTTTCTGCTTTGCCTGGATCGGCTCGATCTGGGCGGTGGGCATTGATGCGCAGGTGATGCGCATCGGTTTCGTGGCGTTCCTGATCGCCTTGTCGGTCTACAACCTGCTGCGCATGTTCATGGCTACTGCGCCGGCCGCGTCGCAGATGCGTTACTCGTGGCCATGGTTGGGTGTGCTGGGCGCAGCATCGGGGACCATGGGCGGGTTGTTCGGCGTTGGCGGTGCGGTGGTGGCGACGCCGGTGCTCACCAGCCTGTTCGGCACCACGCAAGTGGTGGCTCAAGGGTTGTCACTGGCGCTGGCCTTGCCCAGCACCGGTGTCACGCTGGTGACCTATGCGGTCCATCATCAAGTGAACTGGAGCATCGCACTGCCCATGGCGGCGGGCGGGTTGCTGAGCATCAGTTGGGGCGTGAAGATCGCCCACGCCATGCCAGAGCGTTTACTGCGCGGGTTGTTCTGCGGCTTTCTGGTGCTCTGCGCGGTGATGCTCGCCTTTAAAGTTTGAAGCCTTCGACAATGTGTTCCGCCAGGCATTCAGTGATGGGCGAAGGGTTGTTCAGGTTGCGCACCAGCATGATGCTGGCCTCGGGCAGCAGTGGCAGACCTTCGGCTTCGCCCAGAATGCGCATGTCCGCAGGGATCAGGCTTTCCAGTTGTGCGGTGACGGCCAATCCGGCGCTGACCACGGCCATCAGTGCTGACAAACTCGAGCTGTTATAGGCGATGCGGTAATCGCGGCCTGACGCGTCCAGCGCATTGCAGGCCCAAATCCTGCAAAAACAATCACTGTTGAACATCGCCAGAGGCAGCGGGGTCTGCTCGTTGGGGCTGAAGCATTGCGCTTGTGCCCAGACAAATCGCTCCTTGCGCAGCAGTTGGCCGATCTCGCTGCCGGGTTCGCGGGTGACGATCGACAGGTCCAGATCCTGGCGCAGCAGCAGTTGCTTGGACGACTCGCAGTGAACTTCGATCTGGATCAGCGGGTAGGCCTGGGCAAAGCGCGAAAGGATGCCCGGCAGGAATCGCATGACGTAGTCATCCGGGGTGCCGATGCGCACTGTGCCGACCATGTGTGGCTCACGCAGGGTGTTGAACACTTCGCTGTGGAGTTTCAGGATTCGCCGGGCATAGCCCAGCAGCACCTGACCCTCGGCGGTCAGCTTCACCTGGCGGCCGTCGCGCTGAAACAACTGGCGTTGCAGCACGTCCTCTTCCAGCCGTTTCATCTGCATGCTCACCGCCGATTGCGTGCGATTGACCAACTCGCCGGCGCGGGTGAAACCACCCTGATCGGCAATGGCAACGAAGGTGCGCAGGACTTCCGTATCGATACTCGGGTAGTGGCTCAATTCATCAATCTCCGAGATGTATTGCATAAGAAACATTCGTTGGATTGATCTTAGCTCCGGCGCGAGACTTCAGTCATCTACAACGGAGGGCAAGATGATGAAAGGTCAAAAAGGTTATGTACTGGCGCACAGGTTTTCATTCCACGGTTTCTCACTGCGTCACTTGTGGAAGAAAGTCAGCGGCTGGTACGAGGTCCACCGCGAACGTGAACTGCTGGCCAGCATGAGCGACGAAGCACTCAAGGACATGGGGCTCAGCCGTGCCGATGTCGAGCATGAAGTCGTCCGGCCATTCTGGGATGACCCGATGCACAAATGAGTACCGAACCGCTACACAAGAAGCTTCACACTGAGGTAGTTTGCGAGCAGACAAGGAGATGCACATGCCCGCAGAACTGTCCTTATCTCTCAAACAGGCTCGGCGTCTGGCGCTGGCCGCCCAGGGATTCTCCGGGCGTCAGCCGCCAGCGGCGATCAAGCCCGCTCAGCTCAACCGTCTGATCGAACGCTTGGGCATTCTGCAAATCGATTCGGTCAACGCACTGGTGCGCTCGCACTATCTTCCGCTGTTCTCGCGTCTTGGCAACTACTCCGCCGACTTGCTCGACCAGGCCGCCTGGGGCCAGGGCCGACGTCGCACGTTGTTCGAATACTGGGGGCATGAAGCGTCGTTGTTGCCGCTGTCGATGTATCCCTTGATGCGTTGGCGCATGCAGCGTGCGGCGCAAGGCGAGGGGATTTATCAGCAGCTGGCGTGTTTCGGTCGCGAACAGCAAGACACTATTCGCCGCGTCCTGGCCTCGGTCCAGGAGCTGGGTGCGCTCGGTGCCGGCAGTTTGTCGACACGCCAGGAGCGGGCCGGTCCATGGTGGGACTGGAGCGCTGAAAAGCATGCGCTGGAATGGTTGTTCGCGGCCGGCGAAGTGACGGTGGCGGGGCGTCGCGGCTTCGAGCGTCTTTACGATTTACCGGAGCGGGTGATTCCCGAATCGATTCTTCAGCAACCGCTGCTCGGCGAAACCGAGGCGCAACGCGGTTTGCTGTTGCACGCAGCCAGCGCGCTGGGTGTCGGCACGGAAAAGGATCTGCGCGATTATTTTCGTTTGAGTCTGGCTGAGTGCCGCAATGGTCTGGCCGAGCTGGTTGAAAATGGCGAGTTGCTGATAGGCGAAGTACAGGGCTGGAAGCAACCGGCGTACTGCCTGCCGGTCCCAAAGGTGCCGCGCAAGGTTGAAGTCAGTGCGTTGCTTTCGCCGTTTGATTCGTTGATCTGGGAGCGTAGTCGAACCGAGCGATTGTTCGATTTTCGCTATCGGTTGGAAATTTACACGCCACCCGACAAACGGGTTTATGGCTATTACGTGCTGCCGTTTTTGCACAATGAACGAATTGCCGCGCGGGTTGATCTTCGAGCGGAACGGGCGTTGGGCCGGTTAGCGGTGCATGCGGTGCATGAAGAAGAGCCGGGACTGGATGACGCGGGGATGCAGGCGTTAGCGGCGAATCTGCGGCAGATGGCCGATTGGTTGGGGTTGGAACAGATTCAGTTGAATTGCCCAAGGGCCAGTGCGGCGCGGTTGAGGGTGGCATTGGCGGGTCTTTTCGCGGATAAACCGTCTCTCTCGTAGGAGCTGCCGCAGGCTGCGATCTTTTGGCTGCCTTGAATCAAAACAAGATCAAAAGATCGCAGCCTGCGGCAGCTCCTACACTCAGCGCCGAACCTGCTTCAGCGTCTCGGCAATCAGGAACGCCAACTCCAGCGACTGATCGGCATTCATCCGTGGGTCGCAGTGGGTGTGGTAACGATCCGACAAACCATCTTCGGTAATCGGTCGTGCGCCGCCGATGCATTCGGTGACGTTCTGCCCGGTCATCTCGATATGAATGCCGCCGGCATAGGTGCCTTCAGCTTTGTGGACCTGGAAGAACTGCTTCACCTCGCCGAGGATCTGCGCAAAATCCCGGGTCTTGTAGCCGCTGCTGGCCTTGATGGTGTTGCCGTGCATCGGATCGGAACTCCAGAGCACCTTCTTGCCTTCGCGTTCCACCGCACGGATCAATTGTGGCAGATGGTCGCCAACCTTGTTCGCGCCCATGCGTGCGATCAGGTTCAGGCGGCCCGGATCGTTGTCCGGGTTGAGCACGTCGATCAGGCGAATCAGCTCTTCGGTGTTCATGGTCGGGCCGACCTTGACCCCGATCGGGTTGTTCACCCCGCGCAGGAACTCGACATGAGCGCCGTCGAGCTGACGCGTACGGTCGCCGATCCATAGCATGTGCGCCGAGCAGTCGTAGTAATCGTTGGTCAGGCTGTCGCGGCGCACGAAGGCCTCTTCATAGTTCAGCAGCAACGCCTCGTGGGCGGTGAAGAAACTGGTTTCGCGCAGTTGCGGCGAGCTGTCCATGCCGCAGGCACGCATGAAGGACAGGGTTTCATCAATGCGGTCGGCCAGGTGGCTGTACTTTTCGGCCAGCGCCGAGTTGGCGATAAAGTCCAGGTTCCATTTATGCACTTGATGCAAATCGGCAAAACCGCCCTGGGCAAAGGCGCGCAGCAGGTTCAGGGTCGCGGTGGACTGGTGATAGGACTGCAACAGGCGATCCGGGTCCGGCACGCGGCTCTTTTCGTCGAAACCGATACCGTTGACGATGTCACCTCGGTAAGCCGGCAACGTCACGCCGTTGATGGTTTCATCATTGGCCGAACGCGGCTTGGCGAATTGCCCGGCCATGCGCCCGACTTTTACCACTGGGCAACCGGCGGCGAAGGTCATGACGATCGCCATTTGCAGCAGGACTTTGAAGGTGTCGCGGATTTTCGCCGCCGAGAACTCGGCGAAGCTTTCCGCACAATCGCCGCCTTGCAGCAGAAACGCCCGGCCCTGAGTCACCTCGGCAAACTGACGGCGCAACTCCCGGGCCTCACCGGCAAACACCAGTGGCGGATAACTGGCCAGGCTTTGCTCGACCTGCCGTAGATGTGCGGCGTCGGGGTAGTGCGGTTGCTGCTGGATCGGCAGGGCGCGCCAGCTGTCAGGGCTCCAGGGTTGGCTCATCATGGACTCTAGTGTTTTACGGTCGGACGTTCATGTTATCAGCAATTAGTGCGTGACCTGTTCCCGAAGCTTGGCGGACAATCGCGCCTTTGCCGCGCCAAGCGGAACGAATGATTGCGTTGCCGGGGATCAGCCCGACAACGACCAGGAGACGAAATGACTGAGGAGCGCGTCGAGCATCTGCTCGCCGAGGTGCACGATGAATTCGGTATGATCCGGGTGTTGGAAGTGGCGGATTATCGTTTTCTCGAATTTGGCGATGCCATCGAGCAGAGCTGCGTGTTCACTGCCGACCCGAGCTGGCTCGAGTACGACTACACCCGCGCGATGCTGATTGGTGCGCTGTGCCATGAACAGCCGGAAAGTGCGCTGTTTCTCGGTCTGGGTGCGGGCACATTGACTCAGGCGTGCCTGAAGTTTTTACCGCTGGAAGACGTCGAAGCGATCGAGTTGCGCCCGGACGTGCCGCGCCTGGCCATCGAATACCTGGGGCTGGACGACGATCCTCGACTGTATATCCGCATCGGCGATGCCCTTGAGTTGCTTCAGACGGCTGAACCGGCGGATCTGATATTCGTCGATCTTTATACCGACGTCGGTCCGGGTGTCGGTCATTTGGCCTGGGGCTTTCTGGAAAACTGTCAGAAACGCCTGAATCCGGGCGGCTGGCTGGTGATCAATCAATGGGCCACCGATGACGGAAAACCGTTGGGCGCAGCGTTGTTGCGGGGGCTTTACCATAGGCATTATTGGGAGCTGCCGGTGAAGGAGGGCAACGTGATTCTGATCGTGCCATCCGACCTCGACCAGGAACTGGACATGCAAGGCCTGACCGCCCGCGCCGAAGCGCTGGCGCCACGGTTGGGCTATTCGTTGCAGTCGCTGATCAAGGCGATTCGCCCGGCGACCTGAAGAAACTCCCGTAGGAGCTGCCGCAGGCTGCGCTCTTTTGATCTTGATCTTCAGCGCGCTTGAAGACGCCAAAAGATCGCAGCCTGCGGCAGCTCCTACAGAGTGTCAGTGCCCTTTGAAGATCCCGGGGCGTTTCTCGATCAACGACCGCACACCTTCCTTGGCGTCTTCGCTGTTGAGCAGTTTCTTGACCAGCGGTGGCAAACCCAATGCCGCCGCTGATTCGCCCTCCAGATGGGCCTGACGTGCGGACTGCAAGGTCGCCTGAACCCCCAGCGGCGCCTGCCGGGCAATACGCTCTGCCAACTCGATCGCACGAGGTAACAGGTCTTCGCTGGCCATCACTTCTTGCACCAACCCCAGACGCAAGGCTTCGTGGGCATCGAATTCATCTCCGGTCAGCAGCCAGCGCATGGCATTGCCCCAACCGGCCACCTGATGCAGGCGCAGGGTTGCACCGCCAAAGGGGAAGATGCCGCGCTGCACTTCCATTTGTGCAAAACGGGTGTTGCTGGCGCAGAGGTTGATATCGGCGGCCAGCATTAGCTCGATGCCGATGGTCAGGCAATAGCCCTGAGCCGCAACAATCACCGGTTTGCTGACCCTGGGTCCGACGAACACCCCCCACGGGTCGCAACCGCCGGTCGGGGCTTGCCAGCCTTCGGCCAGCGCAGCGCTGACATTCGCCAGGTCCAGCCCGGCGGTAAAGTGCTCGCCATGACCGAACACCACCGCGACGCGGGCCTCGCTGTCGGCTTCGAACTCGCCATAGGCCAGGCTCAGCGCATTGAGCAGATCGAGGTCAAACGCATTGCGCTTGGTCACCCGGTCCAGCCCGATCAACAGGACATGACCGCGCCGTTCACGGGTGACACGACTGCAATCAGGTTGATTCATGGGGGTATTTCCTCGGGCGGGGAAGGGGGCTCAGACCGAAGGTCAGGGCCTGAAAGATGAACCGTTTAAGCGTTATGACCAACAGGGCCGGGCCTTTGAAAAATAGACCGTCACGCGATTATCCGCAAAGCCTGTGACACAACGGTGTATGCGGGTTTTTTCCGACAAATAAAGCTCCCTTTTTTTGCGAATTCCGGTATAGTGCGCGCCGGTCTTTAGCCAGGCCGCGTTTAGGTAGCGCAATTCCCCGAAGTCAGCTTCGGCTGCACGTCCGCACAGCGGACTCTTCCTTGACGAATCTTTTTCATTCATTCGTTTTCGCAAATCCCCGCCGACAAAGCAGCCAGGGCGACTCTTGAGTCTTACACGGCATGCGCAGCTTTGGAGCATGGGTCTTTGCGGATGCACTTAGAGGCAGACCCATGACCCAGGAAACCGGCGGCTTCGCCGCTTTTAATCTTAATCCGAATATCCTTGCAGCCGTCATCGCGACTGGCTACGAAGAGCCTTCGGCTATTCAGCAGCAATCGATCCCGATCATCATGGCCGGTCACGACATGATTGGTCAGGCGCAAACCGGTACGGGTAAAACCGCTGCGTTCGCCCTGCCGATCCTGCATCGCATCGATCCTGCTAAGCGCGAGCCGCAAGCCCTGATCCTGGCGCCAACCCGTGAGTTGGCGCTGCAAGTAGCAACCGCTTTCGAAACCTACGCCAAGCAAATGCCGGGCGTTACCGTTGTGGCCGTTTACGGCGGCGCGCCGATGGGCCCGCAACTGAAAGCAATCCGTAATGGCGCACAGGTCGTTGTCGCCACTCCGGGCCGTCTGTGCGACCACCTGCGTCGTGACGAAAAAGTACTGGCGACTGTGAACCACCTGGTTCTCGACGAAGCTGACGAAATGCTCAAACTGGGCTTCATGGACGACCTCGAAGTTATCTTCAAGGCCTTGCCGGCAACCCGTCAGACCGTATTGTTCTCAGCCACCCTGCCACAGTCGATCCGTGCCATCGCCGAGCGCCATCTGCGCGATCCGCAGCACGTGAAGATCCAGACCAAGACTCAGACCGTTACCGCGATCGAACAGGCTCACCTGTTGGTTCACGCTGACCAGAAGACCTCGGCTGTATTGAGCCTGCTGGAAGTGGAAGATTTCGACGCACTGATCATGTTCGTGCGTACCAAGCAAGCGACCCTGGACCTGGCCAGTGCCCTGGAAGCCAAAGGCTACAAAGCCGCTGCGCTGAACGGTGACATTGCTCAGAACCAGCGTGAGCGCGTGATCGAATCCCTCAAGGATGGCCGTCTGGACATCGTTGTGGCGACCGACGTTGCTGCTCGTGGTCTGGACGTTCCGCGCATTACTCACGTTTTCAACGTTGATATGCCGTACGACCCAGAGTCCTACGTTCACCGTATCGGCCGTACTGGCCGTGCCGGTCGCGAAGGTCGTGCACTGCTGCTGGTGACTCCGCGTGAGCGCCGCATGCTGCAAGTGATCGAGCGTGTAACCGGTCAAAAGGTTGCTGAAGTTCGCCTGCCAGACGCTCAAGCCGTTCTCGATGCACGCATCAAGAAACTGACCAACAGCCTGTCGCCGCTGGTTGCCGATGCCGAATCGACTCACGGTGATCTGCTGGATCGTCTGACTGCCGACATCGGTTGCACCCCGCGTGCACTGGCCGCTGCGCTGCTGCGCAAGGCTACCAATGCTCAGGCTCTGACCCTGGCTGCGATCGAGAAAGAACGTCCACTGGTGCCGAACAATGCACCGCGTGGCGATCGTCCAGAGCGTACCGGTGATCGTCCGGACCGTGGTGACCGTGAGCGTCGTGCTCCGATCCCATTGGCCGAAGGCCGTGCTCGTTGCCGTACCGCGCTGGGTGCGCGTGATGGTATCGCTGCCAAGAACCTGCTGGGCGCCATCCTCAACGAAGGAGGTCTGGCTCGCGAAGCAATCGGTCGTATCCAGGTGCGTGACAGCTTCAGCCTGGTCGAGTTGCCGGAAGATGGTCTGGAGCGTCTGCTGACCAAATTGAAGGACACTCGCGTTGCCGGTAAGCAGCTGAAACTGCGTCGCTATCGCGAAGATTGATCCGCTCTCGGGCTGATTGATCGCACATAAAAAATCCCCGACTGGTTCGGGGATTTTTTTTGCCTGCTTTTTTGTGTCTGACCTGGGGGGCGACTCGGTGTATCGGTCAGCCGAAACGATAGATGTCCATACCCAATGCACCCATGGTGAAGCCTTGGTGGGCGATGCTGAAATCGGCACCGGCGCCGCGGGCAAAGTACAGCGGCAGCAAGTGTTCGTCGCTGGGATGGCTGCGCACGGCATTCGGGGCTTGCTGGCGATAATCGTGCAGGGCGGCTTCGTCGTTTGCAGCGAGCTTTTCAATGACCCAGTCGCGAAAGGCCTTGGCCCAGGGTTCGACGCTTTCCGGGCCGGCATGCCAGTCCAGTTCGCGCAGGTTGTGCGTGATGCTGCCGGAACCGATCAATAGCACGCCTTGTTCACGCAGGTTCGATAAGGCTCGTCCGACGCGGGTTTGCAGGGCAGGGCCGAGACGACTTGGCAGCGACACTTGCACCACCGGAATGTCGGCCTGGGGATACATCAGTGACAGCGGCACCCAAACACCATGATCGAACGGGCGCTGGTTATCGAGCTGTGCCGGCAAGCCGTCAGCCTTGAGTAATCCGGCGACCTGCGCCGCGAGCTCCGGCTGGCCGGGTGCGGGATATTGCACCGCGAACAGTGCAGCGGGGAAACCACCAAAATCGTGCCAGGTTTCTGGATGCTCAGCGCTGCTGACGCGAAGGTCCTGGCTTTCCCAGTGTGCGGAAACAATCACGATGGCCTTGGGTTTCGGCAACTCGCTGGCCAGGCGGGACAGCGCCGGGCCACTGGCGCCGGGCTCCAGTGCTAGCATGGGTGAACCGTGAGAGATGAACAGGCTAGGGAACATGAATAAGGTCCTGAGCGTTAAGATGAGCTCATCTTCAGTCAGATCATTGATCTAAATCTAATATAAGTTTTAGGGCATATTGATCGAATTTTCGGGGTGATTTATGCAGCCGGAGTTTTGGCAAAAGCGTTGGGAGCTCAATCAGATCGGTTTCCATCAGTCAGAAGTTAATCCTTATTTGCAGTCTTACTGGTCACAGTTGAATCTGACGAAGGGCTCTGGGGTCCTGGTGCCGCTCTGTGGGAAAAGTCTTGATCTCGTGTGGCTGGCGGGGCAGGGACATCAGGTGTTGGGCGTCGAGTTGTCGGAAAAAGCCGTGGAAGAATTTTTCCGTGAGCAGCAACTGACGCCGAAAATCACCGAACGAGGTGCCTTCAAGATCTATCAGGCCGGTTCCGTCGCGCTGTGGTGCGGAGATTTTTTCGGCCTGAGCGCAGACGATGTGCCTGATTGTGCGGCCGTCTATGATCGGGCGGCGCTGATTGCCTTGCCGCCGCCCATGCGCGAGCAATACGCAGCGCACCTGAGCCGGATTTTGCCGGCAGCCTGTGAAGGTTTGCTGATTACCATGGACTACGATCAGGCGCAGCTGGCCGGGCCGCCCTTTGCCGTGACGGATGAAAACGTACAGGCGTTGCTGGGGGAGCGCTGGCAGCTTGAGTTCTGTGAGGCGCGGGACATTCTGGGTGAGAGCTGGAAGTTCCTCCAGGCGGGCGTTACGCGCCTTGAGGAGCGGGTTTATCGGTTAAAGGTGCCAAATATTCCATAAACCGAACGCCCACAAAAAAGGGGCGATCTGATCGCCCCTTTTTTTATCACAGCGGAACCTGTCAGCCGCGACGACGCAAGGCGTCGATACGCTCTTCCAGCGGCGGGTGGCTCATGAACATGCGAGCGAACCCTTGCTTGAGGCCACCGTTGATGCCGAAGGCATTCAGGGTGTCCGGCATGTGCACCGGCAGGCCTTGTTCCGAACGCAGGCGCTGCAGGGCGCCGATCATTGCGCTGGTGCCGGCCAGACGGGCGCCAGCTTCGTCTGCACGGAATTCGCGCTTGCGCGAGAACCACATGACGATCGCGCTGGCCAGGATGCCCAGTACCAGTTCGGCGAAGATGGTCGCGACATAGTAGGCAATACCTTGGCCTTCTTCGTTCTTGAAGATCACCTTGTCGACGAAATTACCGATGATCCGTGCGAAGAACATTACAAAGGTGTTCACCACGCCCTGAATCAGCGCCAGCGTCACCATGTCACCATTGGCCACGTGGCCGATTTCGTGGGCCAGAACGGCTTTCACTTCGTCGGGCGAGAAGCGCTCGAGCAATCCCTGGCTGACCGCGACCAGCGCGTCGTTCTTGTTCCAGCCGGTGGCGAAGGCGTTGGCCTCGTAGGCCGGAAAAATCCCGACTTCAGGCATTTTTATTCCGGCTTCGCGAGACAGCTGCTCGACGGTTTGCAGCAGCCATTGTTCATGGCGAGTGCGCGGCTGGCTGATGATTTGGGTGCTGGTGCTCATCTTCGCCATCCACTTGGAGATGAACAGCGAGAACAGCGAGCCGGCGAAACCAAAGACCGCACAGAAAATCAGCAGCTGATTGAGGTTGAGATCAACCCCATTGGCCGCCATGAACCCGTTGAAGCCGAAAAGGCTCAGGGTGATGCTGGCAATCAGCACGACCGCCAGGTTAGTGGCCAAAAACAGCAGGATGCGCATCATGGTTGTAGAAATCTCCTCATGCTAAATATGTAGCGTACTGCGGGGTATATAAGGTGCCACACCGGGCTATTCAACCGGGTGACTATTTCAAACTGTGTCCTACAGCTGGATTCTAGATGCTTGCAGGGCATTTCTGACGTCGCCTGAAGAGATACTTGGCTGGATTTTGTTTTCACAAGCCCCGCCGCTATTGGGCGTAACCGGCGGTCGCGTAAAACCGCCAGAACTCAAGGCACTGTCGCAGTGGGAGGTTGGAGATGTGTTGCTGAATTAATCGCCGAGGGTCTTTCAGAGGCCCTCGGCGTCATCGCGCTTACTGGCGATAGGACTTGAGGAAGTTGCCGATCCGACCGATAGCCATGTCCAGGTCGTCGACCCGTGGCAGGGTCACGACACGGAAGTGGTCCGGCCATGGCCAGTTGAAGGCCGTGCCCTGGACCACCAGCAGTTTTTCCGAGAGCAGCAGGTCGAGGACGAACTTTTCATCGTTATGGATCGGGCAGACTTTAGGGTCGATCCGCGGGAAGGCGTAGAGCGCGCCCATCGGTTTGACACAGCTGACGCCCGGGATGTCGTTGAGCAGTTCCCAGGTGCGGTTGCGTTGTTCAAGCAGGCGCCCTTGCGGCAGCACCAGATCATTGATGCTCTGATAACCGCCCAGCGCGGTCTGGATCGCATGCTGGCTTGGCACGTTGGCGCACAGGCGCATGTTGGCCAGTATGTCGATGCCTTCGATGTAGCTTTGGGCGTGATGCTTGGGACCGGAAATGGCGATCCAGCCGGAGCGGAAACCGGCAACCCGATAGGACTTCGACAGGCCGTTGAAGGTCAGGCACAGCAGGTCCGGCGCCAGGGACGCGGTGCAGATGTGCACGGCATCGTCGTACAGAATCTTGTCGTAGATCTCGTCGGAGAACACCACCAGGTTGTGCTGGCGAGCCAGCTCCAGCATGCCCAGCAGGACTTCTTTGGAATACACCGCGCCGGTCGGGTTGTTCGGGTTAATGATCACCAGGGCCTTGGTGTTCGGGGTGATCTTGGCCTTGATATCGGCCAGGTCAGGCCACCAGTTGGCTTGTTCGTCACACAGGTAGTGCACCGGATTACCGCCAGCCAGGCTGACCGCGGCAGTCCACAGCGGGTAGTCAGGGGCCGGGACCAGAACTTCGTCGCCGTTGTTGAGCAGGGCCTGCATCGACATCACGATCAGCTCGGAAACGCCGTTGCCCAGGTAGATGTCTTCGATGCCGACACCTTCTACCTGTTTCTGCTGGTAGTACTGCATGACGGCCTTGCGCGCACTGAACAGGCCTTTGGAGTCGCTGTAGCCCTGGGCGGTCGGCAGATTGCGGATCACGTCCTGGAGGATTTCATCGGGCGCTTCGAAACCAAAAGGCGCCGGGTTGCCAATGTTCAGCTTGAGGATGCGATGGCCTTCCTCTTCCAGGCGTTTGGCGTGCTTGAGCACTGGGCCGCGAATGTCGTAGCAGACGTTGGCGAGCTTGTTCGATTTGCTGACCTGCATGGCGATGTGTTCCCGAAAATGAACGATCCAGACGCTGTTTGAACTACCGTACTGGGAATCCTGTGTTTTCACACACGCCTGGCGCCTGGGGTCATCGCACCAAAATCTGTTTGAATGCGGGTAACGCGGCTGCCAGACTGGCGTTTAACGAGGCGCAATCATACGTGCCGCCTGATCCGTGGAAAAGGTACAGATCAGGCTTTTTCAGTTGCAGAGGTATGACGATGGAAAAGTTGGAAAAAACCCTGGAAGAATGGCGTGCGATGCTTGACCCGGAGCAGTACAACGTTTGTCGCCTGAAGGGCACCGAGCGGCCGTTCTCGGGCAAGTACAACGGCATCAAAACCGATGGCGTCTATCACTGCATCTGCTGCAACGAACCGTTGTTCGACTCCAGGGCCAAGTTCGATTCAGGCTGCGGCTGGCCGAGCTTCTATGAGCCGATTGGCGAGAGTGCCATGGTCGAGATCCGCGATATCAGCCACGGCATGATCCGCACTGAAGTGGTCTGCGCCAAATGCGACGCGCACCTGGGACACGTATTCCCGGATGGTCCGCCACCGACCGGTTTGCGTTACTGCATCAATTCGGTATGCCTGGACCTGATGCCGCGCGAATAACCCGATCCCCTACGGGCGGTGATTTTTTGATTGATTAAATTGCACACAATCTAATTGCTCGCTATGTTTAGTGCCTTCCTCGTCTTCCACCGGAGCATGCGCCATGACTGACACCCTGCTGAGTATTCCCTGCACCACCATCAAAGGTGAGCAAAAGACCCTGGCCGATTACGCCGGCAAGGCGGTTTTAGTGGTCAATACCGCCAGCAAATGCGGTTTCACCCCGCAGTACAAAGGTCTCGAAGAACTGTGGCGGACCTACAAGGATCAAGGCCTGGTGGTGCTCGGTTTTCCGTGCAACCAGTTCGGTAAGCAAGAACCAGGCAACGAAGGGGCGATTTCCGAGTTCTGCGAACTGAACTTCGGTGTGAGTTTTCCACTGTTCAAAAAGATCGACGTCAACGGCAGCGATGCCCACCCGCTGTTTGTTCAGCTGAAAAAACGTGCGCCGGGTGTACTTGGCTCCCAGGGTATCAAGTGGAATTTCACCAAGTTTTTGATCGGTCAGGATGGCAAGCTGGTCAAGCGTTTTGCGCCAGCGACCAAGCCACAGGACCTGACCCGCGAGATTGAAGCCCTGCTCAAATGAATGATTTGTCAGCCGATTCGCTGCTGCTCGATAGCCAGCTCTGCTTCAAGCTGTACGCAGCATCCCGAGCAGTGATCCGCGGCTATAAGCCGATGCTCGATCAACTGGGCCTGACTTATCCGCAATACCTGGTGATGCTGGTGTTGTGGGAGTGGCAGCAGAGTGCGCCTGAGCAGCCAACGGTCAAGGCCCTTGGCGAGCGGCTGTCGCTGGACTCAGGGACGCTCACGCCGTTGCTCAAGCGTCTTGAGCAGTTGCAATTGGTCCAGCGTCAACGCTCGGTGCGCGATGAGCGAGAAGTGCACTTGAGCCTGTCGCCGGCCGGGGTTGCCCTGCGCGAACAGGTCGGGCCGCTCAAGGCGCGACTGCTGTGCGACAGCGGTGTCGATCTTGAGCGCTTGAGCGAATTGCGCGGTGGTCTTGACCAACTGCTGGGGCAGATCAAGGCGTTATCGTAGCCGGCACCCACTGTTCAAGCAGGGCGGCCAGTTCCTCGCGACGGAACGGTTTCGCCAGGTAATCGTTCATGCCCGCCGCGCGGCAGCGTTCGCGCTCCTCGGGCATGGCATTGGCGGTCAGGGCAACGATCGGCAGATCCGGCCAGCGTCCACTGCGACGGATCTGCCGGCTGGCCTCGTAGCCGTCCATGACCGGCATGTTGCAGTCCATGAGCACCAGATCAAACTGATGGAGTTCCAGCTGATCGAGCGCCTCGGCGCCGTGGGCGGCGACAGTCACCTTGCAGCCCAACTTGCTGAGCATGCCTTTGGCCACGAGCTGATTGACCGGGTTGTCTTCCACCAGAAGGATTCGCGCTCGCCGCAGGGGGATGGCGCTTGGCTGTTGAGCATCGCTGACAAGTGCGACTGTGTCGGCCTGCAAGGTGCGTCGTAGTGTCTGGTAGAGCGCGTTGCGGGCCAGCGGGCGCGCTTGTTGCTGCAGCGGGGCGAGGGCAGTGGCTTCTTCGCTGGGCATGAAATTGCCGTAGGCGGTCACCAGTAGAATCGGTGCGGTCATGCCCGGACGCAACCCGAACAGACATTCCGGGCAGTCGGTGACCAGCACATCGGGCGACAACCCGATCAAGGACTCGTCGACAGTGCGTTGTTGATACTCCAGACCCCAACCTGGCAGCAGATTACCTAACAGTTCAGCCAGACCACTGCTGGCGGCAGTGATTGCCAGGACCTTGCCTTGCAGGGGGGCGGAGGCGATTGCCGGCGTGTGCCCGGGCAATGGCAGATCGGCGCAGAACTGGCTGCCGAAACCAGGCTCCGAGCTGATGGTGAGACGGCCCTGCATGGCTTCGCAAAGATTGAAGGTCAACGCCAGACCCAGCCCGGTGCCACCGAACTGACGGGTGATGCCGGCTCCGGCTTGGGTAAACGGCTGGAATATCTTGAGCTGGGCGTCTTGTGCGATGCCTATGCCGGTGTCGCACACTTCAATTCTGACGCCGTCTTCGTGGGTGCTCAGGCGCACGTCCACTCGTCCAAAGCGGGTAAATTTAAGGGCATTGGAGAGCAGGTTGCTGACAATCTGCCGAACCCGCGTCGGGTCGCCGAGCACCAGAGACGGGAACTGCGGATCAATCAGGCACGTCAGTTCGACGCTGGGCGCCGCGTTCTGCGACAGCAGGTTGGCGGTGTCTTCGATCAGCGAGCCGAGGTCGAATGGAATACGTTCCAGCTCAAGCTGGCCGGCGTCGAATTTCGACAAATCGAGAATGTCGTTGAGCAGTTCCACCAGTACTTTGCCGGAGTCGTGGGCGATCGACAGTTGCTGGAGTTGTTCGGCATTCAGCGGACCGTCCAGCGAGAGGGCGATCATGCCCAGCAAGCCATTGAGCGGTGTACGGATTTCATGGCTCATGTTGGCCAGAAACACCGAACGCGCCTGGGCCATGTCCAGAGCGGTCTGGCGCGCGATTTCCAATTCTTCGTTCGATACCGTCAATCGGCTATTGATCGCTTTCAGTTCACCGGTACGCGCCGAGACGATATTTTCCAGTTGCCCGAGGTAGTCGGTCAGACGGTTTTCGGCGTTGCGACGTTGCTGGATCTCGGTGGTCATGTTTTCGAATTGCTGGTTGGCCACCGTAACCAGGACGCCGATTTCATCGCTTTCGTGCGCCACCGGACACTCCAGCGGCGGCTGTTCGGCACTGCGTGGGTCGCGTCTGCTCAGTTCGCGGATGACCCGCACCAGCGGTTTGGTGAGCATTACGTAGAACAGCGCCAGCAGAATCCCGGTCAGTATCAGACTGCGGGCAAAGCCGTTGAGCAGTGTGACTTCGGCCCGGCGCAGAAAGCGGCTGCCAAACGCGTAGGTGTCGATATCCAGTTGCAATGTACCGAGGGATTCATCGGGCAGGTGGTCGAGGAACAGGCGGTCCTTGAACTGCCGATTGGCGCCAAACAGAAAGTCGCTGATCGCCCGATAGCTGCCGTTTTGCAGTTCCGGGCGTTTGACACTGGCGAGGATCGTATTGTTGTTATCGCTCAGTTGCGCACTGATGACTGCGGGTGAACGCAGCAGGCCAAGGGTCAGTTCCTGGGCCAGTTCGGCATCGATGTTGTAGGCGATCCGAGACGCCGGGTTATGGCTGATTTCCAGCAGCGACAGTATTTCCCGGTTGATAGAGGCGTCTTCGCTGGCATAATCGATGCCTATTTGGACCAGGCTGAGCAGGGTTCCCAGAATGAAACCGACCAGCACTGTGAACTTGGCTTGCTTGTAAGACAGGCGGTTGGTGAACTTGATATCCATGGTGTGCTGAACCACTTTCGTTTCCCTTCTGGGCGAAGCATAGCCGATCATCAGTGGGTTTCGGCATGACTGACGGGTGAGCGATTATCGCGATATTCCCGGCATTGCGCGCTGCGTTTGGTTTTCTGTCCCCCATCATTACTGTGAATGTGCCTGAGGAGAAGTCGTGGATTCTCGATTGAATGCATTTCTTGAACGCGCCGATGCGGTTCTGGCGCGTATCGAGCCGTTGCTGCCTGCTCCACGTACTGCCATCGACTGGACGCAGTGCCTGGCTGCGCGCTGGCAGCGTGAGGGGCGCAGCGGTTTTTTGTTGCCGCTTGAGGTCAGCCTGGACATGCGACTGTCTGACCTGATCGGGGTTGATAAGCAGTTGGAGCAGTTGGGGCGAAATACCCGGCAGTTTCTCGACGGCATGCCTGCCAACCACGCGTTGCTCTGGGGCGCGCGCGGCACGGGTAAATCGTCGCTGGTGCGGGCCTTGCTGGCTGAGCACGCCAAGGGTGGTTTGCGCCTGATCGAGATCGAGCGCGATCACCTGGCGGACCTGCCACGCGTCGTCGAGCAAGTCGCCAGGCTGCCTCAGCGCTTTGTGCTGTTTTGCGATGATCTGTCCTTCGAGGCCGGTGAGGGCGACTACCGGGTGCTCAAAAGTGTGCTTGATGGATCGCTCGAACAGGCACCGGATAACGTGCTGTTGTACGCCACCTCTAACCGTCGTCATCTGGTCCCGGAAAAAGAGAGCGATAACGAAAACTGGAAAAGGGTCGACGGCGAGCTTCACCCCAACGAGGCGGTCGAAGACAAGATCGCGTTGTCGGATCGATTTGGCCTGTGGCTGTCGTTTTATCCATTTACTCAAGAGCACTTTCTCAATGTGGTCGAACATTGGGTGGGAGCGTTGGCAGGCAAGGCCGGTCTTGAGTGGAAACGTGATGAAGAGCTGGAGATTCTTGCGGTTCGCTGGGCCACCGGACGCGGTAATCGCAACGGACGTTGCGCCTATCAATTTGCCCGGTATTGGGTCGGACTGAAGTTGTTGGAGCACAAGGCATGATCGATTTGCAAAAGAGCGGCGCAGGTCTTGAGGGCTATGGCCTGCTCTGCGCGCAACTGGAGTCGTTGCTGGCGGATGAGTGCGATTTTATCGCCAACGCCGCGCAGTTTTCGGCGTTCTTGTACAACCAGCTCGATGACCTGAATTGGGCCGGCTTTTACCTCAATCGCAACGAGGAGCTGGTGCTCGGACCGTTCCAGGGGCAGATCGCCTGTGTACGCATTCCATTCGGCCGTGGAGTTTGCGGTGCAGCGGCGGCAACTCTTTGCACTCAACGGGTTGAGGATGTGCACGCGTTCGCCGGGCATATTGCCTGCGACAGTGCCTCGAACAGTGAACTGGTGGTGCCGCTGGTCAAGGACGGTCGGTTGATCGGCGTGCTGGACCTGGACAGTCCTTTGCTGGCGCGTTTCACCGTTGATGATCAGGCCGGCATCGAGCAGTTGGCGGCGATTTTCCTGCGTTTGACCGAATGCTGATCTAGCCCGTAGCAGTTGCTGAAGGCAGCTGCTACGAGTTGTTTCAGCGTGGTTTTTACACGTTGGCGTGATGACGGATCTGTCGTTGCAGCGCCTGTTCCAGCTCCAGCATGGCGTGTTCTATGCCTTTGCTGCGGGCCTCGAGCTGGTCCAGACAGAAGCCTTCATGGCACATGCGCTCAAGCGCTTCGCAGCCGTCGATAAGTCTTGATGCCTGGACGATACGGGCCGCCCCTTTGATTTTGTGCGCCACATCGATGAAGGCTTGCGGCCCGCTCGTAGGTGGCAGCGCGAGGAGCTCCTGGCGGTCGAGGCGATTGCTGTTGAGCAGTTCGGCGAGCAAGCGCTGAACCAGTTTTGGATCGCCGCCGGTGAGTAACTGTAAACCGTCCAGGTTAAACGCCTGATCTTCGCTGACCGGCTTGAGAGCTTCCAGTCGCTGGCTCAGTGTCGTCAGACCGATGGGTTTGAACAGGCAATCGTTCATGCCTGCTTGCCGGCATCGCTGTTTTTCTTCTGGTTGAGCATTGGCCGTGAAGCCAAGCACGGTGCAGGGCGGGCGTTGCTCATCGTGCTCAGTCTGGCGAATGGCACGGGTCAATTCGTAGCCATTCATCAGTGGCATGTTGCAGTCCGCAATCACCAGGTCGAAATGGCCTTCTTTCCATGCCTGGAAACCAGCCTCACCGTTGTCGGCCGTGACGGATTGATGCCCCAGAAAGCCGAGCTGCTGGCACATCAGCAATCGATTGGCGGGATGATCATCGACCACCAGCACGCTCAAGGTGACCGAGGTATGCGCGATCACCGGTTGCGGGTTGTCGGGCACCACTGCGTCTGGCAGCGCAGTCATCCGCAATGAAATCCGGACCTGAGTGCCGACCCCTGGCGAACTGGTCAACTGCACGCAACCGCCCATCATTTCGCACAGGTTGCGGCTGATCACCAGGCCCAAACCCGCGCCGCTTCTGGCCAAGTGCCCGGTGTTGTCCGCCTGGTTGAAGGGTTCGAACAACCGTCGCTGATCGTCTTCGCTGATGCCGACACCGGTGTCATTGACCGATAACTCCATTTCCATCCTGTCGGGCTCCAGGGCCGGTTGCAGCGTGACCTTGATCTTGACCTGGCCGTGCTCGGTGAACTTGATGGCATTGCTGATCAGGTTGGACAGTATCTGTTTGAAGCGCAGGGGATCTATCAACACATCGGGTTGTTCAGCGCTGGTGGGGAACTCCAGCACCAGGCTGAGGTTTTTTTGCCGGGCCAATCCGTCGAAGACTCGCACGACCGCTTCCACGGTTTCGCCGAGGTTCACCCGTTCTGGCGCCAGGCTCAAATGGCCGGATTCTATTCGGGCGATATCGAGGATATCGCCAATCAGCTCCAGCAAGTCCTTGGCCGAGCTATAGGCCACCTCAATGGCCGGCCGATCCAGGTGACCCTGATCGGCCCGTTTCAAGGTCAGTTCGAGCATGCCGATTACCGCGTTCATCGGCGTGCGGATTTCATGACTCATGGTGGCGAGGAAGGTGCTCTTGGCGCGATTCGCCTTGTCTGCCTGTTCTTTGGCGGACCTGAGCTCATCAAAAAGCTGCCGTCGTTCGCTGATGTCGATCCAGCCACCAATGATCCCCTGGACCTCACCCGTCGAATCTCGATAGGGAAGAATCCAGTGATAGATCGTCAGTTTTTGCCGGCCAATGTGCAGGGGGCGATCAAGAATCAGCGGGACGCCTTCGGCCACGACTCGCTGGTAATCCGCCTGGTATTCCCTGGCCTCGAACTCATTGCTCATCGCGCCTTGCATGACGTTTTTGCCTATCACGTCCTCGCGTTTGGCGCAAAAAGCTTCCAGGTAACTGTCATTACAGCTTTGCAGCAGTCCTTCGCGGTCGCGTACGTAGAGGGGGTGAGGTGTTCCATTGACCAGCGAGCGCATGAATTCGAACTGGTCATTGAGTGCGCGCTCCGCTTCCTGGCGTTGTTTGATCTGCCTGCGCATGTGGGCATTCCAGGCCAGTGAAATCAGCAACAACAGACCGCTGCCAATCACCAGTTGATAGAACAGGCGATGGTAGTTACGCCAGGTGCTATTGGAGGTGCCCGTGTAGCCGCGCCAGCGACTGTTGATTATTCCCAGTTCATCCGGCGCAATGCTTAGCAGGGCTTTTTCGAGGATGGCGTTCAGTTCGGTAGCGCCGCGCGCGGTCGCCAGTGAAAACGCGGCTTGCTGTGTCCCGATAGTCGCACTGATTTGCAAGGCGTCCTCGAACACTTGCGATGAAATGAAGTAGTTGGCAATCACCAATGAGTTGACGGCGCCCTCTACCTGACCCTTGGCGAGTAACTCTACCGCGCTGAACGTGTCAGGCGTTTCAATCAGCTGGATCGTCGGGTGTTCGCGGCGCAGGTAGTCGAGGAGCGGATTACCTTGAGTGATTGCAAGGCTCTTGCCACTCAGTTGCTCAAGACTGAGTGGGCTGATGGTGCTCTTTCGGGTCAGTAGTACAAATGAGTTTTCCAGGTAGGGACGGGTGAAACTCAGCTGCGCCTCGCGTTCGGTACTGGGAAGAATCGCGGCAATCAGGTCAGCCTGGTTGTCTTTAACCTGTCTGATCATCTCGCTGTCACTTCGGCTGCGGTGAATCTCGAACTGTAAACCGGTTCGAAGCCTGATCAATTCGAGCAAGTCAGCAGTAATACCCCGAAAGCTCTTGTCGGCGTCAAAGAACGTCAGCGGTGCGAAGGCGTCATTGACGACCACGCGAACAACCGGGTGCTGCACAAGCCAGCGCTCCTCACGATGGGTCAATTGCAGTTTGTGGTCCGTCAGAAGGATGTCGCTGCCCGCGCTCCATCGTTTGGCAATGTTTTCCCGCTCGCCCGCAGGTACCCCTTTGAGTACGGCATTGATGATGTCCAGCAGGTTCTGATCGTCCTTGCGCACAGCGAAGCTGAACCCATAGGCCTCATGTTTGCCGAAGTTGGCCATCCGTATGTTCTTCAGATAACCCTTGTTGATCGTGAAGTGGGTTGAAATGGTATCGCCGAGGAACACGTCTGCCTGGTCAAAGGCGACGGCACTGATCGCATTCTGGTAGGACG
Organism: Pseudomonas sp. GW822-FHT02D10; assembly: GCF_058802345.1. Classification (NCBI taxonomy): domain Bacteria; kingdom Pseudomonadati; phylum Pseudomonadota; class Gammaproteobacteria; order Pseudomonadales; family Pseudomonadaceae; genus Pseudomonas; species Pseudomonas sp. GW822-FHT02D10. The sequence goes on from NZ_JBXAOB010000009.1 coordinate 188,123, forward strand.
GATAGGCGGTAATGATTGCCTTGGGGTATAGCGCCTTTACCTCATCCAGCGGCAGATAGTGATAGACCATGCTTAAGCGCATGTCGGCCAGGCCTTCAGTTAATGATCGTTTTTCCGCCTCCCGAGTGACCAGAACCGGTTGATCAATGGCGTAGGGTGCAGAAAGCGCGATGTTTGAGTGCCTTGCTTCAAAACCATTGGCCGTTCCGAGCAGATCGATTTCGCCGTTTTCGAGTGCCTGGATGGCAGCCTCACGGTCGAGGTAGCGACGGACCTTGATCGGCAAGCCCAGGGATTTTGCAAGAATCCCCGCATAATCAGCTGTGAACCCCTCATAGTCGTGGCCGCTGATTGTTAAATCGAAAGGAGGGTAGTCAGGAGCGGAGGTCCCCAGGATCAGTTCGCGTTTATTGTGTATCCACAGCCGTTGTGATTTATCCAGCTGAACGTCCATATGACCTGCGGTTGAGCGGCTGAGCAGTGTGTAGTTGCCGATTCCGGTGTCTGCTACGGACGCGGAGGTGCTCAGGCATAAACCTGCACTCAAATACAATAAATAGTCCTTTAAACACCTGGGCATCCTGTCTCTCACACTAGCGCGTTACGTTTTGCCATCTCGATAAGCTCAACCAAGGATTTGGCCTTGAGTTTCTGCATGAGTCTTTTTTTGTAGGTGCTGACGGTCTTGTTACTGAGGAACATGCCTTTGGCGATTTCCTTGTTGGTACGACCTTGGGCGAACAACTGCAGAACCATCAGTTCGCGATCGTTGACGGTCTTGAACAAGTCCAGTTCTGCGCAGCGTCCTTCATCCCCGCGAACCGGGTTCAAGGCCTGACTGGGGAAGTAGTTGTAACCGGACAGCACGGCCTTGATGGCACTCAGCAGCTCGCTGAGGTCTTCCTGTTTGCAGACGTAACCGGAGGCTCCGGACTGCATGCAGCGGATGGCGAAAAGTGTTGGGCACTGGGCCGTCAAAACCAGTGTTTTCAGCGGAGTACTCATAGCATTGAAGCGGGAGAGCACTTCCAGTCCATCGAGTTTCGGAATACTGATGTCAAGGATGATCAGGTCGGGCATGCATTCGCGAACCATCTGCATCGCATCGACTCCGTTGTCGGATTCACCGACTACTTTGTAACCTTCATGTTCTAGCAACATACGAACTGCAAGGCGAATGACGGGGTGATCGTCGACAATAAAAACTGAGTTCATAATCATGTCCCATACGTGCACAAATAAAGCGAGCACCTTAGCTCAGATAAGGGAGTTGACGCATGAAGTGACGGGCCTGTAGGTGCAATATAGGACATGTCCTACATTAAAAGAGGCAACGGACTACGTGCTAACTAGGCTTGTGAGGAAGAGTGAGAGTATTAGGTCGGTATGTAGACGGTCATTAGTTCTGGTTGATATGGGTTTTTACAGTTAGTGCCCAATCACTATTTCTGGTGCGTGGTGGTGTTGAGGGCTTTTTGTTTGTCATGAGGTGTCTGAGGGTTCTCCGTTAATTGTGTTTGTTGTGTTTGTTGTGTTCTAGGGGTCAACAAGTTTATAAATTCAGATTGTTTCAGTGGTTTTGCCAAATACCCAAGTAATGGCAGTCGCCGTTCGTGTGCATTTTTTTTCAATGTATCCAGTTCGGTCGAGTCAAGGCTGCTCAGGATGATTGCCTGTTGGATCAGACCCTGGTGGCTGGCAATGCCAATCAAGTCGAGGCCGGAGAGGTCAGGCAGGCATTGATCGCACAGCAAGATGTCGAATGGTCGCTGAACTTGAGTCATCGCCTGTAATGCATTTTCAGCATTGTTTACGGCGGTGAGCTGAGTGAAACCGTAACTTTCAAGCAGGTATTGGGTCGCTTTCAGCTGAAAGGGGTGATCCTCCACCAGCAGGATGCGCAGATCGTATTTGAACATATAGCTTTCCATGCAAAATGGCTGACCTGCGGTGGCGTCAGAAATAATTTTATAGTTTTAATCAGCACTGTCTTCTTTGCCGTTGATGGATATCTGTCCGCTTTACGGCTCTCGATCCTGTTGATCAGGATAGAGTGATTATTTCGGGTGTATATAGAGCAAACGATCAGTTTACTCTGCACAAGATGTAGGGAAAATCTCTCAGTACTACAAAGTGTTGGGGGATGATCAGCCGCCACTGAATATTCCGGGGCGACTGATCGATTGATTTCACGAGTGGCTGGAGCGTCCGGTCATTTCCAGTGCCATTTCGCTTGCATAGTTGTCGGTCATGCCGGCAATGAAGTCGATCATGCGTAAAAACGAGGTATGCAAAGGCCCGTGCGGGTCGGGCGCGTTACTTCCCAACAGATCGAGGATGCGACGGTTCTTGAATGAAGCTGTTCGACCGCCGTGCTGCTCCAGCGCCGCGCCGCAGAAGCCATTCAGCAGAATTTCCAGCGTAGTGTATGCACCGATTTCGTGCAGGGTTTTGCGCTTGTCCTGGAAGATTTTTTTACGCGCCATGTCCTTGGCATTCAGCACGCAACGCTTGGCGGGCCCATGCATATGTTCCACCAGATCGCCGTGAAGGGTGCCCGCCAACAGTGCGTCCTGTTGCTCGACGAATGCGCGTGCCGCAGCGTTGGTCAGGTGCTCGATGGCTTTGCCACGCAGAATCGCCAGTTTGCGGCGACGCGAGTCATTGGGGCCGAGTTGACGGTAGGTTTCCGGCAGGTCATCCCCAACCAGACCGAGCAACAGGGACTCCACCTCGGCGTATTCCAGAAGCTCCATCTCCAGACCATCTTCAAGGTCGATCAAGGCGTAGCAAATGTCATCGGCAGCCTCCATCAGATAGACCAGAGGATGCCGGGCCCAGCGCTGTTCCTCGAGTTGAGGCAGGCCCAGTTTCTGGGCGATTTGCTCCAGCAGAGGCAGTTCGCTCTGATAGCAACCGAACTTGTGTTTTTTGTAACCCAGCGAATCGGCATGGCGCGCGGTCCATGGATACTTCAAGTACGTACCCAGTGTTGCGTAGGTCAGCCGTGTACCGCCGTCAAACTGGTGGTATTCCAGTTGGGTCAGCACCCGGAAGCCCTGGGCATTACCCTCGAAGTTGAGGAAGTCGTCGCGTTCGACTTCGCTCATGGCATCCAGCCAGCCCTTGCCCGCGGCTTGTTGAAACCAGTAGCGGATGGCGTCTTCACCCGAGTGGCCAAAGGGCGGATTGCCGATGTCGTGGGCCAGGCAAGCTGACTGCACCACCATGCCCAGGTCGCTTGGCTCGCACCAGTCGGGCAGGGCGCTGCGGATGGTTTCACCAACGCGCATACCCAATGAGCGCCCCACGCAACTGACTTCCAGTGAGTGGGTCAGGCGCGTGTGGATATGGTCATTGCTGGATACCGGGTGGACCTGGGTCTTGCGGCCAAGACGGCGAAAGGCGCCGGAGAAAATGACCCGGTCGTGGTCTTTATGGAAGGGGCTGCGACCGAGTTCTTCCGGGCTGTGCACCGGTTTTCCGAGGCGTTCACGATTAAGCAGGGTATGCCAATCCAAGGCAGGTTCTCCGTCAGGTGACTGATGCCCTAGCTTCCCGGTTCGTGCAACGCCCTGCAAGCGGAACTACAGGCCCACCGCGTCGATATCGATCAGCAGCAAGCGTTGACCATTGTCGAAGAACTGCCCGGCGGTGAGGCAATACTGGTTGCTGGTGGCATCGCGGTAAGTGTTCGACAGGGTCAAGCGTCGCTCGTCCCAGCCCTCGGCCAGCAGATGATAGAAGTACGGTCGCCAGGACCAGTTGTGACCCAGATAGCTGTTGTCGGCTTCCCAGCCGCCATTGCGCCATTCCAGGTTGGGGGTGAGCTGGGTACCCTGCCGGTCGCATTGGTAAAAGCGCAGTAGCCAGGGGAAAGCATTCAATTGCGGCAAATGGCTGATGGGCGCATGGGCCTGAGCCCAGGCTTGCAGAATACCCATCAGTTCGCCGAGCTGTTGGCGCATGACCATCAGCCGTCCGCGCTCGGCGAGTTTCTGTTGCACATAGCGTTCTCGCAACCTTGCGAAGTGTTCGACGAATGCATCGCTGGCGAAGAAATCGACCTGCGCCCTGGCGAACAGAAAGCCCTGAACGTAACGTGAGCCGCACTCCAGAGCGAAATTCAACTGAGCTTCGGTTTCCACGCCTTCGGCGATGATCCAGCAACCGGTTTTCTCTGCCATTTGTGCCAGTGCCTTGACCACATCGCTGCTTGGACCGCCCCGTGCGGCCGCCTGGAACAGGCGCATGTCGAGTTTGAGAATATCGGGTTGCAGCGCCAGAACGCGATCGAGCTGGGAATACCCGGCGCCGAAATCATCGATGGCAATTCGCGCACCTGCCTGTCGATAGCGAGTCACCACCTCGCTCAGACGCTGGCTGTCGCCACCCAGTTCGGTAATCTCGAAAACAATGCGTCGCGGGTCGACAGCGTGCCGGTTCAGTTGTTTGAGGCTGGGTAATGCCTGATCCGCACGCAATCGGCTGATCCAGCGCGGTGACATGTTCAGGCTCAGAAACCAGTCGGCGGGAGCTTCATGCAACCGGCTCAAAGCGTCATCACGGATTTGCCGATCGAGACGGCGTAACGCGATGGCGGGGGTTCGTTGATCGGCAAACAGCGGGCCGACCGAGGCGAGTTGGCCATCGGCCTGGCGCAGGCGACCCAGCGCTTCGACGCCAGCAATACGTCCTGTGGCGGTATCGATGAACGGCTGAAAGCAGGCGAGCGGTTGCCCGTCGATCACGTGGCCTCCTTAGTAAGGTCTGGTTTGGAGTCGAGCCTGGTTGCCGGGTAGGCAGGCAGAACCGAACCCCTCGATAAAGAGGTTCGTTCCTTGATGCTTTGCAAGAATGCAGCCAGATGTTGGCCTACTGGTTTTTACCCGAGGAGCCTTGCAGTACCAACTTGATCAGCGGCAACAGGCTGGTACCCAGCTGGACTAGCCGAGTGACACTGCTGATGCCACCGTTCTTGGCGCCCTTGCCGCTGAGAAAGCCCAGCAAGGTCACGGCGGCGATGCCCCAGAGCGGCGCGTGCTTGATGCCCAGACCCTCCTGGAAGTTTTGCTTCATCGCGCGTACGTGTTGCAAGGGCTGCAACAGCTGCCGTGATTCATGGCGAATCTCCTGGCGATGCATTTCCATGCGCAAGCGAATCAGCGCCTTGCGCATCTCTTGCCGGGAACTGTTTTTGGGGATTTCAGGCAGGCTCATGGCAGCAGGCGCTCCCTGTCGTTCGCCAATTCTTCAAGGGTGGCGTTGAAAGGCGATGATTCATCAAAGATCGCTGTTTTCAAGCGTATGCCGCAGAAGAGCGCCGCGAGCGTATAGAAGACGCACAGGCCGATGATCCCCGCCAGGCGATTAGTGTCCCACAGCAGAATCAATACCAGCGCCGAAAGCCCCATCAGCAACAGCAAGGCGAAAACCAGCGCCAGGCCTGCGAACAGCAACAGACTGACGGTGCGGGCTTTCTGCTCTTGTAATTCGATGCCGAACAACTCGACATGGCCGTGTAGCAATCCAAGGAAAGCGGCGCCGAGGCGTCGCGATGAAGCGCCAGGGCCAGTTTCGGACGAGCCGGATTCACCAATAGCCATATCAGCGCCGCGTCGCCAGCAGACCAATCAAAAAGCCTACGCCGGCCGCGATACCCACGGCTTGCCAAGGATTGGCCTGAACATAGTCTTCAGTGGCGGTGACGGCTGCCTTGCCGCGTTCGCGCATGGAGTCTTCGGTCAGTTGCAGGGTTTCGCGAGCCCGCAGCAGGCTTTCGTGAATCTGACTGCGTAGCTCATCGGCTTGATCACCGGCCAGTGTGGCGGTGTGTTCCAGCAACCGTTCAGTGTCGTTGACCAGTGTCTGAAAATCTTCCATCAGGATTTCTTGAGCAGTCTTTGCCGTTTTGCTGACCATGGTGATCTCCATCAATGGCGTATGAAATGTTCGAGTATGAGCCTTGCTCGAAGGTTCAGTGCTAGGGGGGGGCGTTCTCAATTAGTTTCCCCTCCGCGCCGGGGAAACTAATTGAGAACGCCCCCTAATGCCTGGTACAGCTTTTGCTATGTCGTGGTGCGCCAGCCAGTGCCGATGTGCTGAAACTGGGCATGTTTCGCGAAAACCTTAACCCAAATAATAGAACCGCGCGCAAACACCCGAGCAACGATTGACCTCAATGAGTTTTTTGCGCCAAAACGGTTCGCCGGTGTAAGGGTCGATGCCAAGCCTGGTATCAACTTGGTGCGTAAATTGGCTCAATGAACTGCTTTGGTGCTTTTGCGACTTTAAGGTCTGCCAACTCCATGGAAAATTTGCAAAGTGCTGTGGACAGCCTGGTCCATAGCTCCAATACGCTGTTCATTCTGATCGGCGCTGTCATGGTTCTGGCCATGCATGCCGGTTTCGCTTTTCTGGAAGTCGGCACGGTTCGGCAAAAAAACCAGGTCAACGCTTTATCGAAAATCCTCAGCGACTTTGCCATCTCGACGCTGGCTTACTTCTTTATAGGCTACTGGGTTTCCTACGGTGTCACTTTCATGCAACCGGCCGCGGTCATCAGTGCTGATCACGGGTATGGGTTGGTGAAGTTTTTCTTCCTGCTGACCTTTGCCGCAGCCATTCCGGCGATCATCTCCGGGGGTATTGCCGAGCGCGCTCGATTCGTTCCGCAGTTGTGTGCGACGGCGCTGATCGTTGCGTTCATCTATCCGTTTTTTGAAGGTATGGTCTGGAACGGAAACTTTGGTCTGCAAGACTGGCTGTTAGCGCGTTTTGGTGCCAGCTTCCATGATTTTGCGGGATCTGTGGTGGTGCACGCCATGGGCGGTTGGCTGGCGCTGGCGGCGGTATTGTTGCTCGGGCCGCGCAATGGCCGGTATCGCGATGGGCGTCTGGTGGCGTTTGCGCCGTCGAGCATTCCGTTTCTGGCATTGGGTTCGTGGATTCTCATCGTCGGATGGTTCGGCTTTAACGTGATGAGCGCGCAAACCCTGCAAGGCGTCAGTGGTCTGGTGGCGGTCAACTCGTTGATGGCGATGGTCGGCGGCACGGTTGCCGCGCTGATTGTCGGCCGTAACGACCCAGGGTTCCTGCACAACGGTCCACTGGCCGGGCTGGTGGCAATCTGCGCCGGCTCTGACTTGATGCACCCGGTTGGTGCGCTGGTGACCGGAGCCATTGCCGGGGCTTTGTTTGTCTGGTGTTTCATCGCGGCGCAAAGCCAATGGAAGATCGACGATGTACTCGGTGTCTGGCCGTTGCACGGTCTTTGTGGCGTTTGGGGCGGGATTGCCTGTGGGATATTCGGTCAGAGCGCCTTGGGTGGGCTCGGTGGGGTAAGCCTGATCAGCCAGTTGATCGGCACCGCGCTCGGGATAGCCGTGGCACTGATCGGAGGCTTTGCGGTGTATGGCGCGATCAAGCTGCTCCATGGGCTGCGCCTGAGTCAGGAAGAGGAGTATTACGGAGCGGATCTGTCGATTCACAAGATCGGCGCGGTCAGCCAGGATTAGTTGCCTTTAGTTGATCGGCCGAGCTCGCGCAGGATATTTTACGGTTCTGCGCGGGCGCGGTAACCGCGCCTTGTTATCCGGATAACTCAAATTGGCCGTCCACAGGGGGGCCGTCGCTCGACGACTTTTCATCCCCGGCCTAGAATAGTCACCCAATCCTCGTTGGTCTGCTTGTCATGCCCCCTGAATGCCAGTTGTTCGGCACCCTTGGTTGCCATCTCTGTGAACTCGCTGAAGCGGAGCTGATGCCGTTGATTGAGCACGGTTTGTTGGTGGAACTGGTCGACATTGCAGGCAGCGAAGACTTGTTTGAAGCCTACGGCTTGCGCATTCCGGTGTTGCGCCGCGTTGATACGGGGGCCGAGCTGGGTTGGCCTTTCGACGCCGAACAGGTCGTGGCATTCCTGCGTTAACCCCCTTCTCGCTTTCAGCGGCAGACGTTCCACCTGTCGCGATCCCCAGGTAATGCGTTGGCGTAACCCCGATTATTCGTTTACTGTATGCACGTACAGTTATTCGCGTTAGAGGGATGCAGCATGGTCAATGTCGAACAATTGAAAGCCAGCGTGAACCGTATGTCGGCTGATGTCGTACAGGAGGCGGTGCTGGAGTTGCGCCTGGATGGTTTGGTCACGGAAGGAAAAACGCCATTCAACAAATTGCACTTCAACACGTGCTTCGCTGAAATCGAAGCCTTGTTTCAGCGTGCGGGTTATCACCGTCAACTGGATGTCGTGGGTTATCAAGGGTTGTTATATGCGCTTTATGATCCTGGCCGTTGGGAGGCTGTCGATGTATTGCGCTGGCTGAAGGAGTTTACCGAAGCGGCGGCGCAGCGAGAGTCGCTGACAGCGTGATAATCATGAGGGCGGCTCGCACGGAATCTCTCCTAGGTTCGCTCATGCCCTTGTTGGATAATGCACGCCTGTATTAAGGGCCAGAGCTTTCGTATGTCCACCTCATCTTTTTCCGCCGCACAGAATCAGGCCAGTACGCTGTACCTGCCGCCGGGTGCCTGGTTGACCGTACTCGATTGTCTGTGTGAGCACTTCAACGCCATTGGTCGCGAACAATGGCTGGACAGGATTGCCCGTGGTCGTGTCCTGAATGGTCAAGGTCATGCGATTGCCGTGGACCTGCCTTACAAGGAAGGGCTGCGGATTCACTATTTCCGGGAAGTCCCCGATGAAAAACCAATCCCGGTGCTTGAGACGATTCTGTATGCCGACGAGCATCTGGTGGTCGCGGACAAACCACACTTTCTGCCGGTGACCCCGGCGGGCGAATACGTCGAACAGACGCTGCTGCGGCGTTTGATCCGTCGCCTGGATAACCCGCATTTGGTGCCTTTGCACCGCATCGACCGGCACACGGCGGGGCTGGTGCTGTTTTCTGCCAACCCAGAGAGTCGTTCGGCCTATCAGTCGCTGTTTCCGACACGGCAGATCGAAAAGCGTTACGAAGCGATTGCTCGCGCTTTGCCGGAGTTGTCGTTTCCGCTGGTGCATAAAAGCCGCCTGGTCGATGGCGAACCGTTCTTTCGCATGCAAGAGGGCCCCGGTGCGAGCAATACCGAGACTGCAGTTGAAGTCCTGGAAAGAAACGCCGACCTCTGGCGTTATGCGCTGTATCCGGTGACCGGTAAAAAGCACCAGTTACGGGTACACATGACCGCGTTGGGGGCGAGTATCTGCAATGACCCGTTTTATCCTGATGCGTTGAAAGACGTTGAAGATGATTACGCCAATCCATTGAAGTTGCTGGCCAAAGGGTTGCGTTTTATCGATCCGGTGACCGGGCTGGAGCGAAGCTTTGAAAGTGAAATCACCCTGCAGTGGTGAGTCCCGTGGTGGTTATGGAGCTCAAGCGAGGCGCTCAGTGAGAGGCCTGGGCTGGACAGGATTTTCTTCTATCAGAAATGATAAAACCCGCACGTCGCGGGCTTTATGTTTGCCTGGCTGTCGCCGTGAGGCTTACAGGTCTTTAACGGTGCGAATCTGATCTTTGTTGACTCGGGTTTGCTTGCCATCCAGTTGCTCGAATTCGTAAAAGCCCGACTTGGAATCGAATTGAGGTGTGTCAACCGACTGGATTTCGCGACCGTCATTCAAGGTGATCACCGCAGGCGATGAGCAACCGGCAAGGGTAGCGAGGCCCAAGGCGAGCATGAGAGTGGCGAGGGTCCGTTGAGTCATGTGATGTCTCCGAAAATGAATTCTTTTGAGTACTGAAACTCAGACGTATGCCTGGTGTGCAAGTTCCTTGGTTGGCGTCATTCTGACACGCTGCTGTGCAGGCTTAACAGCTCCGGTGTATTCAGGTTGGCCAGGCGTCGATCGTTTTCGGGGCATTGCAGCGCGATGGCACCCAGGTTTCGCATGATGCGTCCGGGGCTGCGCTCACCCTCGTTCCAGGCGTTTTCAAACTCGCCTGCCAGCGCCACAGGGATAATGCACAGCAACGGTTCCCAATGCTCGCCCTGGCGTAGCATCAAGGGTTTGTCCGGCTGTAGGCGGGCGGCTTCGCGCATAGCCGTGAGTAGTTCGGCATCAATGCGCGGCACATCGCAGGGCAGTATCATCAGATGGGCATGTCGCGCGACCGCCAATCCGGCGCGGATGCCGGCCAATGGGCCCGGGAAGTCATTGTTGTCGTCATGGACCAACTGGTCGGCGTAAGGCGCGTATGTTTCCAGATTGCGGTTGCAGGAAATGATGAGGTCATCGCTTAAACCTCGAGTCTGGCGGTGCAGATGAGCAATCAGAGGCAGGCCTTGCCACACCAGTAGCCCCTTGTCCTGACCACCCATGCGCTGGCCACGTCCTCCCGCCAGAAGCAGGATGGAGCAGGGTGGCAACTGGATGTTCGAGGTCATGGCGCATCTCCATAGGTGCGGTGAAAAAATGAGGCGCTGTGATATAACACCGGGCTGTTTCTCCTACAACTGGACGAGCCTATGAAAGCCAAGGCTGATGTACCTTTCGCGCCGCTGAACATTGCGGTGTTGACTGTCAGTGATACCCGCACGCTGGAAACCGATACCTCGGGACAGGTCTTCGTTGACCGTCTGAGCGCCGCCGGACATAACCTGGCCGCACGTATTCTGCTTAAAGATGACCTCTACAAAATTCGTGCGCAAGTCGCGACCTGGATCGCTGACGACGTCGTGCAAGTGGTGTTGATTACTGGCGGTACGGGTTTTACCGGTCGTGACAGTACACCGGAAGCCGTCAGTTGCCTGCTGGATAAGCAGGTCGACGGATTTGGCGAGTTGTTTCGGCAGATATCAGTTGCGGACATTGGTACCTCGACGGTGCAATCCCGTGCGTTGGCAGGGCTGGCCAATGGCACGCTGGTCTGCTGTCTGCCAGGCTCCACCAACGCGGTGCGAACCGGTTGGGACGGGATTCTCGCGGAGCAACTGGATTCGCGGCATCGCCCGTGCAACTTCGTCGCTCACTTGAAGCAGGCGGCACCCTGTGAATCCCGTGGGTAAGCCGGGCAAGACCGGCAGTTTGATGCCCGTCGAAGTGGCGCTGGCACGCTTGCTGGAAATGGCCGAGGCGTCGCCAATCCTTGAGCGTGAGCGATTGCCGTTGGCTGCGACCCAGGGCCGTGTTCTTGCCGAGGACCTTGTATCGACCCTCGATCTGCCTCCATGGCCCAACAGCGCCATGGACGGTTATGCCTTGTGCCTGTCCGATTGGACTGGCGAGCCACTGGTGGTCAGTCAGAAGATCTTTGCCGGGCAAGCCCCGGAGCCATTGGCGTCGGGTACCTGTGCCCGGATCTTCACCGGTGCCCCGGTGCCAGCGGGTGCAGACTGCGTTGAAATGCAGGAAAACGCAGAAGTTCAGCCAGACCAACGGGTACGTTTTACCGAGCCTATGCGCGCAGGGCAGAACATCCGCCCGCAAGGTCAGGAAACCACGGTGGGTGAACGGGTGTTGATCGCCGGTACGCGCTTGGGTCCGATCGAACAAGGTTTGGCGGCCTCACTGGGGTGTGCAGAACTTGAAGTCGTGCGCAAGGTACGGGTTGCGGTGTTGTCCACCGGGGACGAATTGGTCGAGCCTGGACAGGCCCTTGGCCCAGGGCAGATCTACAACAGCAATCGGGTATTGCTGTGCAGCTGGTTGCAGCGTTTAGGCTGCGAAGTGATCGATGCGGGGATTCTGCCGGACGATTTGCAAGCCACTCGCAATCGTCTCGCCGAATTGGGGAATGTCGACCTGATCCTTTCTACCGGCGGTGTATCGGTTGGCGAGGCGGACTTTCTGGGTATTGCGCTGCGTGAAGAGGGTGAGCTGGCGTTGTGGAAGCTGGCCATCAAGCCAGGGAAACCACTGACGGTTGGGCACTTTCGAGGTGTGCCGGTGATTGGATTACCTGGCAATCCTGCTTCGACACTGGTGACCTTCGCCTTGTTGGCACGTCCCTATCTGTTACGTCGTCAAGGCGTAAGAGAAGTCCGGCCCTTGCAGTTTCAGGTTCCGGCAGGATTCGTCTGGTCCAAGGCCGGCAATCGCCGGGAATACCTGCGCGGTCGTCTGGAGCATGGGCGGGCAATTATCTACAAAAACCAGAGCTCGGGTGTTTTGCGCAGTGCAGCCTGGGCTGAGGGGCTGGTTGAAGTGCTGGAAGAGCGCACGTTGGCCGAAGGTGATTGGGTGAATTTCATCCCGCTGAGTGAAGTGCTGGGATAAGCCTTTTGCGCACTATGGGATCTCAACAGCTAGTCGTCGAGACTGATGATTTGCTCGCGCACGGCAAACAGCACCAGGCCCGCGACATCGAAGATCTGCAAGCGCTTCATGATCTGAGAGCGATGGGTTTCCACTGTTTTGATGCTCAGGCCCAAACCGCTGGCAATCTCGCGAGTGGATTTGCCACGTACGATCAAGCGCAGAATTTCTAGCTGACGTGCCGTCAGATTATGCGTGTCGACCGGTTCTGTCTGGCATTTCCGGACACGAATCAGTGCCTGGTTGATCACGGTGTGAGCGATGGCCGGGCTCAGGTAGCGTTCGTTGTTGCGCAAAGCTTCAAGCGCGTGTTCCAGTTCCGTGGCGGTGGTGTCCTTGAGCAGGTAGCCATGAGCACCGGACTCCAGGGCTTGCATGATCAGCGCCGGGTCGGTGTGCATCGACAGTATCAGCACCTTGCTCTGCGGGCGTACGGTCTTGAGTCTTTGCAGAGCCTCAAGCCCGCCGGTTTCCTTCATGGATATATCCAGCAGGATGATGTCGGGGCTTAGCTGTTCGACCATTTCGAGCAGCTGCGCGCCATCATTGGCTTCACCAATGACGGCGTAACCCGGAATATCCAGAACCAGTGCGCGTACGCCGGCCCTGATCAGCGAGTGGTCATCCACCAGAAGCAAGTTACAAGTCAATGTGGAACCTTATTCGGACTGGCTCGTTCGAGCGCGCGGGGCGCCCAGGGGAAAAGTGCTTCGATCTGCGTACCCTTGCCGGGCTCACTGGTAATGCTCAGGGTGCCGCCCAGTTGCTCGATCCGCTCTGACATTCCGGCCATTCCGCGCTGTCCTTCACGGCCAGGATGGGTGGCTGGAGAAAAGCCCAGCCCATCATCGCTGATAAACAGCGCAAGCCCTTGGGGCAGGCGTTGCACGCGGATCAACAGATTTTTGGCTTGGGCATGGCGCAGCATGTTGGTGACGGCTTCCTGAGTAATCCGAAAGGCCGCCACCGCCATTTCTTCTGGAATACCGGTCAGACGCTGCTGGCATTCAAGGCTCCAGTTCACGGCAGTGTTGGCCAGTGTCTTGAGCAGATGCGCACGCAAACTGGCTTCCAGGCCAAGGCTGGTGAGTTGTCTTGGATTGAGAATGGCCGACACATCGCGAACTTTGGTCAGGGTTTCTTCCAGCGTGTCGCAGAGCACGGTGCAATGGCTTTGTAGTTCTGCGGGCAAACGTCGCTTGAGCCATTCACTTTGAAGCTTCGCCGCCGTCAACAATTGACCGATATCGTCGTGGAGTTCACGGCTGAGCCGATGGCGCTCGTTTTCCTGTACTTCCAGCAAACGGTCGGCAAGTTCCTGAGGCTGGAACTTGATCGATTTGCGCGAGTTGCGATGCTGCACCCAGACACCGGTGGCTGCTGCCAGATTCAGTACCAGCAGCACAACTGGAAGGCGGCAGGAGAGGCAATAAACCAGCAGGCTGCCCACTGCCGAGCACAGGCACAGCAACAGAGTGAACCAGCGAACGTTTTTTCGGGAGGGTGGCCAAGAGGTGACTGACTTGAGGCTGGCGTACATAGCGGATGGAGCCAATGAATGTTCGCTGCGGGCAGACCAATCAGGGCGGCTGACGGGTCTCTGTCTGGAAAACGCTGGTGATTGAGAAGTCGGCTTCAAGTTAGCGCAGTCTGATTGTCAAAATCGAGTTTTGCACCTTCCAGAGGATAGGCCCAGCCTGAAGTCAGAGTGCCCTAAAGTAGTGCTAACTAATTGGGCCGCATAATACCACTTAACATACCGTTGGTCGCGTTCGCTATATAGGTCCATGGCGTCAGGAATTTTGTCATTGCTGGACGTCTGCTCCACGTTAGCGGGCATGGGCTGGTGACGGAGCGTCCAGCGTGATTCATTACGTTGCTAAACAGTTCGCAGCGCTCCAGGCGGGTAGTTCAAGAGGTCGGAAGTCGACAACCAATAGTTGGGTTATTAACTGGCTTCTGTCGTTAAAAAATATGAAATGTTCAATTGCGACGTGAAAGGTTGTTGCTGGAAGTGCTGGAAATTATCAAGCGATCCGATGCATTACTTGATGCAATTCAGGCATGTGTTGCCGAAAGCAGGGCGCATGCGAATGGCCTGGAGGGTGATGCCTGGCGCGTCGGGGCACGGCCAATTTCCATCGCGAAGGCTTCGATCAATGATCTCTGTTCAGCGTCATCAAGGCTGAGTTGGCCGGTCGTCAGGTCGACCAGTTCAAGTTGCCAGGCCATCAATGTGAAGCACTCTTTCAACGCGCAAAGTGCCTGGTCATTCAGATCGATTTGATTGCGTGTATTGCTGAGCAAGGCGTGAAGGCACATCGAGAACTCCGATACGGCCTGCAGTGCCAATGCATCGGCCCGGTTGGCCAGGGTGAACAGTGTGTTCAGCATGCAGTCGATGGCGTCCTGATCATTGTTGATCAGTTGCAGGTGGCTCAGGCATTCCTCGGATTTAGCCAGCAGGGATTCTGCCTCGATCAACAATTCGGGCAGTCGCTGATTCCGGTTTTTACGATCGTTCAGCATGCTTTTCTCCACGACATCAAGTCAGGTGATGCAATCAGCCGTATGGCGAACGGGCGTAAGGTACTGCCGGACGACGACCGGAATCTGTAGGGCAGTTCTGATTTTTTGTGGCTGGCGATGAACGGTCTGTTTGCGTTCGACACGAATTCCCCGATTGAACGAGTCTGATTTGCAGCGTAACGAGGTGCCGCAATCATTCGCCATAAGGCATGAGCGGCGTAACCTGGCGGGCTGAAGAACGAGCTCGGCAATGGTTTTTCGATCACAAACAAAAGCCCGACTCCATTCATGCAATGAGAATGGCATCACATTAATGGCTATTGGATATCGCGAATATCAGGCGAGTCCTGATTGCGGCTAGGGGATTCCCTTATGCCACGGAACCTGACGCGCAAAGGCGGGTCCCGCGAAGGGAAGGGTTGTGCAGTTGATGAAACGACCGCTTCAGTAGAGCATGATGTTAATGTGACATCAATTCCTTTGCATGGCATTTTGTTCGCGGGTCAAGATTGCGCGTGAACCGCCGATAACCATCTTTAGTGAAATCATCAGAAAAGCCCAGGAGTCATCAATGGCCGGCATTCTCGACACAGTAGATCAACGCACACAGCTGGTGGGTGAGAATCGCCTGGAAATTCTCATGTTTCGTCTGGCCGGTCGGCAGTTGTTTGCGATCAACGTCTTCAAGGTGCAAGAAGTCCTGCAATTGCCAAAGCTGACCTTGATGCCGCAGCGTCACCCGTTTGTCTGTGGTGTGGTCAATCTGCGTGGCCAGACGTTGCCGGTAATTGACCTGTCCCAGGCCATCGGTATGCGGCCGCTGGTGCCGGGGCCCAACAGCACCATCATCGTGACCGAGTACAACCGCTCGGTGCAGGCATTCCTGGTCGGTGGCGTCGATCGCATCGTCAACATGAACTGGGAAGCCATTCTGCCGCCGCCAACCAGTGCCGGCCGCCAGCATTACCTCACTGCCATCAGCAAGGTCGATGACCAATTGGTGGAAATCATCGACGTCGAAAAAGTACTCGCCGAGATCGTGCCTTACAACGCCAAGGTTTCGCGTGACAAGCTCGACGACCCGGTGCTGGAGCGTGCCCGCGGTCGTGAAGTGCTGCTGGTGGACGACTCCAAGGTGGCCCTGTCCCAGTTGCGCGACACCCTGGGTCAGCTCGGGGTGAAAATGCACGTCGCCAGCGATGGTCTGAAGGCACTGAACATGCTCAAGGCCTGGGCCGATACCGGCGAGGTCATGACCGACAAACTGCTGATGATCTTCACCGACGCGGAAATGCCCGAAATGGACGGCTACCGTCTGACCACCGAGATCCGCAACGATCCACGTCTGCGTCGCCTGTACGTAGTCCTGCACACCTCGCTGTCCGGCAGTTTCAACGACTCGATGGTAAAGAAGGTCGGTTGTGACAACTTCCTCTCGAAATTCCAGCCAGACAAACTGGTCGACGTAGTGCGCCAGCGCCTGATGCTCGACGCAGTCCCGGCCTGACGGAGCATCACGGGTAGACTTGGCGTCTGCCCGTGATGTGCTTCTTTGATTCGTCAGCCGGCTCGTATATCGTGGCGCTTTTGCCCACCAGGGAGCTGGCCATGTTGCGTCTGAGCGCGCTTTACCGTTATCCACTCAAGTCCGGCAAGGGCGAAACCCTGCAACAGGTCAGCCTGGACAAGCTGGGGCTGGACGGGGATCGACGCTGGATGCTGGTGGACGAGGCCAGCGGACGCTTCCTGACGCAACGCGCGGTAGCGGACATGAGCCAGTTGTCGGCGTTGTGGAATGCCGCCGGTGGCCTGACGCTCAGTGCACCCGGTCGCTCGCCGATCGATATTGCCCTGCCAGCCAGCGACGCTGAACTGCGCGGCGTGACCATCTGGCGCGATACCTTGCGGGTTCCTGATGCCGGTGATGCGGCCGGTGCCTGGGTCAGTGAGTTTATCGGCAAACCGACGCGGCTGGTGCAGGTGCCCGAGGCGCTGGCCCGTACCACTCAGGCCGGTTATGGCAAGGATGACGATAAAGTCGCCTTTGCCGACGGTTTTCCGTTGCTATTGATTGGCCAGGCTTCGCTTGAGGACCTGTCGCAACGCGTTGGCCGTCCACTCGAGATGCTGCGTTTTCGACCGAATCTGGTGATCGAGGGCAGTGAGGCGTTTGCCGAAGACGGCTGGAAGCGCATTCGGATTGGCGATGTCGAGTTCCGCGTGGTCAAACCGTGTTCACGCTGTGTCCTCACCACCATCGACCCGCAGACCGGTGAGCGCAGCGACGACCGTGAACCTCTGGCTACGCTGCAGAAATACCGCGCGCAAGAGGATGGCGCGATGTTTGGCCAGAACCTGGTCAACGACGGCAATGGCCGGCTTGAAGTCGGCATGCCGATAGAGATTCTCGAATGACGCTGTAACGCCGGAATAAAAATGCCCGTGTCTTTCGACACGGGCATTTTTTTATCGCGGTGAAACGCTTAGCCGCGGTATTCGCACAGGTAAGCGGTGTCGACGGCGACTTTCAGCTGGAACTTGCTGTTGGCCGGCACGTTGAACTGGCTGCCGGCGGCGAAGGTTTCCCAGTCGCTGCTGTCAGGCAGTTTGACGGTCAGGGCGCCGGAAACCACGTGCATGATTTCACGCTGGCTGGTGCCGAACTCGTATTCGCCCGGTGCCATGACGCCGATAGTGGCCGGACCTTCAGCAGTGCCGAAGGCAATCGACTTGACGGTGCCGTCGAAGTACTCGTTGACTTTAAACATGGGCGATTCCTCGAAATGGGCTAAAAAGGCCGGCCAGTATGCACAAGGCCTTTCCGCCCGTCACCTGTTGCACTCAAGGATCAACCCGGAAGAATCAGCGGTAACAGGCGCGCGGTATTACGTGCATCTTCCAGGGCCCGGTGCTGTTGACCGGTAAATTGCATTCCCGCCAGTTGCAGAGCGCCATTGAGTCCCAGCGGCCGCTCCAGTCGGCGGGCCTTGGCGAAGCGCTGTTTCAGATTCATATGGGGGACTCGGCTCAGGGCGCTGTCGAGTTGCAGGCGTTGCCATTCCTGAAGCAGTTGTTTGCGGTCGTAATCGCCCCAGCTGGCCCAGCCTTGGAGGCGCGTGTGATGCTGGCCGAGCCAGCGCTCGAACAGCGGCCAGACCTCGGTCAGCGGCTGGGCGGCGTCGATATTGGCTTGGGTGATGCGGGTCAGTTCGCGACAAAAGGGCGTCAGCAGCGGCCGTCGCAGGGGCCGAACGAAGCGCTGGAAGTGGTCCAGTTCGCGGCCTTCGCGATTGACCAGGGTGGCGCCGATTTCGATGATCTCCATCTCGGTCACTGGCCAGCCACCGTCATCCGTTGTCGCTTCGAGATCAATTACCAGCCAATGAGGCATCGCAGGTTTCCTGGTTTCCGCGTCCTGATGAGGCTGAGCGTAGCCAACCGCGACGGATCCGCCTAGCGACTTATTCAACCTCCAACAAAATCTGACGATTTTTTACCTGATCGCCGGGGCTGACCTGCAGCCGTTTGATCACACCATCGATGCCAGCCTTGAGCGGATGCTCCATTTTCATCGCCTCCAGCACCAGCAACAGTTGCCCTTTGCTCACCGGGGAGCCTTCGCTGACCAGCACTTCGACAATCGCACCATCCATCGGCGCTTTCAGCGTGCCGGTGCTGGTGCCAACCTGGCCGCTGACGGGCGCCAGCGTCTGGTCTTGCAACAGCAGGCTGCCGGGGCGGGTGAACAACCACAGTTGTCCGGCGGCCAGTTGCCAGGCGTAGCGGCGGCGAATGCCGTTGATTTCCAGGTTGGCCGAGCGTGCGTTGATATCGAATAGCTTCAGTTGCAGCGTTTCCCCGGCCACCTGAACGCGTAATTGCCCGTCGGGCAGGACGCTCATTTCGGTTGACCAGCGACCGTCGTTGAGGCCGATCTGTTGCAGCAACGGCGCGGTGGCGTTGTTGCGCCAACCGGCGAGTCCTGGCGTATGGACGCCGGCGGACTGCAGATAGAACAGCACCGTGGCGATAGCCAGCTCTTCGGCCGTGGGCGCGTGTGGGTGAAGGCTCGGGTGATCGGCGAAGTGTTGCGCGATGAACCCGGTATTGAAATCCCCGGCGATAAACCGCGGATGCTCCAGCAAGCCGGCGAGTAGACGCTGATTGGTCTGCAGGCCCAGCAAGGCGCTGTCTTCGACTGCTCGCAGCAACTTGCGCCGAGCCTCTTCGCGGGTGGCGCCGTAGGCGATGATTTTGCCGAGCAGCGGGTCGTAAAACGGACTGACCGGCTGACCTTCGAGCAAACCGTGGTCAATGCGCACCCCGTCCTGCAGGGCCGGTTCCCAGCGCGTGATCTGCCCGGTCTGGGGCAGGAAACCCTGCGCCGGATCCTCCGCATAAAGACGCACCTCCATCGCGTGGCCCTTGAGTTCGACCTGGTCCTGGCGCAACGGCAACGGTAATCCGGCGGCCACATCCAGTTGCCAGGCCACCAGGTCCAGCCCCGTGATCAATTCGGTCACCGGGTGCTCGACCTGCAAGCGAGTGTTCATCTCCAGAAAATAGAACTGTCCCCGCGCATCGAGCAAGAACTCCACGGTGCCGGCGCCGACATAATTCACCGCACGCCCGGCCTTCAGCGCGGCCTCGCCCATGGCCTGGCGCAATTCGGCGGTCATCACCGGGCAAGGTGCCTCTTCGATGACTTTTTGATGGCGCCGCTGGACCGAACAGTCGCGCTCGCCGAGGTAGATCAGGTTGCCGTGCTGGTCGCCGAACAGCTGGATTTCGACGTGGCGCGGTTCGATCAGCGCGTGTTCGAGAATCAACTCGTCGCTGCCAAACGCGTGCAGGGCTTCGGAGCGTGCGGTGCGGATCTGCTCAAGCAATTCACTCGCACGGTGTACCAGACGCATGCCGCGTCCACCACCGCCAGCGCTGGCCTTGACCATCAGCGGATAGCCGATGCGCTCGGCTTCACGGCTCAGGGTGGCATCGTCCTGCTCAGCCCCTTGGTAACCGCCGATGCACGGCACCCCCGCGGCGAGCATGGCGATTTTCGACAAGCGTTTGCTGCCCATCAGTTCAATGGCCGCAGGACTTGGACCGATAAAGGTGATGCCGGCCCGGGCGCAGGCCGTGGCGAATTCAGCGTTTTCCGAGAGAAAGCCGTAGCCGGGGTGGATCGCGTCTGCACCGCTGCGCAATGCGGCACCGATGATCGCCGCGCTGTTCAGGTAGGACTGCGCAACGGCAGCGGGGCCGATGTTGACCGCCTCATCGGCCATGCGCACGTGCAGGGCATCGGCGTCGGCGTCGCTGAACACCGCCACCGTGCGATAGCCCAGCGCCTGGGCGGTGCGCTGGATGCGGCAGGCGATTTCACCGCGGTTGGCGATGAGGATTTTGCGCAGGGTGGGCATGTGTTGATCCTTTTAGTGATGCGGTGTTCGTGAGGGCCTCATCGCGAGCACGCTCGCTCCCACATTGGATCTTTGGTAGGCATTGGATAGTGCAAACACCCTGGAACCCCTGTGGGAGCGAGCTTGCTCGCGATGCTCTTAGGGCGCCCAACCCGGTTTGCGTTTCTGCACAAAGGCCATCGTCCCTTCGACGCCTTCCGCCCCGGTCACGGCTTCGCTGAACCATTCGGCTGCCTGGTCGAGCAACGGCCCCAGCGGCTGTTCGGTGCTGGCCAGCAACAAGGCCTTGGTCGCGGCATTGGCACCGGGAGCGCAGCACAGAACATGGGCGAGCACCGCATCCAGGCGTTCGGCCAGGGCTTGCGCATCGTGTTCGACAAAATGCACCAGCCCCAAACGCCGCGCCTCATGCCCGTCAAAACGCGCGGCGGTCAGCGCCAGGCGTCGCGCCTGGGTCAGACCGATACGCTGGACCACAAATGGAGCGATTTGCGCCGGCAGCAGGCCGAGGCTGGTTTCCGGCAAACCGAACTGGGCATTGTGGTCGGTCAGTGCAATGTCGCTGACACAGACCAGACCGAAGCCGCCGCCGAGCACGGCCCCCTGCAACACCGTGATCAGCACTTGCGGCGCGTGCTGGGCCTCTTCGAGCAGGGCGCCAAACGCGCGGTTCAACTCACGGTAAGCCTCCTGACCTTGAACGCGGGCGTTGGCCATGTCGTTCAAATCGCCACCGGCACAGAAATGGCCGCCGGTACCGCCGAGCACTAATGCGCGGATGCTGCGGTCATCGCGTACCGCCGCCAGTACTGCACGCAATTCGGCGACCATCTGCAAGCTCATGGCGTTGCGGCAGTCCGGCCGGTTCAAGGTGATGTGCAGAACGCCGTTGTGTGGTTCCAGCAGCAGAGTCTGGCAAACGGGCAGAGTGCTCATTTTTTCTTCCCGGGCAGGATGCCCATCAGTTTGCAGATGATCCCCAGCATGATTTCGTCGGAGCCTCCACCGATCGACACCAGCCGCACATCGCGGTAGGCGCGGGCCACCGGGTTGTCCCACATGTAGCCCATGCCGCCCCAGTATTGCAGGCAACTGTCGCTGACTTCCCGGCCCAGCCGCCCGGCCTTGAGTTTGGCCATGGACGCCAGGCGCGTGACGTCCTGGCCTTTGACGTATTGTTCGGTGGCCTGGTAGACCAGCGCCCGCAAGCATTCGATTTCGGTTGAAAGCTCCGCGAGGCGGAAGTGGATGACCTGGTTGTCGATCAGTGCATTGCCAAACGTCTGGCGTTCCTTGCAGTACTCAATCGTGCTGTCGATGCAGTATTCCAGGCCCTTGATCATGTTCGCCGCACCGAACAGGCGTTCTTCCTGAAACTGCAGCATTTGCATCATGAAGCCTGCGCCTTCGTGGCCGATGCGGTTGCGTTGCGGCACACGCACATTGTCGAAAAACACTTGGGCGGTTTCCGAGCTACGCATACCGAGTTTGTCCAGGTGCGAGCCGAGACTGATGCCGGGGCAGTTCATCGGCACCATGATCAACGACTTGTTGATGTGCGCCTTGTCGTCCGAGGTGTTGGCCAGCAGACAGATGAAGTCGGCGCTGGGTGAGTTGGTGATCCACATTTTGCTGCCGTTGATCACGTAGTCGTCGCCGTCCTTGCGCGCAGTGGTTTTCAGCCCGGCGACATCAGAGCCGGCACCGACTTCCGAGACGCCAATGCAGCCGACTTGTTCACCGCTGATCGCCGGACGAAGGAATTCTTCACGCAACTCATCGGAGCCGAAGCGGGCGAGGGCCGGGGTGCACATGTCGGTCTGCACGCCAATCGACATCGGAATCCCGCCGCAATGGATGGTGCCGAACTCTTCAGCGGCGACAATCGAATAGCTGTAGTCCAGGCCCATGCCACCGAATTTTTCCGGTTTGGAAATCCCCAACAGACCGAGCGCGCCGGCCTTGCGGAAAATCTCGTGAATCGGAAAACGTCCGGCCTTTTCCCACTCATCGACGTGCGGGTTGATTTCGCGGTCGACAAAATTGCGGATGGTACGGCGCAGTTCTTCGTGTTCCTGGGTGAAGATCATTTTTATTGTTCTCCCTAAACCTGGTGGTGATCAGAGCCTCAAAAACGTGCAATACCAAAACTGTTGGGTTGCAACTGACGGACCTCGGCCTCATGGCAGATATCCAGCAGGTAGCCGAGCAAGGTGCGGGTATCTCGCGGGTCAATCAGCCCGTCGTCCCACAGGTTGGCGCTGCCATAAAGTGCAGTGGACTGGCTGTCGAGTTTTTGCGCGGTGACCTGCTCGAGCATGTCGAGCATCTTCGGGTCCGGGACCAAACCCTGCTTGGCCTGCTTGGCTTCGGTGACAATGCGCAGCACCTTGCCGGCCTGGGCGCCGCCCATGACAGCAGTGCGGCTGTTGGGCCAGGCGAAGATGAAACGCGGGTCGAGCCCACGGCCGCACATCGCGTAGTTGCCGGCGCCGTAAGAGCCGCCGACCACAATGGTCAGCTTCGGCACCCGCGCATTGGCGACTGCCTGAATCATCTTCGCGCCGTGTTTGATCACCCCTTGCTGTTCCGACTCGGTGCCGACCATGAAACCGGTGGTGTTATGGAAAAACAGCAGCGGCGTCTGGCTCTGGTCGCAGAGCTGGATGAACTGCGCGGCCTTGCTGGCGCCTTGTGGGGTGATCGGACCGTTGTTGCCGATAAAGCCGCAGGGCCGTCCCTGGATCTTCAAATGGCCGCAAACCGTCTGTTGATCGAACTCGCCCTTGAACTCGAGAAAGCATGAGCCATCGGCGATGCGCGCAATGATCTCGCGCACGTCGTAGGGCTTTTTCGGATCGTCGGGAATCAATCCCAGCAGCTCGTCGATGGGGTAGAGCGGCTCGTCCCAGTGTTGGGCGCTGTGCCGCGCTAACCGCGCATTCCACGGCAACAGGCTGACAATTTCGCGTACCAGCCGTACGCCGTCGGCATCGTTTTCGGCCAGGTATTCAGCGGTGCCGGCGGTTTGCGCGTGCATCTCGGCACCACCGAGCTCTTCATCGGTGGCGACTTCGCCGGTGGCGGCCTTGAGCAGCGGGGGACCTGCGAGAAACAGCTTGGCCTTGCCGCGCACCACCACCACGTAGTCCGAGAGCCCCGGCTGATAAGCACCGCCGGCGGTGGCCGAACCGTGCACCACAGTGATTTGCGGCAAACCCATGGCCGACATCCGTGCCTGATTGGCGAAACTGCGCGCGCCCTCGACGAAAATCTCGGCGGCGTAATTGAGGTTGGCGCCGCCGCTTTCGGCGAGGGTGATCACCGGCAGTTTGTTTTCCATGGCGATCTGTTGCAGGCGCAGGGACTTTTTCAGACCGCTGGGGGAAATGGTTCCGCCCTTGATCGCGCTGTTGTTGGCGACCACCAGCACCCGCACGCCGGACACGTAGCCAATCCCGGCGATCAACCCGCCACCGGCCTGACTGCCGTCCTTGTCGTCGTGCAGCTTGTAGCCGGCCAGGCTGGCCAGTTCGAGAAACGGCGCGCCGGGATCGAGCAGCAGGTTCAGCCGTTCGCGCGGCAGGAGTTGCCCGCGTTTGTCGAATTTCGCTTTGGCCTCAGCGGCTTTGGCCAGCAGGTTGCGTTCCAGCTGACGGACCTGCTCGATGCTGCTCAACATCGCCTCGCGGTTCTGTGCGAACTGCGGAGTGTGGGGGTCGAGTTGCGATTCAATCAGCGGCATGGATCAGTCCTCTACTTGACTTGGTCAGCGATGCCTTGCGGCACCGGGATCTGGATTTCCAATAGTTGCTGAGCGAACGCCTTGCCTTGCGGGTCGATTCGCAGGCTGGCCACGCCACCACCGCCGAGGGCGTTTTCCAACAGAAAATTCAGGCTGTGAGTGCCGGGTAGATACCAGCGCTCGACACGCCCGTGGATCGGGTCGAGAACGTGACTCATCCAGTCGACGACTACCGCCGGCGTCAGCGCTTCGGCGATCCACGGCAGGTATTCGGGGGTGCGGGCCATGACGCCGATGTTGCTGTGATTGCCCTTGTCACCGGAGCGCGCCACCGCGAGTTTCACCAGCGCCACACTGGCGTCGGCCCGGCCTTGGGGTTTGGGGGGCGAAAAAGATACCGGCAGGTCGGCGCTGTCAAGGTGATCGAGAGCAGGCAGGACGCAGGGGTGACGTTGGCCTTGCAGGTCGATTTCCAGCGTGCAGGTGTTTTTGTCGATCAGGAACGAGAACAGACGGATCAACGGGTACACCGTTGGCCGCCCGCCGACGATTCCGGTCAGCCCTGGCGCCATGCCGGTGGCGGCCTGGGCGATCTCTCGGGAAAACAGGATCAGCGCTTGTTTGTTCGGATGCCGCACCGCCAGTTTGATCACCACTTCGCGGCTGTCTTGGCGCCGACCATGGGGGCCGTAGGTCGCTTCGCTGCCGAGCAGTTCAATGTTCACTTCGCTGTAGGGCGCCCAGCCGCGTTGGCTGAACATTTCCGAGGTCTTGGCGATGATCGCCTGACTCACCCGACGCGCCTTGGCCACCGCGTCGATCCCGGCAATCAGGCAACTGGCGGTGCAGCGAAAACCGTCCGGCCAGGTTGCGCTGACCTTGTATTGACGAGGCGGCGGCAAGCCTTTGGCACCGTGAACGTGCACGGCGTTTTTGCCGTGTTGCTGGAGTTTGACCTGGCTGAAGTCGCAGACCACATCCGGCAGCAGGTAAGCGCGAGGGTTGCCGATTTCATACAGCAGTTGCTCGCCAACGCTCAGCGGAGTGACCAAACCGCCGGAACCTTCAGGTTTGCTGACGATGAACTGGCCGTCGGCACTGACCTCGACGATCGGAAAACCGATGTGTTCGTAGTCCGGTACTTCTTGCCAATCGGTGAAGTTGCCGCCGGTGCACTGCGCGCCGCACTCGATGATGTGTCCGGCCAGCGCGGCCTGGGCCAGTGGGTCGTAGTCCTGCCACGACCAGCCGAATTCATGCACCAACGCGGCGCTGACCACCGCGCTGTCGACCACTCTGCCGGTGATGACGATGTCCGCGCCCAGACGCAGCGCTTCGACAATACCGGGGGCGCCGAGGTAGGCGTTGGTCGACACGCACATCGCTGGCAGGGGCGCGCCGCTGAACATTTCTTGTACGCCGCAGGCAGCCAGTTGCTTGAACTGCGGTTGCAGGTCATCGCCCAGCAATACAGCGATCTTCAGTGGCACGCCGGCTTTATCGCACGCCGTTTGCAGCGCTGCTGCGCAGGCCAGTGGATTGATCCCGCCGGCGTTACTGATCACCCGGATGTTCTGTTCGGAGAGTCGCTCGAGGAGCGGGCTGAGGACTTCGACGAAGTCGGTCGCGTAACCGGCCTGGGGATCTTTCATTCGCGCGCCGGCCAGCAAGGACATGGTGATTTCTGCCAGGTAGTCGAACACCAGATAGTCCAGCCGAGCGCCTTCAACCAATTGCGCGGCGGCGGTCGAGGTATCGCCCCAGAAGGCACTGGCGCAGCCGATACGAACGGTTTTGTTCATTGCAAGCCTCCGACAGAAGTGAGCTGAGACTACCAAGCAAGCGCTTGGTTTGTAAATGCCGGCAACCTCTTCTGCCCAAGCGCTTGCTTGGTCGCCCCGGTCAGCTTAAATTGCCCGCGCAACCCACTGTTTTCGTGGTGTGATCGCACATGTGATTGAGCGACTGTAGGAGAGAACGGGTGGACGAGCAAAAAGCCCTGCTGGTAATGCGCGAGTTGGTCGATAACGGGCAACTGACCGATCCGGACAGCGCTCGCGGCAAACTGCTGCAAATGGCTGCTCACCTGTTTCGCAACAAGGGTTACGAGCGCACCACGGTGCGTGACCTGGCCAGCGCGGTGGGGATTCAGTCGGGGAGCATTTTTCATCACTTCAAAAGCAAGGATGAAATCCTGCGGGCGGTGATGGAGGAAACCATTCGCTACAACACCGCGCTGATGCGCGCGTCCCTGGCGCAAGCGACCACTGTGCGTGAGCGGGTGCTGGCGCTGATCCGCTGCGAATTGCAGTCGATCATGGGCGGTAGCGGTGAAGCGATGGCGGTGCTGGTCTACGAATGGCGCTCGCTGTCCGAAGAAGGCCAGGCCCAGGTGCTGGCGCTGCGTGATATCTATGAACAGATCTGGCTGCAAGTGCTGGGAGAGGCGAAAGACGCCGGTTTTATTCGCGGCGACGTGTTCATCACCCGACGTTTTCTAACCGGCGCGCTGTCCTGGACCACCACTTGGTTTCGTGCGGACGGCAGTATGAGCCTTGATCAATTGGCGGACGAAGCGTTGATTCTGGTGCTGGAAGAAAAATGACGGTTTTGCCAGAAACCATTAAATAGCCATCATCACATTGTCTAAGTGGATAAAACCGCCTAGCTTTGTAGTGAATGTATTTTTAAAGGTGGGTTTGTTTTGAACTCTTCATCCGTTCGGAAGGTTTTACGGATTTCGCTGATGGCGCTGGGCGCGCTGTTCGTGCTGCCGGCTTCGGCCGCGCAAGTGGTACAGGTGGGCGCTGCGCATTTTCCTCCCTATACCGTTCGACCGGAGAATGGCGACGATACCGGACTGCTGCCGCAGTTGGTCGAGGCACTGAACAAGTTGCAAACCGACTATCAGTTCAAACTCGTGCCGACCTCATTACAGCGTCGTTTTGGTGATTTCGAGGACGCCCGGGTTGACATGGCAATCTTCGAAAATCCGGAGTGGGGCTGGAAGGATATCCCGCACAGCACTGTCGACATGGGGCTGGAAGATGCTGAAATTTTTGTCGCACAGAGCAAACCGGACCGCCAGCAGAGCTACTTCGCCGATTTGAAAGGTAAGCGTCTGGCGTTGTACAAGGATTATCACTACGAATTTGCCGGGTTCAATGCCGATCCGCAATTTCTCAAGAACACTTACAACGCGACGCTCACGACTTCCCACGACAGCAATATTTTAATGATCCTTCGCGATCGTGCCGACATCGCACTGGTCACGCGTTCGTACCTCTACGATTACCTGCTGCGCAATGAAAAGGTCGGGGCACAGTTGCTGGTATCCCAGCGTATCGATCAGGTTTATCACCACTACGCGCTGTTACGTCCGCAAGCGCCGATCAGCGCTGAAACCTTCGGCAAGTTGCTGCAAGGCTTGCGGGACAATGGGCAGATGCTGAAGATTTTCGATCCGTACAAAATTGCCATCGTGCCGGTGCCCAAAAGCTGAAATCAGGCCATCAATCGCCAATTTTATTCCAGCCCCTGAATTTCCCCTCCTGGCTCACGTCACATCGTTGAACTGTCGACGATTAACGTGAGCCAGGTCCTTGTCCAGAGTCAGCGCTGAGCCGAAAAGGTGGGAGCGAGCTTGCTCGCGATGGCGTCGGTGAATCCAGTAGAAATCTAACGGCAAAAACTACTTCGGCCCGAGAATCTTCACCAGTTTGTCCGGCGACGGCGCGCCTTGTTGCTGTTGCAACTCGCCCTTGTCGTCCATGTAGAAAATCGCCGGGGTGGCGGACAGTTCCAGCTCTTCCATCAACTTCATGTTGGCGTCGAGTTTGGCCTGGATCGCGGCAGGAATGGTTGTCAGCGCTTTCAGCGAGCTTTGTTTGCCAGCCTTTTCGTGTTCCTCCAGGGCCTTGCTCGGGTCTTTGCTGGCCAGCAGTGCAGCGGATTTGCCGGGGCTGTCTTCACGGATGATCCCGACCATGATGTGCCGCAGTTGCACTTTGCCGGCCGTCACCCACGGCCGGGCTTGTTCCCAGAACATGTTGCAGTAAGGGCAGTTCGGGTCGCTGAACAGGTAGACGGTGCGCGGTGCATCCTTGCTGCCGTCGGCGATCCAGTTGCTGGCGTCCATCTTCGCCCAGACTTCCTTGGCCATCGGCGCATAGACCAGCTTTTGCAACGGCTCGGCGCTCAGGTCCTTGCCGTCGGCGTCGTACAGGTTGCCGAGCAGCACATGCTGACCGTCGGGCGTCAGGTACAGGGTCATGCCACGGTGTTGATACTGCGCTGCGTAACCGCGCAGGCCATCAGGTGCGTCGAAACTGCCGATGATTTTTGCGCCTTTCGCTTCGATCTTGCGGATCGCCGCAGGCAGTTCTTCGGCGTGCAGCAACGGGATTTGCAGCAGCGCTGCGCCCAGGGACAGCGTCAGCAGGTGGCGGAGGCGGGGCATGGCAGTTTCCTTGACGGTGTGGCCTGTATGGCTGAATTCGGGGAGTCGAAGTTTTCCAGGGCGCGGGCCAGGCTGGCTTCCGATAATTCACCCAGGTGGCTGGTGAGCAGTCGGCCCTCGGCACTGTAGAACAGCGTAGTTGGCAATGCCATCGAGCCGACGGCTTGACCCAGTCGGCCGCCGCCATCGAACAGCACGTTGGACAGGCTCAAGCCCTGAGTGGCGAGGAAGGTGCTGACGCTTTGCATGCTTTCAGCCTGATTGACGAACAAAAAGGTCAGGTCCGGCCGATGTTGCTGGGCGTTCTCCAGCACCGGCATTTCGCGCCGGCAGGGCGGGCACCAGGTGGCCCAAAGATTGATCACCAGGGGGCCTCCCTGATAATCGGCCAGTTGCACGGTTTCGCCGGCGGCATTGCGCAAGACGATGCCCGGCAAACGTGTGCCTTGTTCGTAAAGACTCAGGGACAAACTCGCCAGCAGCCAGAACAACAGACCGCTGACAACGCCGAAACCCAGCGGTTTACGCAGCGCTGGCCGACGCCAGCCGCGCAACAGCGTTGCCAGCAGCAGGGCAATCACCCCGGGCCAGGCGAGGAAACCGCCATCGCGCAGGTCGATGATCTGCCACGGATCATCGCGGTAGTGGGCCCAGTAGGCGAGCACGAAACCGATCCTGGCGGCGAGCAAACCCAACAGGAACAGGCTGAACAGCACTGACTCGGGGTTCTCGCCACCGCGCTTGGCCACCCGCCAGCCGACCAGGGTGGCCAGTGCCAAGGCACTGATCAGCAGCAGGTGGTTGAGCGCAATGGCAAAGGTGCCGAGGGTAAAGGTCAGCATCAACGAGCGTCCCGGGTGATGTTCCAGCGTTGGAGGAAACCGGCGGCATTCACCTCTCCGGTGATGCGCTGGCTGCGGCGCTCGATGCCGTCGGTGCCGATCCACAGCAAGCTTGGCGGTCCCGGCACTTTATAACGGCCGAGCAGTTCACGGCTGGCGGCATTGTCGGCGGTCACGTCCAGACGCAGCAAGCGGACTTCCTTCAGCGCGTCCACTACCTGAGGTTTGCCGAACACCTGTTTCTCCATGATCTTGCACGACACGCACCAGTCGGCGTAGTAGTCCAGCAGCACCCACTGGCCTTGGGCGCGGGCAGCGTCGAGTTCGCGTTGCAGCGCGGCGGGATCCTTGACGGTGATAAAAACGTCGTCGGCCGCCGGGTTGGGAACGCTGGTCGACGCCTGTGCACTGTAAACCTGCAACGGATTGAACAGGTCATCGCTGCCGCCCGCGGCCCCGATCAACAGCAGGCTGCCCCACAATCCGGAAAGCAGCGCCAGGCCACCGAACACATGAGCGGCGCGGTCGTGTCCACCGGTCTGGCGCCAGGCGCTATAGGCGATGATTAACAACAGCGCGCCCCACAGACCGACCCACAGTGACTCATCAAGCACCGGCCGCACCATCACCAGCGCGGTGCCGAGGAACAGGAAACCGAAGAGGCCTTTGAGCAGGTTCATCCAGGCGCCGGGCTTGGGCAGGAAACGGTGGCCGACGGTCACCAGCAACAACAGCGGCAAACCGATGCCGATGCCCATGGCGAACAGGATCAGCCCACCGTGCAATGCGTTGCCGCTCTGGGCGATGTACAGCAAGGCCCCGGCCAGCGGCGCAGTCATGCACGGGCCGACCAGCAAACCGGACAAGGCCCCGAGCACACCGGCACCGACCAGGCTGCCGCCACCTTGTTGGCGACTGGCGTTTTCCAGACGGTCACGCAGCGCGGCCGGCAGTTGCAGTTCGAAGAAACCGAACATCGGCAACGACAACAGCACAAACACCACGGCGAAACCACCAAGTAACCAAACGTTCTGCAACAGCGCCTGCAAGTTTGCACCGAGCAACGCGGCCAGCACGCCCAGAGCCGCATACACCAGCGCCATGCTGACCACATAACTGCCGGCCAGAGCGAAACCGCGCTTGGGGCTGGCGCCGCTGCCGACGATCAAACCGGCGAGAATCGGCAACATCGGCAGCGAGCAGGGCGCGAAAGCGAGCAACAGCCCCAGGCCAAAGAACACCAGCAAACTCCAGCCCAGCGCGCGCTGTTGCAGACCGCTGGCCAGGGCTTGATCCGGTGCCTCGCCGGCACTGACCACCGCCGCATCGCCCCCCAGATCCACGACCTGGGTTTGCGGTGGGTAACACAAACCGGCATCGGCGCAGCCTTGGAAACCCACTTTGATCTGGCCACTGGCGCCAGCTGGAATCTTTAACTCCAGGCCTTGGCGATAGACCTGCTGATCACCGAAGAACTCATCGCTGTGGGCTTCGCCCTCGGGCAGCGCTGGTTTTTGGGTATCGGGCAAACCGTTGAAGCTCATGCGTTTCTGGTACAGGTAGTAACCGTCGGCAATTTGCCAGAAGAGCTGGGTTTCGCCGGATTCAAGGCGTTCGGAGGTAAAAACAAAGGCTTTGCTGACAGGCAGGAAATCCGGTTTGGTTTCGAACGGATTCGACGCCGCCTGGGCCAGTCCTGCGATGAAAAGAAAAAGCAGTAGAAACAGACGACGCATGAGTAAGCCTTATCGCGGTGCAAGTACGGTGCACGATGATGGGTGGCGATTAACCGATGATTAACCGCATTATCCTTGAGGCAATGGCGCGTCGGGCATAATGTCCGCTTAATCCGGCGCCTTCTTAATCACTGCTTTTCTACAGGTCTCACCATGCACGTACTTGTCTGTGAAGATGATGAGCTGATCGCTAGCGGCATTGTTGCCGGCCTCACTGCCCAGGGCCTGACCGTGGAGCATGTCGCCACGGCCTCGGCTGCCCGAGCGATGCTCAAAGTCGCCGCGTTCGACGTGATGGTGCTCGACTTGGGGCTGCCGGACGAAGATGGGCTGAAGCTGCTTCAGCAGTTGCGCCATCACGGACTGGAGATTCCGGTACTGATTCTCACCGCGCGCGACTCGGTGACCGACCGCGTCGATGGCCTGCAGGCCGGCGCCGACGATTACCTGCTCAAACCCTTCGACCTGCGTGAACTGGCCGCGCGCTTGCACACCTTGTTACGGCGGGTGGCGGGGCGCAGCGTCAATCTGATCGAACACGGCGCCCTGACTTACGATCCGAGCAGCCGCGAAACCCTGCTTGCCGGTCAGCCAGTGGACTTGTCGCGCCGCGAGCAATCGCTGTTGCAGGCCTTGCTGCACAACCGTGGCCGGGTGCTGTCGACCGAGCAACTCAAGGACAGCGTCTACGGCTTCAACGATGAACTGGAAAGCAACGCCCTCAACGTGCATATCCATCACCTGCGGCGCAAGCTCGGCAACGGCATTGTCGAGACCGTGCGCGGTTTGGGCTATCGCTTGGGGCCGGCGGATGGCGGAGAGCAATCGAAGTGATGAGTTTGCGTTTGCGCCTGAGTCTGACCCTCGGCGCGGCCTTCGCGCTGATCTGGGCCCTGGCCGCGGCCTGGATGCTCAGCGACTTGCGCAATCAGATGATGTTTTCCCTCGACCAGCGGCTGGTGGCCTCGGCCCGGATGGTCGCCGGGTTGCTGGAGCAATTGCCGGCCCTGCCGAGCAAGGGCGATGGCACCCATTTCAGTGCTGAGCAGTTGAATATTCCGGGGGGGATGGCCTGTCAGGTCAGCTCCTTGCGTGGCGAAATCCTCGCCCGCAGCCACACGACTCCCGAGCAAACCCTGGAAGCCGAAAAGATGGGCTTCCATGACCAGATGATCGACGGTGCGCGCTGGCGCAGTTTCACCCTGGCTCGCGGTGATGTGCGTATTACCACGGCCGACCGGCAAGTCGAGCGTGAAGCGCTGAACATGTCGGTGCTGCTGGCGGCGTCGGTGCCGGTAGGCGTGGCGTTGCTCGGTTGTTTGTGTCTGCTTTGGCTGGGGATTGGCCAAGGCCTGGCGCCGCTTAATCGCATGCGCGATGCCTTGATGCGTCGCAGCGCCGATTCCCTTGAGCCGTTGCAGATCCAGCCACTGCCGAGCGAACTGCAACCGTTGCTGGAAACCCAGAATCAGCTGTTCCAGCGAATTGGCAAGACCATCGAGCGCGAGCGACGGCTGACCGGCGATGCAGCCCATGAGCTGCGCAGCCCGCTGACGGCGATCAAGACGCACCTGCAAGTGGCGCGCATGACCGAAGGCGCTGCCCGTGATCAGTCCCTGGCCCGTGCCGAGGAAGGCGCCGACCGCTTGCACCGCACGCTTGAGCAACTGCTGTTGCTGGCACGGGTCGAAGGCAGCCTGTCGTTCGACGATGGCGTGCAGTGCAGTGCCGAGCAGGTGGCCCGTTTGGCGATTCAGGACGCGGCCAGCGGTGATCATCAGCGGATCAAACTGCACTTGCCGGCGAATTACTCACAGGCGCCGGTGCAAATGCCGGCCGTGTTGTCGATTGCCGCGTTGCGCAACCTGCTGGATAACGCCTTGCGCCACACTCCAGCGGACGCGGCGGTGGAGCTGAGTCTGGAAACCACGGGTAACCGCGTGCGCTTTCAGGTGCGCGACCATGGCCCTGGAATCGCCGACGAGGACCTGCAACACCTGACCCAACGCTTCTGGCGCAACGGCGCGAGCACCGGGTGCGGTCTTGGGTTGGCGATTGTCCAGGCGATCGTTCAGCGCTGCGGTTGCGTGCTGCATTTCGACAGCCGTGCCGACGGCTTGCGGGTTGAACTGACGATGCCGTTGCAGTCAGTCTGACAAACACCCTATGAGTGCCTGTTGCACACCAAATGTAACTTCTCTCCATTAGCCACCTGGCCCCCGCGGCGCTATCGTCCTTCGCAGCTTTGACTCAATGGATTGAGGTGATAGCGCTATGGATACATTGATACACATCTGCAAAGCCGGGCCCGCGGATGCGGGGATTATCAGCCGGATCGTCGAACGCTCGATCAAGGTCGGCTGCGCCGCGGATCACCGCAATGACCCGAAAGTCGTTGCGGCCTGGACCCACAACAAAACCGTTGAACATGTGCAGCCCTGGCTGTCTGATCCACGCCTGTACCTGAACCTCGCGTTGCTGGATGACAAACCGATCGGTGTGGCCATGGCGGCCGTCAGCGGCAAGGTCGGGTTTTGCTACGTCCTGCCGGAATGGTTTCGGCGGGGTGCCGGGCAGGCGTTGATCCAGGGCCTCGAAACCTGGTTGATCGAGCATGGTTTCAGCCAGGCGCGCCTCAACAGCACCTGTACCAGTGAAGAATTTTTTCAGCACCTTGGGTACCGACGCTGTGCTGAAACCTTCAGTGTCGCCGGGCTCACGGCGGTCCCCATGAACAAGTCGCTGACGCTACACCTTCCTGAAAAGAAGTCAGAAGGTGTAATCCTTATTCAGGACGGGACACGCCGCTGACAAAAGCCCCCTCTGCCGCAAGGTTACGGGGGCTTTTGGCTGGAAGCAGCAAGATCAAAAGATCGCAGGCTGCGCCAGCTACAGGGGGAGGGGGTCACTGCTGGTTGAACATCTCCTTCGCCCGTTTTTCGATTTGCGCCTGGGTCAGGTCTTCCTTGCGGGTCGACAGGAACCACACATGGCCGAAGGGGTCCTTCAAGGTGCCCGAACGGTCGCCGTAGAACTGATCTTTCACTTCCGAAACCACCGTACCGCCCGCCTTGATCGCCTGGGCGTAGCTTTTGTCCACATCCTCGACATACAGATGCAGGCCTACGGACGGCGATTTGTCGGGGTTGCTCAGCGGACCTTGATCGCATGGTGTACCGAGCATGATGGGGCAGTCGCCAATGCGCAGTTCGGCATGGCCGATGCTGCCGTCGGGCATCGCCAGGCGCATGACTTCCGTGGCGCCAAAGGCTTTTTTGTAAAAGTCGATAGCTTCGGCAGATTTCTGGATTCCCAAGTAGGGCGTGATGCTGTGATAACCCTCGGGAATGGGTTTAACGCTCATGACCGTTCTCCATATTCTTGTTGGGGGATGTAGCAAGTCCTTCGCCGATTTCCGGTCGATTGACTATAGGCCAGCCCCAACAAGGCAACCGAGTGGCCGACGGGTTGCAGGTTTGCCAATGTTCTGCCATCAACCAGCCCGGTGAGCTGAACGGCTTTTGCAGAGGTCGATAGCGACTGTCGATAGCGACTATCGAGAGCGATGATTTTTGTCGCTCAAAGGGCGGGAGTAGCCTGTGTCCATTGCTCAAGACCCGCTCGCAGGGAGCCTCCCCATGAACCGTTCACTCGTCACATCATTGATATTGGTTGCTTCGGTGCTTGCCGGTTGCGCCAGTCATCCTGCCCCCGAATTGCGCCCGTACACTGCCGAAGAAACCAAAGAGCTGGCGCTGGAAGCATTGAATCGTCGCGGTTTGTCGTTTGATGAGTACCAGGCGAAAAAAGCCGAATTGCTCGGCCAGCCGCAGAAAGCTTTCAGTTTTGACCAGCAGGGTGAAATGAACGCTGCGCGCGGTGTTAGCCTTCACGGCCACGCCAGCTAAGCGACTGTACTGCTCGAAGTTTCACCTAACTGTCCGTGGGTTTCACGCATGGGCTGCGATAGGGTCAATACCTGACCGACCCTGATGGAATCGCCCTATGACACTCTCGCTGGATTTACTGCTGGGTTTTGCCCTGTTCGCCCTGGTGACCTCGATCACCCCGGGCCCAAACAACACAATGTTGCTGGCCTCGGGCGTCAATTTCGGTTTCAACCGCTCCATCCCACACATGCTCGGCATCACCTGCGGCTTCTTCATCCTTGTGCTCGCCGTCGGTTTTGGCCTGGGCGCGGTGTTTCAAACCTACCCTGTGCTTTACAGCGTGCTGCGTTATGTCGGCGCGGGCTATTTGCTGTATCTGGCGTGGAAAATCGCCCATTCAGGTCCCGTCTCCGAAGCCGAACAAGGTCATGCCAAGCCCATCAGCTACTGGGGCGCGGCGGCGTTTCAATGGGTCAATCCCAAGGCGTGGATCATGGCGATTGGCGCCATCAGCACCTACACACCGCTGCAGGGCTATTTCACCAATGTGATTGTCATCGCTGCGGTGTTTGCCATCATCAACCTGCCGAGCGTCAGTGTCTGGGTGGCTTGCGGCAGCCTGTTGCGCAATGTCCTGCGTGATCGGCGCTGGTTGCGGGTATTCAACTGGGGCATGGCCTTGCTGTTGGTGGCGTCGCTGTATCCAATGCTGCACGAGAGCTTTAGCTGACTTACGCTTCAACCCGGTGTCCGATGCCTGTTAAGCTCGACTTCAGGAGCGTTCCTACGCACTTTGAAATGAAGTCGTACTTCTTTAACGGCATCCGATCAGGTATTGCTGATTTCCCGCAGTTTGTACACCACCTCCAGTGCGGCGCTTTCAGCGAATACACCTGATCCCGGAACAAGCTCTGCGAGTCTTTTTATGAATAAGCGTCCTTTGTATTTTGATTACGCCGCCACCACGCCGGTGGATGAGCGGGTTATTCAGGTCATGGTCGACTGTCTGGGGTTCAGCGGTAACTTCGGCAATCCGGCCTCCAGCTCCCACGCCTTCGGCCAGCAAGCCAGGCGTTCGGTCGAGCGGGCACGTCAGCAAGTCGCCGATCTGGTGGGCGCGCAAGCGCTGCAGATCGTCTGGACTTCCGGCGCCACCGAATCCAACAACCTTGCGCTCAAAGGCGTGGCCCAGGCCCGCGGCCAGTCCGGCGGTCACATCATCACCAGCCAGATCGAACACAAGGCGATCCTCGACACCGCCAGGCAATTGCAGGATGCCGGGGTCGCCGTCACGTATCTGCTGCCGGACGCCGACGGTTTGATCACCGCGCAAGCGGTCAGCGAGGCACTGCGTGAAGACACCTTTCTGGTGTCGCTGATGCTGGTCAACAACGAGCTCGGTACCGTCAACGACATCCCGGCCATCGGTCAGCGGGTGCGTGAGCACGGTGCGTTGTTTCACGTTGACGCCGCGCAGGGCGCGGGCAAGGTAGCGATTGATCTGGCCCAATGGCCGGTGGATTTGATGTCGTTTTCCGCGCACAAGATCTACGGTCCCAAGGGGATCGGCGCACTCTACGTCGGCCCGCGTGCCCAGCAACGCTTGCAGGCGCAGATCCATGGCGGCGGGCACGAAGGCGGTTTACGCTCCGGGACTCTGGCCACGCATCAGATCGCAGCCATGGGCGCAGCCTTTGCGCTGGCAGCGGAACACTTTGCAGAAGAGGCGGCCACTATCGCCCGCTTGCGCGAGCGCTTGCTTGAGCAACTCAGCGGCATTACCGGTCTACGCTTGAACGGCAGCCCGACCCAGCGCATTCCCCATACCCTGAGCCTGACCTTCAGTGAAGGCGAGTTCAATTCCCAGGCCTTGAGTGCTTCGATCGCCTTTTCGGCGACGTCGGCCTGCAACTCCGCGAGTAATGCGCCTTCCCATGTGCTGCTAGCCTTGGGGCATGACGCGCAGACGGCGGGGCGGACCATTCGCTTGAGTCTCGGGCGTTTCACCACCGAGCAGGACATCGATCAGGCCGCACAATTGATTAAAGCAGCAACCGCCAGTGCACCGGCGTTCTGGGCTACCACCCAACCCTGATGCGCAGACCAAAAGTCAGCGCCCTATAACAATATTCAAGCGGTTAGCAGGAGACATGATGAGTACGCAGCCTTTGACCCACGGAACGGTTCCCCAGCGCCTGGCGCACACTCGCGAGCTGATGAGCCGGGAGGGTATCCACGCCTTGCTGGTGCCGTCGGCCGACCCGCATTTGTCGGAATACCTGCCGGGTTACTGGCAGGGGCGTCAGTGGTTGTCGGGTTTTCATGGCTCGGTCGGCACGTTGATCGTCACCCAGGACTTCGCTGGCGTTTGGGCCGACAGTCGCTACTGGGAACAGGCGACCAAGGAGCTCAAGGGCAGCGGCATCGAGTTGGTAAAACTTCAGCCTGGCCAACCCGGCCCGCTGGACTGGCTGGCCGAACAAACTCCGGAAGGGGGTGTGGTTGCGGTCGACGGCGCGGTCATGGCCGTGGCGTCGGCGCGTTCACTGAGCAGCAAGCTCGAGGAGCGTGGCGCACGGCTGCGCACTGATATCGATCTGTTGAACGAAGTCTGGAGCGATCGCCCGAGCCTGCCGAATCAACCGATCTATCAGCACTTGCCGCCGCAGGCCACCGTCAGTCGTGGCGAGAAACTCGCCAAACTGCGTGAAAGCCTGAAAGCGCGCGGGGCCGATTGGCACTTCATCGCCACCCTTGATGACATCGCCTGGTTGTTCAACCTGCGCGGCGGCGACGTATCGTTCAACCCGGTGTTCGTATCATTCGCTCTGATCAGTCAACAGCAGGCAACCTTGTTTGTCGCACTGAACAAGGTCGATGCGCCACTGCGCGCGATCCTCGAACAGGACGGCGTGACCCTGCGCGATTACAGCGAAGTGGCCTCGGCGCTGGCTGCTGTGCCAAATGGCGCAAGCCTGCAAGTCGATCCGGCGCGGGTGACGGCCGGTCTGCTGGATAACCTTGGCAGTGGCGTGATGCTGATTGAAGGTCTGAACCCGACCACGTTGGCCAAGTCGCAGAAAAGTCTCGCCGATGCCGAACACATCCGTCAGGCCATGGAGCAGGACGGTGCGGCGCTGTGCGAGTTTTTCACCTGGCTGGACAGCGCACTTGGCCGCGAACGCATCACCGAGCTGACTATCGACGAACACCTGACCGCTGCCCGTACCCGTCGTCCGGGCTATGTGTCGCTGAGCTTCAACACCATTGCTGCATTCAACGCCAACGGCGCAATGCCGCACTACCACGCCACCGAGGAAGAACACGCAGTGATCGAAGGCGACGGCCTGTTGCTGATCGACTCCGGCGGCCAGTACCTGGGTGGCACCACCGACATTACGCGGATGGTACCGGTGGGGACGCCGACTGCCGAGCAGAAACGCGACTGCACACGCGTGCTCAAGGGCGTGATTGCCTTGTCCCGTGCGCAGTTCCCGCGTGGCATTCTCTCGCCGCTGCTCGACTCCATCGCGCGTGCGCCGATCTGGGCTGAAAGCGTCGACTATGGTCACGGCACCGGGCATGGCGTCGGTTACTTCCTGAACGTTCACGAAGGCCCGCAAGTCATCGCCTATCAAGCCGCGCCGGCGCCGCAAACCGCGATGCAGCCGGGGATGATCACCTCGATCGAGCCGGGCACTTATCGTCCGGGTCGCTGGGGTGTGCGGATCGAGAACCTGGTGTTGAACCGCGAGGCGGGCAGCAGCGAGTTTGGCGAGTTCCTCAAGTTCGAAACCCTGACCTTGTGCCCGATCGACACCCGTTGCCTGGAACCTTCGTTGCTCACCCAGGATGAGTGCGAGTGGTTCAACGCTTATCACGCGCACGTTCGTGAGCGTTTGAGTCCCTTGCTCGACGGTGCTGCGCTGGCGTGGCTGAACACCCGAACCGCAGCGATCTGAGTCGGTGTTGCGCCGTCAGTCTTCAGACGGCGGCGCAAGCTCTGGCGCGTGGGCGAGGGCCTCGCTCATGTAGTCGACGAATGCCTTGAGCCTGGCCGACTGGCGACGATTGGCCGGGGACACGGCATGGATTGGCAGCGCTTGTGCGCGGTAATCCTGCAAGATCGCGGTCACCCGACCGGCCTTCAAATCCTCACTGAACAACCACACGGGCGACAGCGCAATACCCAGCCCGCCCAACACCATCTCGCGTATGGCCTCCGAACTGTTGCTCTGGGCGTTGCCTTTGATCCGCACGCTGTAGCGCTGAGCGTTTTTTTCGTAGATCCACTGATTCTGGCTGCTCAGCAGGTTGAACAGCAGGCAGTTATGCCGGCTCAGCTCTTCCGGTGTTTGCGGTCGGCCATGACGAGCCAGGTAGCCGGGACTGGCGACGGTGACTCGATGGGTGGTGCCAATCTGCCGGGCGATCAAACCGCTATCGCTCAACTCGCCGATGCGTAACGTAACGTCCAACCCCTCGCTGACCAGGTCTTGATTCTGATCGCTGAGTTGTAAATCGATTTCTACATGTGGATAGCGCTCAAGGAAATCCGGCAGCCGTGCGGCAATCTGCAATCGCCCGAAGCTGACGGAGGAGCCAACCCGCAAAGGCCCGGCGACCGCTTCCCGTCCGGACTGGAAGCTGTGTTCGGCCGCATCGACCGCCGCAAGAATCCGTCGGCATTCGTTGTAGTAGCGCTGGCCTTCGTCGGTCAGCGAAAGCTGACGGGTACTACGAGCAATCAGTTTGCCGCCGAGTTCTGTTTCCAGCGCTCGGAGGATTTTGCTGATGGTCGGTTGGCTGGTCTGCAGTTCCCGAGCGACGGCGGAGAAACTGCCGCGTTCGACCACACGCACGAAAACCGCCATTGCATTGAGTTTGTCCAAGGGTTTTCTCATTGATGCCAAATGGGCATGGCCACTATAGCTATATAGCGTCTTATCGGCATGAGTTGGTGGGTGGATGATCAACGCAACTCTCCACTGACATGAGATTGCGAAATGACTGACTCACTTGAAATGCTCGCCCTGATCGTCGACTCGGCCAATGCACCGTTTCGTTTGGCCTCCATCCCAAAGCCTGTGCCTGAAGCCGGGCAGGTGTTGGTCAGAATTGTCGCCAGTGGGGTGAACCCATTGGACGGGAAAATCCGTGCCGGGCAGGCGGCTCACGCACGTCACTCATTGCCGGCGGTGTTGGGAATGGATCTGGCGGGGATTGTCGAGGCGCTCGGCGCCGGGGTCAGTGATTGGCAGGTCGGCGATGAGGTGTATGGCATGGCGACCGGGATTGGCGGTCAACAGGGTTCACTGGCGCAGTTCGCCGTTGTTGATGCACGGCTGCTGGCGCGCAAGCCGGCGAATTTGAGCATGACTGAGGCGGCAGGGCTGCCGTTGGTACTGATTACTGCGTGGGAAGGGTTGGTGGACCGCGCCCAGGTTCAGCCTGGCCACAAGGTGTTGATTCATGGTGGTGCTGGCGGTGTCGGGCATGTGGCGGTGCAGTTGGCGCGGGCATTCGGTGCCGAGGTATTCGCCACGGGGTCGGCCAGGCAGCAGGCGATTATCGAAAGCTTCGGCGCGACCTTTATCGATTACCGTCAGCAGTCGGTTGAACAGTATGTAGAACAACATACGGCGGGGGAGGGTTTCGATATTGTTTACGATACGGTCGGTGGCGAAACGCTGGATGCGTCGTTCAAGGCTGTACGCACTTATCAGGGGCACGTGGTGAGTTGTCTCGGTTGGGGGCAGCACAGTCTGGCGCCATTGTCGTTTCGAGCGGCGAGTTACTCCGGAGTCTTCACGTTGCTGCCCTTACTGACGGGCAAAGGTCGCGCGCATCACGGACAGATTCTCGGTGAGGCCGCGAAGCTGATTGAAGCAGGACGGCTGAAACCCTTGCTCGATCCTCGGCGGTTCACGCTGCAAACCGCCGAGGCAGCCTATGAGCTGCAAACCTCGGGGGCAGCGCAGGGCAGACTGGTTATCGAGATCTAGCCCAAGGCCTCGCGGACAAAATCCAGGCGATCCTGACCAAAGAACATCTGGTTATCGACAAACATGCTCGGCGCACCGAACACTCCCCGTTGGATCGCTTGCTCGGTTTTGTCCTTGAGTGCGGCTTTGACTTCTTCATCAGCAGCCAAGGCCAGCACTTCGTTGGGATCGAAGCCGTGTTCGGCCAGCACTGCGGCGACGGTAGCCGGGTCGTTGAGGTTGCGGCCATCAACCCAGAGTGCACGGAACAGGCAGTCGATAAAGTCGAGGAAGCGCTCGGGGTGCCGCAGTTGGATGCCGGTGACGGTGCGCATCAGCAGTAGGGTATTGATGGGGAAATGCGGGTTGAGCCTGAATGGGACGTCGTAGCGTTTGGCGTAGCGATCCAGGTCCAGGAACATGTAATGACCCTTGGCCGGGATCGCTGCCGGTGAGGCATTGCCGGTGGCTTTGAATACGCCACCCAGCAACATCGGCTGATAGATCAGTTGGCTCCCGCTTTGCTCACAGATTTTCGGCAGTTGGGTATAGGCCAGGTAAGTGGCAGGGCTGCCGAGGTCGAAGAAGAACTCTACGCGTTTGCTCATGTTCGATGCGCTCTGATTATTGTTATAGGGGGAGGGCTTACCAGCGTTCGCTCCAGGGCCGCAGATCCAGTTCGAAGGTCCAGGCGTCGCGTGGCTGGCTGTGCAGATACCAGTAGTTCTCGGCGATGTGTTCGGGGTTGAGAATCCCGTCCTGGTCCTTGAGGGCATACTTTTCCGGGAAACTGTCGCGAATGAAGTCGGTATCGATCGCGCCATCGACCACGATATGGGCAACATGGATATTCATCGGGCCCAGCTCCCGCGCCATGCTTTGGGCCAGCGCGCGAATGCCATGCTTGGCGCCGGCGAACGCCGCAAAACCAGCAGCGCCGCGCATGCCGGCGGTAGCCCCGGTGAACAGGATGGTGCCGCGTTGTCGGGTGGCCATGCGCTTGGCCACTTCACGAGCGTTGAGAAATCCAGAGAAACAGGCCATTTCCCAGATCTTGAAATACTTGCGTGCGGTTTCTTCCAGAATGCTGCAAGGCACGTTGGCGCCGATGTTGAAGACAAAGGCCTCAATCGGGCCAATCTGGCTTTCGATCTGTTCAACCAGCGCGATCACGTCCTCTTCCTTGCGCGCATCACACGCAAAGCCGTGAGCCTCACCACCACTGGCGTGAATGGCATCGACCAATGGTTGCAACTTGTCTGCGCTGCGACGAGTGACGCAGGCAATAAATCCTTCTTGTGCGAAACGCTTGGCAATAGCTCCACCGGTGGCATCGCCAGCACCGACAACCAGTACGACTTTCTTGTTATTGATAGCTGTGGTCATAGTTATCGCTCTTTGGTAAACGGTCGTTAACCAAACGAACGTTATGCTACGATCCTGAATACGTCAAGGCGATGGGTTCTCGGGGGGAAGCGATGCGTTACTCAGCCAGTCATAAGCTGGAAACCAGGCAGAAACTGCTTGAAAGCAGCTCGGTGTCAGCCAAGAAAGAGGGTTTTTGCACGGTGGGTGTTGACGGCTTGATGAAAGCCATAGGGCTCAGTGGCGGCGCGTTTTACAGCCACTTTTCCTCGAAAGATGAACTCTTCAGTTCGATCGTCGAGCGTGAGCTGTGCCAGAGTCTTGAGCGATTGAACTGCAATGGCGAGCTGAGTCGAACCAAGCTGGAGCGTTGCCTCAAGCATTACCTGAGCATGGCGCATGTCGAGCACCCCGAGTCTGGGTGTGCGCTGCCGGCACTTGGTGCAGAGATCGCTCGCTCCGACACCGCGGTACGCCAGCAAGCGGAGCAGTGGATTTGTCGGCTGCAGGAGAGTTGGGCACGCATCCTGGAGAGCGACAGCCTAGCCTGGGCCATTCTGTCGCAGTGCATCGGCGCGTTGGTAGTCGCTCGAATGCTGGTGAGTCCGGATGTTCAGCGCAGTGTGTTGCAATCCAGCTACGAAGAAATCGGGCGCCAGATTGCCGCTCAAGGCGCTGACTAAGGCAGCATCAGGCTATTTGCAGATAACGATCATGCTACGGCTGGTATAGCCGGCGGGGTTGATGCCAAACGGATAGTCACCCGGGTCTTCCACCGCGTCTCCGGATTTTGCAAGCACCTTGTAGCCTTTTGGGCCACATGAGTTAGCTGCACTCGTGTAGCACTTGTCCCAGGAAGACGAGAGGCCTGAGCAGTTGATATGCAGACCTGTTTTTCCGCGCTTGACCTCTGTCCTGGAGGTCGCAGCGCAACCGGTGATGG
Organism: Pseudomonas sp. GW822-FHT02D10; assembly: GCF_058802345.1. NCBI lineage: Bacteria > Pseudomonadati > Pseudomonadota > Gammaproteobacteria > Pseudomonadales > Pseudomonadaceae > Pseudomonas > Pseudomonas sp. GW822-FHT02D10. The sequence goes on from NZ_JBXAOB010000009.1 coordinate 231,301, forward strand.
TCAATACAACAAACAATACCAAAAATCGTTTCATTCCCATCCCTATGCGGTCTCGGGTCTGGCAGCATGCGCTTTCGTTTTTATCGTTAGTGATATCCCTATCCGAAAAAATCCATGTCTGACACTGAGTTGCGGCTAAACATGGCTCAATTGAGCAGCAAATACCAGACCTTCGTAAAAACATGTTTCAATCTACTGACACCAAAGGCTTGGACTCACTGCGCATGGTCATGGTCGCGCCTACGGACGCCAGAATGATGCAAATGATGGCCATCCACTGTGCCAGGGACAAGTATTCATGCAGAAACAACAGCCCGGATAATGCACCGAACGAGGGTTCAATGCTCATCAGTGTGCCGAAGGTACGTGCTGGCATCCGGGTGAGGGCAACCATCTCAAGGGTGTACGGAAGGGCAGTGGACAGAATCGCAACGCCGATCGCGATGGGAATCAGCGAAGGTGTGAGCAATGCCGCCCCGGCATGGACGATGCCAATAGGCGCGACGAAGAGTGCTGCAATCATTACGCCTAACGCAGCGGTCTGGACGCCGTTGTCTGCGCCGGCCTTCTGACCAAACAAAATGTACAGCGCCCAACATACTCCGGCGCCCAGCGCGTAGCCGGCACCTATCAGGTCAATGCTCGCGTTTGTTGCGTCTTTAGGTATAAGCAGCAACAAACCGACGATGGCCAGACCGATCCACAGAAAATCGATCGCCTTGCGTGAGGCATAGATTGCCACTGCCAACGGGCCCGTGAACTCCAGAGCGACGGCAATTCCGAGCGGGACGCTTCTCAGCGACATATAGAAGAGGAAGTTCATGCCGCCCAGCGCCATGCCGTAGATGATGACGGTGCGTAATGACTTGGTGGTAAGCTTGGCCTTCCAGGGACGCAATAGCAGTAACATGATCACGCTGGCGAAAATCAGTCGCAGGGTGGTCGTCCCTTGCGCACCCACTATCGGGAACATGCTTTTTGCCAGGGAGGCTCCAGACTGGATCGACGCCATGGCTATTAATAGCAGGCCAACCGGGAACAGAGTCGATGCAAGGCTGCGGGGTTGGTCATTCATTGCTTGGCGTCGTCCGAAGTGAGAGGCGAGAGAGTGTACGTGTGACACATCATGCGTAACTAATAGCTGTTGAGCAATATACTGCGCATTCTTTATAGGTGCTTCTATATATAGGCCGTATTGAGTGCCGTTTTTCGATTTCTGATAGAAAAACTAAATTAGGTGTTGACGGCAGATTCTGGACGTCTATAATTCGCCCCACTTCCGGCGCAGTCGAAACGGAAAACTCCTTGGTA
>NZ_JBXAOB010000010.1:0-227491 GCF_058802345.1 Pseudomonas sp. GW822-FHT02D10
TGCGGGAATAGCTCAGTTGGTAGAGCACGACCTTGCCAAGGTCGGGGTCGCGAGTTCGAGTCTCGTTTCCCGCTCCATATTTAACAAAAACGCCGCTCATTGAGCGGCGTTTTTGTGTGCGCGTTATAAAAGTGCCTCAGCCTCCAAGGCTGTGTATCAGGCTATCGATGACTTCGGCGGTTGTCTCATCCAGCGTCGGTTCTGCTGCTACGGCCACTCTAATCTGGCGTGCCAAGCGGTATTCGCTGGGTGTGCAATTGGCGAACTGCTTGAAGGCCCGAGCAAAGTAGGAAGGGTCCCTGAAACCGGCCTCATAGCCGATGCTGGTGATGGGCATCTGGCTGTTGTCGAGCAGTTCCTTGGCGAAGTTCATGCGTTTATTCAAGATGTAATCGGTGAAGCCCAGTCCATTGGCTTCCTTGAACAGGCGGCTGAAGCGAAATGTAGTCATGCCGCAGCGCTTCGCCAGGTCCCTCTGGTCGATGCTTTCCCGAAAGTGCTGGTCGATGTAGAGCAGTACATTGCTGAGCGCTTGGTGTTTTTGGTGGCCGGGGGTCAGCCGGATGCTGTCCGGCAGGGTCGGGGAGTGGTCGATCAGTGACGTCTTGTCTCGGCCGTTGGCATTACGGCGCAACTCGCAGAGCTGCGTCAGAGCGGTCAGGTAGCGACCTCTCTCGCTGGCCGATAGGGGTAACACCATGTATTCCCAGACACAGGAGCGCATGGCCCATACCGCCAGTTCTTCCGAGTGCTGCACGGTGAACATGGTGATCGGGATGGTGGGTGCGGTGCGCTTGATCTCCAGCAGCAGCCTCAGGCCTGGTGAGTCGGGGCGATCAAAATGGATGCAGATCATGTCTGGCCGCTCTGCGCCGGAAAACATGGAGTGTTTCGCCAATGTGCAGTCGCAGAAGTGCTCGAACTGCGCGATGAGCTCTACCGTGGATCGATCGCGGGTCCGATCGAACCAGAGTAGCGATGGTTTCCTGATCACGTTCGATGTCATGTGTTGGGCCCTTAGGTTCTTCGTGCCTCCAACCGCTGAGTAGTATTGTCAATGTGATATCACTTTGCAGACTAAATCCTTATAAGAAAAACCGAATTTAGTTCTATGCGCTCTAAGTTTCGCCTGGAAGTCAGGGCCGGGCGGTTATTTATGGGTGTATTGGCGGTGTATTCGGGATCAACCGTTCGTCGCTTGTGAATCAACGACATGGCATTTGCCGGCCATTCCTTTTTTTAGCCTTTCCTTTCCTCCTGCAGACGCCAATTACCGGGTAGTTGCCATGCCCGCAAAAAAGTCCTAGCGATGCGCAAAATCCTCCTAACCCCCTTGGGGATGCTCTGACTAAGGTAGCTACAAGCAGTGCAAATAGTGCTGCTCCCCGGAAGAACAACACTTGAGTGAGGTGGGCAAAATGACTCTGCAAACAATCAAAACTTCGGTAATGAAGTTCGCCAAAGACGAAGACGGCCTGACCATTGTGGAATACGCAGTGGCCGGTGGGTTGATTACGGTGGCTGTTGCCGCAGCGTTCGTGACTCTCGGCGGCCATGTGAATACCAAAATCGTTGCGCTGTGCACTGCGGTTAACGGTGGTGCTCCCTGCTGATAACGATAGTTCTCGTTGGGGGACGTGGCGATGCCCATGGAGCAGGCGGTTACTTCTATTTTGTTGATGAGGTTTCCGGGCAACTTTCTTGATGGGCTTCGCGTTGTCTCTACCAAAGTATGTTCTGAGCGGTTTGGCCGCTGGAGTGAGGTGAGCAAAATGACTCTGCAAACAATCAAGACTTCGGTACTGAAGTTCGTCAAAGACGAGGATGGCCTGACCATTGTGGAGTACGCAGTGGCGGGTGGATTGATTACGGTGGCTGTCGCCGCAGCGTTCGTGACTCTTGGAGGTCAGGTGAATACCAAAATCACGGCGCTGTGCACTGCAGTTAACGGTGGTGCTCCCTGCTGATAACAATAATTCCCGGTCGGGAGGCACGCCATGTCCACGGAACTGATGGTATCGACTGTTTTACTAATAGGACTTTTGGGCGTGGCGGTGGTGAGCGATCTGCTTCGCCACCGTATTCCCAACCTGCTGATCCTGTTGGGACTTGCCTTGGGATTGGTCGCTCAGACGTATTCAGGGGGGGGCAGTGGATTGGGAGATAGCCTGCTGGGCATTCTGATCTGTTTTGCACTGTTTCTGCCCATGTACGCCCTCGGTGGCATGGCCGCCGGCGACGTCAAGTTGATGGCCATGGTCGGCAGTTTTCTACCGTTCCATTACGCGTTGTGGGCTGCATTATTCAGCCTGATCGCCGGTGGCGTGTGCGGTTTTCTGATAGTGCTGGTTCGCGGTCAGTTGTTACAGACCCTGGGGCGCTATTGGCTGATTCTGAGGGCGCAGGCTTATCTGGCGCCGACTTCAGATGAGGTGGCCGGCAAGCCTTTCCCTTATTCGATTGCCATTCTGCTCGGTACTTTAAACACCGTTCACTGGCAACTCTTTGCCAGTGGGTTGGGAGGTTAGTCATGCACGTCATCGTCGATAGTGATGCCTACCACAATGAGCGAGAAGCGGTGCAGCGCCTGGCGCCCCAGCCATGCACTATTAGTGAGACCGGTCTGACAGACAGTTTTCTCGGCGAGTTGGTGTGCAAGCATTTGTACGACGCCGGCGTGTTGGACATGCCGCGGCTGGTAGAGCGCCTGGCGCTGACCGGAGCCGTATTGGAAGAGGTCCTGGCGTTTCTGCGCAAGGATGGTCGCATCGAAGTGCTTGGGCAGATGGGCGCGCAAACGGGAAGCGGGCAGTCGCTGCGTTATGGCCTGACGGAACGCGGTCGCAGTGCCGCCCGTGATGCTCTGTCGCGTAGCGGCTATATCGGAGCGGCACCGTTCCCGGTGAGTGCCTACCGTTCCCTGCTCAAGGTGCAGACCATTCACCATGGACGCATCAGCGCTCACGATATGCACACGGCGCTTAACGGCGTAGTGCTCTCGGAGGGGATGCTCGACCAACTGGGCGTGGCACTGAACTCCGGGCGCGCGATCATGATTTATGGCCCCGCGGGGACCGGCAAGACCTATGTCAGCAGTCGGCTGATCCGCCTGTTCGCCGAGGCCATCTGGGTGCCCCATGCCATTGTGATCAACGAGTCGGTGATCGAGATCTATGACCCGCAGGTACACCAGCGGCTGGATGATGGCAGTCAACAGAACAATCTGATGCTCAACGAAGGGATCGACCGTCGGCTGCTTTGCTGCAAGCGCCCGATTGTCATCACCGGTGGTGAGTTGAGCATGGAACAGCTGGACGTTCGCTATGACCCCTTCACCCGTCAGTACCAGGCCGCCTTGCAGCTCAAGGCCAGCAATGGCCTGTTCATCATCGACGACATGGGGCGCCAGCGCATGCCACCCGCTGAGCTGTTCAATCGCTGGATCGTCCCGATGGAAGAGAAGCGCGACTTCCTCAACCTGGGCGGCGGGCGGCATTGCGAGTTGCCGTTCGATCTGATTCTGGTGTTCTCCACCAACCTCAATCCCCTGGAGTTGGCCGATGAGGCCTTTCTCCGTCGGATTGGCTACAAGCTGCAATTCGGTTACCTGAAGCCCGAAGAGTACGAACGGATCTGGCAACAGGAGTCCGAGCGCCTGGGCATACGTTATGACCCGCTGCTGGTGCGTTATGTACTGCAAAGACTTTACGCCATTGAAGGCATGCCCCTGGTGCCTTGCCACCCCCGCGATCTCCTGAACATGGCGCTCGATCGTCAGCGTTACCAGGGCGGTTCCGGGCCACTGTCGCCGCAGGAACTGGAATGGGCCTGGCACAACTACTTCGTCCAGCTCGACTTCCTTTGAGTAGGAGATACAGACATGAGTTCTCGTACTGTCACTTTGGTTGGTGTTTCCCTGGTCCTGGGCCTCGGCGCCGCATGGATGGCCAACTCCTGGCTGAGCGCACGGCTCAATGCCAGCCCGGATGATCACCTTCGAAGCGTGGTAGTCGCCACGGTCGAGATTCCTTTCGGGCAGATGGTCGAGGCCCAACAGGTCACGACCGTGCGCATGCCCATGGATACGATCCCGGACGATGCCTTCGATTCCAGCGACAAGGCGGTGGGCAAGATCGCCACGTTCGACATCCTGCGGGGCGATATTGTGCGCGGCGCTCGCCTGAGCGAGCACCTGGGGGGCAGCACCCTGGCCTCGCTGATTGCCCCCGACAAGCGTGCCATTTCGGTACGGGTGGACGATGTGGTCGGTGTCGGCGGGTTCCTGTTACCGGGTAACCGGGTCGATGTGCTGGCGACCAAACACACGGATGGCAGCAGCAACAATGCCGTGTCCAGGACCATCCTCGAGAACTTGCGAGTGTTGGCAGTGGATCAGACGGCGGGTACCGACAAGACCCAACCCGTGGTAGTACGCGCAGTGACACTGGAGATGACGGGTACTGAGGCGGAAACCCTGGTCACGGCGCAGACGGAAGGGAAGTTGCAACTGGCGCTGCGCAATCCGCTGAACCTCACGAAAAAGCCGACCGCCGCGCCTGTTGCGCCTGCGCCTGTTACACAGGTCATCGCGATGGCCACCGAAACAGCGCCAAGACGCGTGGTGCACCGGAGCGCCAGTGGCGGCGGGGCTGTCACCGTTATCCGTGGCATCGAAGCCCATGTCGTCAATGTGCGCTGACAGGGCGCCATAGTTTCCTGGGCACCTATGTAGTGGCGGAGCCGATCCGGGTCCGTATCGGTAAATGAGGGCTTGATGATGAATTCTCGAATTCAACGGCCGTTTCCGGTAACGCCAAGGCGCCAGCGGGGATCGGTGACCGTGTTGATGGTGATCGCGTTGGCGGCGATCACCATGATGGCGGCCTTGGCGCTGGACGGCGGCCACATGCTGCTGAACAAGACCCGCCTGCAAAATGCGGTGGACGCCGCAGCGCTGAGTGGCGCCAAAACCCTGAGCGAGGTCACCGGCGGTACCAGCATTGCCAGCACAACGCGCACTGCCGCGCTGAATACGCTGACGCTCAATGCCAATGCCACGGGCAACACCGAGTTGGCAACGGCCATCGGCAACAACGCGGGCACCTTCGCGGTGGTGGAACTGGCCAGCAACGTCTACGGACCGTTCTCTTATCCGGGGCCGGCGAATGCCACTTACGTTCGGGTGACGGTACCCAGCTATCGCCTGACCGGTTTTTTCTGGAGTTTCGTCCAGTCATTGGGCACTGCCGGTCTGGGCAACAAGGCGGTGGCGGCGATGGCTACCGCCGGACCGAGCCCCACCAGCCCCTGTGATCTCGCGCCACTGATGGTCTGTGGTGACCCGACCAAATACAGCCCGAGCACCGGAGTGTTCTGGGGCTATAAATTTGGCGATTTGCAGGATTTGAAAACGGGCTCTGGCACTACATCCGCCATTGGCCCAGGCAACTTTCAGTTGCTCGATTTTGGTTCGGGTGGCAGTACGGTCAGGGATGACCTGGCGGGAGGCGGCTCGGTGTGCCGCAGCGTCGGGCAAAATGTCACGACCAAACCGGGCAACAACGTCGGCCCGGTGTCCCAAGGTTTGAACACCCGCTTCGACCAGTACAGTGGAGGGCTCAATGACACGCAGTATCCGCCAGACTTGGTGGTTAGTTACAGCACGCCCGTGATCACCTGGAACAGCTCAAGCACACCGCCACGCGCGGAGTATAAGGGCCAACCCGTCATATCGAGCGGTGGCACGCTCACCGCTGGCGGCAAGGCGGTGCTTGGCTACAACGACTGGCTGGCGAGTTCTGCGGCGTGTATTGCCGGTTCAGGCACGGGTTGCCTGAGCACCGGGGTCTACGAACGACGGATGCTGAAAATCGTGATTGGCAACTGCACAGGGCAAAACAATGGCGCCACCTCGATTCCGGTCCTGGGTTTTGGCTGCTATTTCGTGGTGCAGCCGGCCGGTAACACGGGAAGTACCTCGGAGATCTTCGGACAGTTCGTGCAGGAGTGCCAGGGCGACAACGTGCCCGGTCCCAATCCTTCGGGTGATGCCGGCCCACGGATCATTCAGCTCTACAAAACCTATATCAATGGCAGCGGCACTCCGAGCTCTGACTCGTAGGAGGCGTCATGGAACTTCGCGCTTTTAAACAACCGCAGGGCCAGCGAGGAATGGCATTGGTGGAATTCACCATCGTTCTGCCGTTGTTGCTGCTGCTGTTGCTGGCCCTCGGCGAGTTCGGCCGAATGCTCTTTCAGTACAACACCCTGTTACAGGCCAGCCGTGATGCCGGCCGTTACGTTGCCAGCCAGGCCTGGAACTCGACGCTTGGCACTGTCACTCTGAGCAGCACGTTGCAGACCCAGACAAAAAACGTGGCGGTCTATGGCGTGCCTGCCAACACCGGGACTGCGGTGGTGTCAGGGTTGACGACCGCTAACGTGGCTGTCACCGCGGTGGGCAACCCCCTCCAACCCCCCGACCATGTGAAGGTCACCATCACCTATACCTTCTGCCCGGTGATTGGCGGCGGCAATTGTACCGGCTCGATTACCGGGCTCTTTGGTAATCCGATTGTGCTGAGTGTTCCGCTGGTCGCCACAACCGTCATGAGGGCTCTGTGATGAATCGCAAACATATGCGCGGCGTCTATGCGGTGGAGTTCGCCTTCATCGGCTTGCTGGTGTTCATTCTGTTGTTCGGCGTGCTGGAAATGGGCCGCCTGTACTTCACGGTGAATGCCCTCGATGAATCCGTGCGGCGCGGTGCGCGCCTGGCGGCGGTGTGCAATATCAGCGATCCGATCGTGTTGCAGCGGGCGATCTTCAATCCCGCGGGCAATACGGGCACGAGCCAGCTGATCACCAATCTGGGCACCGGCAACCTGACGCTGACCTATCTGGACACCAACGGTGCTGTGGTGACTAACCCCTCCGACACCGTCAGCGTCACTGGATTCCGTGCCATCCGTTATGTCCGGTTGAGCCTGCAAGGCTACGTTTTCAATCTGTTTATTCCCGGGTTTGGTGTGCCGATTACCCTGCCGGTATTCAGGGCGACCTTGCCACGCGAAAGCCTTGGGCATCATCCCGAATCGGGGGAGGTCACTCCATGCTGAATATAAAGGAAACTTCGTTAACCACCGCGACCGGCAAACCCGGGCTGCGATTGTTGATCAGCAGCCGCGATGCCACAGCGCTGCGTGATCTGCAAAGCGTTTGCCAGCGCATGCCCAGCCTGGAAGTGAGCACGCGCCTGGTGAGTAATGGGCATGTCGACCCGCTCTACGGTCTGGATCGGATGCCCGATCTGCTGTTGGTGCGCGTAAGCCACCTGTGGCGCGAGGAGCTGTCGGCACTGTTACAGCGTCCGGCCCATGAGCGTCCGCCGCTGTTGGTGTGTGGTCTGTTGAACGAGCAGGACAGTATGCGTCTGGCGATGCAGGCCGGCGCTCGTGATGTCTTGCCGGAGCCGATAGCCGAGACAGAATTGGTCGCCGCCTTGAGTCGTCTGGTCATGGAGGTCCGGGTCAGCAGTGGGGTAGAAGGCAAACTGATCGCCGTGATGAGCGCCAAGGGCGGCTCCGGCGGCACCTTGCTGGCCTGCAACCTGGCTCATCAGCTCAGCGTCAAGGGCGGCAATACCCTGTTGCTGGATATGGACCTGCAATTTGGCAGCGTGACGCATTACCTGGATGTGGCGCAGTCGCACAGCCATCTGGAGGTGTTGCAGCAGGTCGAGGACATGGACTGTATCGCGTTACGCGGCTTTTGCAGCCACTTCAGCCCGACCTTGCATGTGCTGGGTGGCCGGGCCGGCGAGCTGTGTCTGCCGCAGGATGCCCAGCCCGAACAACTTGACACCCTGTTGCAGTTGGCTCGCGCCAGTTATGACTGGGTGGTGGTCGACCTGCCGCGGCAAATCGACCACCTCACAGGCTCTGTGCTGGAGCAGGCGGACCGGGTGTACGTCGTGGTGCAGCAGAGCGTCAGCCATCTGCGGGATGCCAGCTCCCTGACGCGGATTCTTCGCGAAGACCTGGGCGTGCGCGGGGATCAATTGCAGGTGGTGGTCAACCGCTATGACAAGGCGGCGGCAATCAGCCTCAAGGATGTCGGCGAGGCCCTGCGCTGCGTGAACTTATTGAAATTACCCAACGACTTCAACCTGGTCAGCCAGAGTCAGAACTCTGGCGTGCCGTTGGGGCTGCAAGCACCGCGGGCTCCGATCACCGTCGCCTTGCGCGCGATGACCGAGGAGTTGGTCGGCAATCAGATGACCGGGAACAAGGGCTTACTCAAACGTGCCTTCAACCGTTTTTTCGGGGGATGACCCATGATCAGCGACTTTCGTAACCGCTTGCGCAAACAGTCCGGTAAACCCGCCGCATCGTTGTCGGGTCAGCCGGGCGACGACCTGCTGGATCCGGCAGAGGAATTGATGGCGTGGGAACGTTCGGTTCCGGACGTTATATACGAGACCCGCAGCCAGGTCACCCCGGTGGAGGCCGAGTGGCGGGAAAAGATCTATCAGCAATTGCTTAAAGTCATGGACCTGTCCTTGCTCGATTCCCTTGAGCAGGCCGAGGCCACGCGGCAGATCCGCGATATTTGTCAGCGTCTGCTGGATGAGCATTCGGCCCCCGTGAGTTCGGTCAGCCGCCAGTTGATCATCAAGCAGATCACCGACGAGGTGCTCGGCCTTGGTCCACTGGAGCCGTTACTGGCGGATCACAGCGTGTCCGACATTCTGGTCAACGGCTATGCCTCGGTCTATGTCGAGCGCTTTGGCAAGTTGCAGCGGACCGATGTGCGCTTTCGCGACGATCAGCATTTACTGAACATCATCGACCGCATCGTTTCCAGTCTGGGTCGGCGTATCGACGAGTCCTCGCCGTTGGTGGATGCCCGGCTCAAGGACGGATCGCGGGTCAACGCGATTATCCCGCCGCTGGCCATCGACGGACCGAGCATGTCGATCCGCCGCTTTGCCGTGGACCTGCTCAACACCGACAGCCTGATTCAGGTAGGAACCTTGACCCCGGCCATTGCCCTGCTGCTCAAGGCGATTGTTCGTGGACGCTTGAACGTGCTGATTTCCGGCGGTACCGGCAGTGGCAAGACCACCATGCTCAATGTGCTGTCCAGTTTCATTCCGCAAAACGAACGGATCGTCACCATCGAAGACTCGGCCGAACTGCAACTACAGCAGCCCCATGTGGTGCGTCTGGAAACCCGTCCTTCGAACATCGAGGGGCGTGGCGAGGTGAGCCAGAGGGAGTTGGTGCGCAACAGTCTGCGGATGCGCCCGGACCGCATTGTCATCGGCGAAGTGCGGGGTGCCGAGGCGCTGGATATGCTGACGGCCATGAACACCGGCCACGACGGCTCGTTGACCACGATCCACGCCAATACCGCGCGCGATGCGCTGGGGCGAATCGAGAACATGGTGTCGATGACCGGTGCCACCTTCCCGATCAAGGCCATGCGTCAGCAGATCGCTTCGGCCATTGATGTGGTGATCCAGCTGGAGCGTCAGGAGGACGGCAAGCGGCGTCTGGTCAGCGTGCAGGAAATCAACGGCATGGAAGGCGAGATCATCACCATGACCGAGATTTTCTCTTTTGCGCGCAGTGGCATTGGCGAACACGGTGAAGTGCTCGGTGATTATCGGCCCAGCGGCATGATCCCGGCCTTTCGCGACGTGTTGGCCAAACGTGGCATCGAGTTGCCACTGAACTTGTTCAGGCCTGAATGGATGGAGGCACGGCAGTCATGAACCATATATCCGGTGAATTCATCCTGGTCTTTCTCGGTATGGTGTTTATCGCTGTCTTCCTCCTGTCCCAGGGCGTGGTGGTGCCGGTGTTCGGCGAGGCGGGCAAGATGCGCAAGCGCATTCGCGGCCGCCTGCATGTGCTGGAGAGAGCTAACAATCTGCCCAACATGCAGACCGTATTGAGGCAGAAATACCTGACACGCTTGTCGCCTCTGGAGGCCAGGCTTGAGCAGCTGCCGTTTATGGCGAGCCTGACACAGCTGATCGAGCAGTCCGGACACGAATATCGGGCCTATCGGGTGCTGTTCCTCGGGATCGCCATGGGCGTTGGCGCGGGAGCTTTGGTCTTGTTGCTTTCGTCACTCTGGTGGATGGCGTTGGCCGTGGCATTTGCGGTGGCCTGGCTGCCGCTGCTGAAAATCCTCCGTGACCGCAACAAACGCTTTGCCGAGTTTGAGGAGGGCTTGCCGGATGCGCTGGATGCCATGTGCCGGGCGCTGCGCGCCGGACATCCATTCAACGAAACCCTGCGTCTGGTCGCCGAAGAGCACAAAGGGCCGGTGGCGCAAGAGTTCGGCCTGACCTTCGCCGATATCAACTATGGCAATGATGTGCGCCGGGCCATGCTCGGCCTGCTGGAGCGTATGCCGAGCATGACGGTGATGATGCTGGTGACGTCGATCCTCATCCATCGCGAGACCGGTGGCAATCTGACCGAGGTGCTGGAGCGTTTGAGTCGCCTGATCCGGGGGCGCTTCCGCTTTCAGCGCAAGGTCAAGACCTTATCGGCCGAAGGGCGAATGTCGGCCTGGGTGTTGGTGTCCATTCCCTTCGTGCTGGCGGCGGTGATCCTGATCACAACCCCGAGCTACTTGCCTGTGCTGACCAATGATCCGATCGGCCATAAGCTGATCATTGGGGCTTTCTGCGCCATGTTGGTCGGGATTGTCTGGATCCGCAAAATCATCCGGATTCAGGTTTAAGCGGTTTTCGCCACGTGGAGGTGCAGGTCATGGACTATTTGCTCGGGTTGTTCAGTCGGGTGACGAGTAATGAGGCGCTGGCGCGCCTGTTGTTTGTCAGTGCGATAGGGTTGAGTACGGTGCTCGCGGTCGTCACCGTGATATTGCTGTTGTTGGGGCTGCAGGACCCGATGCAGCGTCGGCTTGCGCTGATCAAACGGGGGCATTTCGGGAGTGCCGCGGGGCCGGATGCGCCGGGTAATCTGCAATTATTGCTGGAGCGGGTCGGCCAGCGTTTTGGCTCAGCCGAATCAGCTCAGACGTCTGCAACCCAGCTCCTGTTGATGCACGCGGGGTACCGCTCGTCTTCGGCGGTGCAGATGTACTGGGCGGTGCGCTTGCTGTTTCCGCTGATATTGGTTGGCGTTGCGCTGCTGGCTTTGCCGCTGATTCCCAGGCTTTCCCTGACCCTGGGCCTGCTGCTGGTGCTCATGGCGGCCGCTGTCGGTTGGCTGCTGCCAGCGATGTATGTCGGCAAGCGCAAGCAGCGGCGCCAGGCCCGGCTGCGTGCCGCGTTTCCGGATGCCCTGGATCTGATGGTGGTCTGCGTGGAATCAGGTCTGGCCTTGCCGACGACCATAGAACGGGTAGCTGAGGAGATGGCGGTCAGTCAGGTCGAGCTGGCTGAGGAGCTGGCGTTGGTCAATGCGCAAATACGCGCCGGCATTACCAGTACCGAGGCGCTGAAGCAACTGGCCGTGCGCACCGGGCTGGAAGATGTGCAAGGGTTGGTCAGCCTGTTGGGGCAGAGTATCCGCTTTGGTACCAGCGTGGCCGATACCCTGCGCATCTATGCCGATGAGTTTCGCGACCGGCGTACACAGGCAGCCGAAGAAATGGGGGCGAAAATCGGTACCAAGCTGATATTCCCACTGATCTTCTGTCTGTGGCCGAGCTTCTTCCTGGTCGCCATTGGGCCGGCTCTGCTCGGGGTGCTCAAAGCATTCGGGTGAGATAAGCGGGAGTAGTTTGCTGTCGAGCAGGAAGGCTGTGCTCTCGGAGCACAAGATGGAGCAAGTCTTATGTGGGTCAGGCCCGGCGCCTGATCCACTTTTTACCCTTTTTACCCTTTTACCCTTTTACCCTTTTACCCACGCACGTTATTGGCTCCGGCGTTCTTGCCAGGTAACTCTGGACTACGCCGGAGGCTGATCGCTCACCGACGTGTCTCATTTGCTGCTGGTGCTCATACTTCCCGATACCTTTTGCTCATAACGTTCAGGAATCGGGTAGGTAAAGCTATTCAGCCAGCGTTGCATGGACAGGTCACGTTCGGTGGACGAGACGGTTTGCAGTTTAGGGGAGGCAACCACGCCGCGAATCTGTAGTTGCATCCACTGTTCAGTGCCTTGTTGTGCCACCGAAGAGGGCCCCGGCTCAATAGCCCAGGCGGTCGTGGACAGGGAAACCATGCACGCTATCAACAGCCTCTTGGTATTCATCTCGACTCCTCGTAGTTTCTACTTGGTCGCACTGGGGGAGGCATCGACTACCTCTGTCATGCGATTTCCCTCGGACGCCACCACTTTTTTAGCGGGGGCCTTGAGTCTTTCCGCGCGAGCTTGAGCTTCGCTGACTTGCTTGGGGCTCAGGCTGGCGCGGTTCGCGAGCTCGGCAGCCTGCTTCCAGTTATCCTGATAGATCAGCAGTGTCACCAAATTGAGTGCCGCCAGTGAGTCTGACTGCTTGAGCTCCATGGCTGTCAGAAACTGAAAGCGTGCTTCATTAATCCGACGCTGATTGAGGTAGACGACCCCCAGGTCATTACGGATTTTATCGTCGGTGGGGGCCATCCTCATTGCACGCTCAAGGTGATCCACGGCGGCCGCGTTATCATTTCTGGCAGCGGCCAACTGGCCCAGGCCATGCTCGCCTTCAGCGGCCAGACAAGTGCCGAGCAGGCTCTTATACAGCGGATCTGCGTCGTTACGACCCAGCAGGCGCAGGACTCGAGCCTTGCGCAGGCGAACCTGGGGCAGATCCTCAGGCAACCCTTCCAGATTCGCCAGGCTGGCATACAAACGGCCATCGCTGGTCATGTCGTCGGCCAGATTCAGGGACAACTGCTGATCCGAACCTGGACTCGCGCAGCTACTCGGTCGCGAAGACAGGCCATTTGTGGCACAACCTGCGAGCATCATTGTCGCCGCTATTGCAATGAGCGCTTTCATTGACTGTCCTCTGGCTACAACACGTTGAACACCTGGCCAATGGCAACCAATCCGGCCGGGGACGCGCTCAAGGTCACCGTCGTTACGGGTGATGGCGAGACAGGTCTGGTTCAGGCTCGGGCTCATTGCGAGAGCCCCATGCGACTGTCGAAGTCGCCGCTGTCGAGGAAGTACATGCGGTAGAAGTTCGGGTCGTAATTACGCAGTTGTTCACCAGGCAATGATGGCAGTTGTGCGTTGGCTGCCAGCGGTTGAACCAGGTGCGGAGTGACGATCATCAACAGTTCGCGCTCTTCACGGTTGATGGTGTTATCGCGGAAGAACGCGCCGAGAATCGGGATATCGCCCAACCCCGGAAACTTGTTCACCTGGGAGCTGTTTTTGTTGCTGATCAGGCCGCTGATGACAAAGCTTTCGCCATCGGCCAGGGAAATGCTGGTGTCGGTACGTCGCACGGTCAGCGCCGGGACCACGGTGCCGGCGATTTGCACGGCGTTGGTGAAATCCAGCTCGCTAACCTCTGGTGCTACCTTCAGGGTTATGCGATTTTTCCCTACGATGGTTGGGCTCAGGGTCAGGCGGACACCGAACTCCTTGTACTCGATGGAGAAGTTGTTGCTGCTTGAACTGGGCACCGGAATCGGCACTTCACCACCGGCCAGGAAGCTCGCACTCTGTCCACTGAGGGCCACCAGGCTCGGCCGCGCCAGGGTGTAGGCAAAGCCACTGCCTTCCAGTGCATTGATCATCCCCAGCACATTGCCGCCGCCGAAGCCGATATTGAAAGTGCTGTTATTCAGCGGGATGTTTGGCCTCAGGCTACCAATCTGACCAGGGGTCACAGTCACCCCGGGCACGGTGCCCGGCGAGCCGAACAGAAAATTGCCGCTTTTGCCGAAGATCGACGTGCTGGCCTCTTTCAATTTGGTGCGGCTGACTTCAACGAAGCGGATGTCGGTCTGCACCTGGCTCGGCAACAGCGGGTCTTCGGAAGGCACCGTCGACACGCTGGTCAGCGCCGCGGTGGCCCTGCCCTTGACGAACACCATGCTTTGGCGCGGCGTCGGCGAACAGGCGGTCCAGACCATCAGGCTGGTGGCTCCGGGGGATACACCTGTGAGTATGAAGGAGTTGCTGCTACTGGTTTGCACGTCGGCCACTTTCGGGTCGCCCACTGCCAACTGCTTGATCGGGACCGGCATGCGCAACTCATCCTGAAGTCCCTGACCGACCTCGAACACGGCGGGTAAACTTGCCAATTGCGAGCAATTGTTCGCCGCGGCCTGAGCCGCGTCCACTCCAAGGCCCATCCACAACAGGCCATGGATAACTCGTTTGAAAGCGGGCACGGTACGATAGCTCATTAAGTGCATCCTCGCTGAATAGGCCATCTGCGGGCTGACCTGGTTGCCTTGGATTTCTTCAAGGGGCCCGGGCCGGCCCTCCACTTCGCCAGGCCACTAACCATTAGTGGCCCCGGCAATATTCCTGGGTGCTGCGCGTGAGCAGACGCAATACGCTGGTCTACTGGCCGGCGAGCGACCTACGCTAAAACTGTCGTTAGTGATCCAGAGACCTGGGCTCAGGCCCCGCGAGGTTTTTTTGCCAGCCTTGTTTGGCTCGGACAGGCTACCGACCAGAACGATAGGCACAGGCTCGACAGCGACAGTGGCTATAAACCGCACTGTCCGCCGACGTGGTTCCCCCAAAAAGTAACTGGCAATCAGGGCACTCAATAGAAAAACGCCAGCCAGGATCATAGTGAGGTAACTCCTTGTGCCAATCTGCTATCTGATCGCTGAACAAAACGTGGACAACTCACGCCGGTATAACTTTTCCTTGTTTGAAAGTAGTTCAACCAAGGCAAAGCGCCACGAGTTAGAAGAAAAACTTCAGCGAAAATATAGACGCATTGCTATTTTTCGAGTCATGCACTCACCCGCGATGCGGCCCCACGACGGGGTATTTCCACACGTAATGCCCCCTTTCAAATTGTTACCGGATGCACCAATACGACGCAAAGCGCGGCTCAGGTAACAGCTGCGAGCGCGGCTCGACAACCCTCGAAAGTTTCAGATTCATTGCTAAAGCCCCGTTCTAGAGCCATTCCTGTTGCTTTAAAAACTTTCTTCAGCTGCCGTTCAGCGAGTTGGCTGGGTGATTGCATATGCTTGTATGTACAAGTAAGTGTGTGTGCGTAGGAGTCGCCAGAAGGCGTTGACGCGCAGCATTGCTTTGAGGTTTTGGTTCAGGTTCACCACGTTGCACGCATTCCAGTAACAGCACCCATGCGCTACAAGCGCCCGTAGTGGTTTTAGGAATTGATAATAATGAAAAGAACATTGCTGACCCTTTCTGCCTTGACCTTGTGCATGGCCGCAGGCGTAGCCACGGCCAAAGAGTACAAAGAGCTGCGTTTTGGCGTTGACCCTTCCTACGCACCGTTCGAGTCCAAAGCGGCCGATGGCAGCCTGACGGGGTTCGATATCGATCTGGGCAACGCAATCTGCGCTGAGCTGAAGGTCAAGTGCAAATGGGTCGAGAGCGATTTCGACGGCACGATTCCAGGCCTGAAGGCTAACAAGTTCGACGGCGTGATCTCTTCCATGACCGTGACTCCCGCCCGCGAGAAAGTCATCGACTTCTCCAGCGAGCTGTTCTCCGGCCCGACCGCTCTGGTCTACAAGAAAGGCTCCGGCGTTTCTGACGTGGCCTCGCTCAAGGGTAAAAAGGTCGGCTACGAGCAAGGCACCATCCAGGAAGCCTACGCCAAGGCTGTACTGGACAAGGCCGGGGTAGAAACCAAGGCCTACGCCAACCAGGACCAGGTTTACGCTGACCTGACTTCCGGTCGCCTCGACGCCACGATCCAGGACATGCTGCAAGCCAAGCTGAGCTTCCTGAAGTCGCCACAAGGCGCCGACTACGATGTCAGCAAGCCGATCGACGATCCTCTGCTGCCAGCCAAAACGGCGGTGGGTATCGCCAAAGGCAACACAGAACTCAAGGCGTTTATCGATAAAGGCCTCAAGGCGGTACACGATGACGGCACCTACGACTCGATCCAGAAGAAACACTTCGGTGATCTGAATCTGTACAGCGGCAAGTAACGCCCCGGCGCCCGTCTTCAGGATGGGCGCTTTTTTATGGCTATAGGTCCCTGAATTATGTTCGAAGCACTTTTGCAGACACTCGGGCTCTCCGCATTCAGCTTGAAGGGGTTCGGCCCTCTGTTGCTGGAAGGCTCCTGGATGACCGTCAAGTTATCGATACTGTCGCTGTTGTTGAGCGTTCTGCTTGGCCTGATCGGCGCCAGTGCCAAACTCTCCAGCGTCAAACTGTTGCGGATTCCGGCCCAGCTCTACACCACGCTGATTCGCGGGGTACCGGACCTGGTGCTGATGTTGCTGATTTTCTACAGCCTGCAAACCTGGTTGACCAGTTTCACCGAGGCGCTGGACTGGGAATACATCGAGATCAACCCGTTCGCCGCAGGGATCATCACCCTGGGCTTTATCTACGGCGCCTATTTCACCGAGACCTTTCGCGGCGCGATCCTCGCTGTGCCCCGTGGGCAGATGGAAGCGGCTACCGCCTACGGCTTGAGTCGCGCTCAGCGCTTTCGCTTCGTGGTCTT
Organism: Pseudomonas sp. GW822-FHT02D10; assembly: GCF_058802345.1. Taxonomy (NCBI): domain Bacteria; kingdom Pseudomonadati; phylum Pseudomonadota; class Gammaproteobacteria; order Pseudomonadales; family Pseudomonadaceae; genus Pseudomonas; species Pseudomonas sp. GW822-FHT02D10. The sequence continues at coordinate 16,609 of NZ_JBXAOB010000010.1, forward strand.
CCCGCAGATGATGCGTTTCGCCCTGCCAGGCATCGGTAACAACTGGATGGTGATCCTCAAGGCCACGGCGCTGGTGTCGATCATCGGTCTGGCGGACCTGGTCAAGGCCGCTCAGGACGCCGGTAAAAGCTCTTATCAATTGTTCTTTTTTCTAGTGTTGGCAGCGCTGATTTACCTGGTGATTACCAGCGCGTCGAACTATGTCCTGCGCTGGCTCGAACGGCATTACGCGGCAGGCTCCCGGGAGGCGGTACGATGATCGAACTTCTACGGGACTACTGGAAACCGTTTCTTTACACCGACGGTTACCACATCACCGGTCTGGCCATGACCCTGTGGTTGCTCAGCGCCTCGATCTTCATCGGCTTCCTGGTGTCGATTCCTCTGTCGATTGCCCGGGTTTCCAACAAACTCTACGTGCGCTGGCCGGTGCAGTTCTACACCTACCTGTTCCGTGGCACGCCGCTGTATATCCAGTTGCTGATCTGCTACACCGGGATCTACAGCCTGGCGGCGGTCCGCGCGCAGCCGGTGCTCGATGCGTTCTTTCGCGATGCGATGAACTGCACCATCCTCGCCTTTGCCCTGAATACCTGCGCCTACACCACGGAGATCTTCGCCGGGGCGATTCGCAGTATGGCCCACGGCGAAGTCGAAGCCGCGAAGGCCTACGGTCTGACGGGCTGGAAGCTCTATGCCTACGTGATCATGCCTTCGGCATTGCGCCGCTCGCTGCCGTACTACAGCAACGAAGTGATCCTGATGCTGCACTCGACCACCGTCGCCTTCACCGCCACCGTCCCGGACATTTTGAAAGTGGCGCGGGATGCCAACTCGGCGACCTTTTTGACCTTTCAGTCGTTCGGTATTACCGCGCTGATCTACCTGACCGTCACCTTTGCGCTGGTCGGTCTGTTCCGCATTGCCGAACGTCGTTGGCTGGCCTTTCTTGGCCCGGCTCACTAGGACTTAGTGCTTCAACGGCCGCTCATCAGGCCGCGGGTTTCATCGCCGTTTGTGACGTCTACGCAGCGGCGATCCATTTTCCCTTTGAGGATGCTTGCGCACATGTACAAATTGACCATTGAAAAACTACACAAGAGTTACGGTAGCCACGAAGTGCTCAAGGGCGTTTCCCTGAAAGCCAAAACCGGTGATGTGATCAGCCTGATCGGCGCCAGCGGCTCGGGCAAAAGTACCTTCCTGCGTTGCATCAACTTTCTCGAAACACCCAACGACGGCGGCATGAGCCTGGACGGCAAGCAGATTCGCATGGTCAAGGACCACCATGGCATGCGCGTGGCCGACGATGCCGAGCTGCAACGACTGCGTACTCGTCTGGCAATGGTGTTCCAGCACTTCAACCTGTGGGGTCATATGACCGTGCTGGAAAACATCACCATGGCCCCGCGCCGGGTGCTGGGTGTCGGCAAGAAGGACGCGGAAGATCGCGCCCGACGATATCTGGACAAGGTCGGCCTGCCGGCCCGTGTGGCGGATCAGTACCCGGCGTTCCTCTCCGGCGGCCAGCAACAGCGGGTGGCCATTGCCCGCGCACTGGCGATGGAACCGGAAGTCATGCTGTTCGATGAACCGACCTCGGCGCTCGACCCGGAACTGGTGGGCGAAGTGCTCAAGGTGATCCAGGGCCTGGCCGAAGAAGGCCGGACCATGATCATGGTGACTCACGAAATGAGCTTCGCCCGCAAAGTGTCGAATCAGGTGCTGTTTCTGCATCAGGGGCGAGTGGAGGAAGAGGGCGCGCCAGAGGACGTGCTGGGCAATCCGAAGAGCGAGCGTTTGCAGCAGTTCCTCAGCGGCAATCTGAAGTAAGCACTAGCCCATACAGCGCCTGAATCTTCAACGGTGTCGAGGCGCTGAGCTATCGACTCACTACCCGCAAAAAAGGCCCGCATGGTTAACCGTGCGGGCCTTTTGTATGTCTGATCGGGATCAGTGCTTGCTGCCCTGGTTCGACAGGGCCAGCAGTTGTTTTTCCTGGTTCCAGTCGAACGGTTCGTCGTTCTGTTCGGCTTCGTAACGACGTTCTTCCAGTGCCTGATACAGATCGATTTCATCGTCTGGCATGTAGTGCAGGCAGTCACCGGCGAAATACCACAGCAGGTCGCGGGGAACGAGGTGGGCAATTTGCGGATAACGGGTGATGACCTGACAAAGAATGTCCTGACCCAGGTATTGGCTTTCGATCGGGTCGATTGGCAGCGACGCACGCAGTTCGTCGAAGCGCTCCAGGAACAAGGCATGGCTTTCGTCTGGAACCTGCTCGGCTTCACCGACAGCGACCAGAATACTGCGCAGGAGGTCGAGCTGGACGAGAATTTGGTCGAGCATAACGGGAGTCCTCTAGAACTAAAGCAAAACGGGCGCCGGAGTATATCGCTCCAGCGCCCGCTTTTCATCATTGCTCGCTGGACGAGCAGCCGCGTTAGCGGGTCTTGCCCTCAGCCAGCTCAAGCTGCTCCTTGGAAAAGTCATCGACGTCGATCACTTTGCGCCGTGCGGCTTCGGCCTCATGCAAGGTATAGGCTTCTGCCGCTTGCAGCACACCGGCCTCCAGTGCCGCGTCGATGACGTGCTCCCCGGCGGCCGGTTTGAACTGCCCGCTCTTGAGTGCGATGTGCATTTTTTTCTGCAACGGTTGTGCAGCACTCAGCAGGTCGCAGGCATGTTGCAGGGCGCCGACCGGATCCTCGACCGATTGTGGGCGGTAGCAACCCCCCAGCAATTCTTCGAGCGTCGGGTCGCCTTTGGCCCGGCCAATGACCGCAGCCACTTCGGCACCGAGGCTGTCCGACGGCCCTTTGTGACGACGACCGAACGGGAACACGATCACCCGCAACAGGCAACCCAGCACCTTGCTCGGGAAGTTGCTCAGTAGTTCATCCAGCGCCCGTTCCGACTGGCCGAGACACTCTTCCATGGCCCAGGTGAACAACGGCGCCATGTGCTCCGGCGAGTCGAGGTCGTGGTAACGCTTGAGGGCGGCAGAGGCCAGGTACAGGTTGCTCAGTACGTCGCCGAGTCGGGCCGACAGTCGCTCGCGGCGTTTCAGTTCACCGCCCAGCAGCATCATGCTCAAGTCCGCGAGCAGGGCGAATGCCGCTGTCTGACGGTTGAGGGCACGGAAGTAGCCCTGGCTGAGTTTGTCCCCCGGGACGTGTTCGAAATACCCCAGGCCGAGGTTCAGCACCAGGGTGCTGGCGGCGTTGCTCACGGCGAAACCGATGTGCTTGAGCAACAGGCCGTCGAACTCTTTCAGTGCCTGGTCTTTGTCCTCGCGGCCGGCGAGGGCCATTTCCTTGAGCACAAACGGATGGCAACGAATCGCGCCTTGACCAAAGATCATCAGGTTGCGCGAAAGGATATTCGCGCCTTCCACCGTGATGAAAATCGGCGCACCTTGCCAACTGCGCGCGAGGTAGTTGTTGGGGCCCATGATGATCGCCTTGCCGCCATGCACGTCCATGGCGTGGCTGATGCATTCGCGACCGCGCTCGGTGAGGTGATACTTGAGAATTGCCGAGAGCACCGAAGGTTTCTCGCCAAGATCCACCGCGTTGGCGGTGAGCATTCGTGCGGCGTCCATCATCCAGGCGTTGCCGCCGATACGCGCCATGGCTTCCTGAATCCCTTCGAAGGCGGACAGCGGTACATTGAATTGCTCGCGAACCTGAGCATATTGGCCGGTCACCAGACTGGTGAACTTGGCCGCACCAGTACCGACTGCCGGTAACGAAATCGAACGCCCGACCGACAGGCAGTTCATCAGCATCATCCAGCCTTTGCCGAGCATTTCCTGGCCGCCGATGAGGAACTCCAACGGTACGAATACGTCCTTGCCGGCGTTTGGGCCGTTCATGAACGCGGCGCCGAGGGGCAGGTGGCGTCGGCCGATTTCGACCCCGGCGGTGTCGGTAGGGATCAACGCGAGGCTGATGCCAAGGTCCTCTTGTTCACCCAGCAGATGGTCCGGGTCATAGGCCTTGAACGCCAGACCGAGCAGGGTGGCGACCGGGCCGAGGGTGATGTAGCGCTTTTCCCAGTTCAGCCGAAGACCCAGGGTTTCCTGGCCTTCCCATTCACCCTTGCAGATCACCCCGGTATCGGGCATGGCGCCCGCATCGGAGCCGGCGAGTGGGCCGGTCAACGCAAAACACGGGATATCGTCGCCACGCGCCAGGCGTGGCAGGTAATGGCTGCGTTGTTCATCGGTGCCGTAATGCAGCAATAGTTCGGCCGGGCCGAGGGAGTTCGGCACCATCACGGTGGAGGCCAGGTCGCCGCTGCGGGTGGCCAGTTTCATCGCCACTTGCGAGTGGGCGTAGGCGGAAAACCCCTTGCCACCGAATTCCTTGGGAATGATCAGGGCAAAAAAACCATGCTGCTTGATATGTGCCCACGCCTCGGCCGGCAAGTCCATCGTCTGGCCGATCTGCCAGTCGCTGACCATGGCGCAGAGCTCTTCGGTCGGGCCGTCGATGAATGCCTGTTCTTCTTCGCTCAACTGCGCTTTGGGATAGGACAGCAGTTTGTTCCAGTCCGGACGCCCGCTGAACAGCTCGCCATCCCACCAGACGGTACCGGCATCGATGGCGTCGCGTTCAGTTTGCGACATCGGCGGCAGGGTTTTCTGAAACCAGTTGAACAGCGGGGCACTGAAGTATTTGCGTCGCAGCTCGGGCAGCAGCAGGGGCGCCGCCACGACGGCCAGCACGATCCAGAAAATCAGCAGCAGCCAGCCTCGATGATGGTGGCTGAAGACTCCCATCGCCAGCAGATAGACAGCCACGATACCCAGGGCGGGCAGGGGCGCGATGCGGCGGTGAGCCAGCCAGGCAATCCCGACCACCAGAACCAGTATCCACAACAGCAGCATATTCAATCCTCCGTGAAGCCAGGGTCAAAACCACCTTCAGAGCTTAGACGGCATCTGCAAAACAGGGTGGTCAGAGCGATGTGTTTGAAAACGTGGGAAACAGCGGTGAATTTCGTGAGTGATGGCGCTGGCGGACGCTGTAAAAAAGCTTCGCTGAGCGTGCGACAAGCGCTGATGTTTGGCCGAAACGTCGTTATCTCTGTGCGGGGTCTGTCGCTAGACTCGTGGCTTCCCCAGGAGATTTTTTTCATGCACGAGTATCTGAGTCCCGGCCGCTTCATCGATAGTGACCACCCGGCGGTGGTGGAGTTCGCTGAACAGCATCGCGGCAACAGCCGTGATCCGGTCGAGCAGGCGGTGAGTCTGTATTACGCCGTGCGTGAAGCGGTGCGCTATAACCCGTACACCTTCAGCCGTGATCCCGAGACCTTGCGCGGCAGTTATGCGTTGGCCACCGGCGAGAGCTACTGCGTGCCCAAAGCCACGTTGCTGGCCGGTTGCGCGCGACACTGCGGGATCGCCGCGCGGATTGGTCTCGCGGATGTGCGTAATCACCTGTCGACCCCGCGTTTGATCGAGTTGCTCAAGAGCGACGTGTTCGCCATGCACGGTTACACCGAGTTGTATTTGCAAGGCCGCTGGGTCAAGGCCACGCCGGCGTTCAACCAGAAGCTCTGTGAGCTGTTCGATGTGCCGGCGCTGGAGTTCGACGGGATCAACGACAGCGTGTTCCACCCGTTCAATCGCCAGGGTCAGCAGTCGATGGAGTACCTGGTCGATCACGGTCAGTTCGCCGATGTACCCGAGGCGTTCTTTTTCGAGTACCTGGAAAAACTCTACCCACACTTGTTCAACGATCAGTCGCCGGCAGTGCTCGGTGACATGCAGAGCGATTTGAGTCACACCTGATCCGGCGTAGACTGCTCCGGCATTCATCCATTAGGAGCGGTCATGCTGAAGATCTGGGGTCGGAAAAATTCGTCGAATGTCAGAAAGGCACTGTGGTGCGCCGAGGAACTCGGGCTGACCTACGAAACGCAGGATGCGGGCGGGGCATTTGGTGTGGTCGACACGCCAGACTACCGGGCGATGAACCCCAATGGCCGCATCCCGGTGATCGAAGACGACGGTTTTGTGCTGTGGGAATCCAATACCATCGTGCGTTACCTGGCCGCCCGTCACGCTGCCGATTCGAACTGGTACCCGGCCGACGTGCAGGCCCGGGCGAGCGCGGAAAAGTGGATGGACTGGACCACTTCGTCGTTTGCCGAACCTTTCCGCCAGGTATTCTGGGGCGTGTTGCGCACCCCGGCGGATCAGCAGGACTGGGCCGCGATCAACGCTGCGCAGAAAACCTGCGAGCAATTGTTGTCGATGGTCGACCAGGCATTGGCACAGAAACCGTATTTGTCCGGCGACGAGATCGGCGTGGGCGATATCCCGTTGGGCAGCTTCATCTATGCCTGGTTCGAGATGCCCATCGAGCGAGCGCCAATGCGCCATCTGGAAGCCTGGTATGCGCGCCTCAAGCAACGTCCGGCTTATCAAAAAGCGGTCATGACCGCGTTGACTTAATACTGACTATCAACACACTTGACTGTACTTGTGCGGCGTCGCCAAGCACCATTGCGCTCATGCGCCGCGGTTGCATTGCTCGCCGCGCGTCCTTATTTATTCCTGACTTCCCTTCTTGGTGCGTAAATCCGATATGAGTTCTGCTCTGTCCATCCGGCAGCTAACCAAAACCTACGGCAACGGTTTCCAGGCCTTGAGTGGTATCGATCTGGATGTCGCCGAAGGTGACTTTTTCGCCTTGCTCGGCCCCAACGGTGCCGGCAAATCCACGACCATCGGCATTCTCTCGACCCTGGTGAACAAGACCAGCGGAACGGTGAGCATCTTTGGCCACGACCTGGACCGCAACCCGGCCGCGCTCAAGCGCTGCATCGGAGTGGTGCCACAAGAATTCAATTTCAACCAGTTCGAAAAGACCTTCGACATTGTCGTGACTCAGGCCGGTTACTACGGTATCCCGCCCAAAGTCGCCAAGGAACGCGCTGAGCAATACCTGACTCAGCTCGGCTTGTGGGACAAGCGCGATGTGCCGTCGCGTTCACTGTCGGGTGGCATGAAGCGGCGACTGATGATTGCGCGCGCATTGGTGCACGAGCCGCGTCTGTTGATCCTCGACGAACCGACGGCTGGCGTGGATATCGAACTGCGTCGCTCGATGTGGACCTTCCTCACCGAGCTGAACCAGAAAGGCATTACCATCATCCTCACCACGCATTACCTGGAAGAGGCTGAGCAGTTGTGCCGCAATATCGGCATCATCGACCACGGCACGATTGTCGAAAACACCAGCATGCGTAACCTGCTCAGCCAGCTGCATGTCGAGACATTCCTGTTGGACCTGAAGCACGACATGACGGTAGCGCCGCAGTTGAACGGCTATCCGACCCGCTTGCTCGACAGCCACACCCTGGAAGTCCAGGTCGACAAGGCCGTCGGCATCACCGCGTTGTTCGGTCAGTTGGCCATGCAGAACATTGAAGTGCTGAGCCTGCGCAACAAAACCAATCGCCTCGAGGAGTTGTTCGTGTCTCTGGTGGAGAAAAATCTGGCGAAGGTGGCCGTATGAGTTCTGAACTGCAACCCAACCTCGTCGCGCTAAATACCATCGTTTACCGTGAAGTCCGGCGCTTTACCCGGATCTGGCCGCAGACCCTGCTGCCGCCGGCGATCACCATGGTTCTGTACTTCGTGATCTTCGGTAATCTGATTGGCCGGCAAATCGGTGATATGGGTGGCTTCACCTATATGGAATACATCGTGCCGGGTCTGATCATGATGTCGGTGATCACCAACGCCTACGGCAACGTGGTCTCGAGTTTCTTTGGCAGCAAATTCCAGCGCTCCATCGAGGAGCTGATGGTTTCACCGGTTTCGCCGCACACCATACTGATCGGTTACACCGTGGGCGGGGTGCTGCGCGGTCTGGCGGTGGGCGTGATCGTGACGCTGCTTTCGCTGTTCTTCACTCACCTGCAAGTGCACCATTTGGGGATTACCCTGCTGGTGGTGGTGCTGACGGCAACGATCTTCTCGCTGCTGGGCTTCATCAACGCCGTGTTTGCGCGCAACTTCGACGACATTTCGATTATCCCGACCTTCGTGCTGACGCCGTTGACCTACCTGGGCGGGGTGTTCTACTCGATCAGCCTGCTGCCACCGTTCTGGCAGACCGTGTCGCTGGCCAACCCGGTGCTGCACATGGTCAACGCCTTCCGTTACGGCATCCTCGGCGTCTCGGACATCAAGATCAGCGTGGCCATCACCTTCATGCTGGTGGCGACTGTGGTGTTGTACATCGGTTGTGCGCGGCTGTTGGTCAGCGGACGCGGAATGCGTACATAAGGGGCGACCGCGCCGCCTGCCATCGCGAGCAGGCTCGCTCCCACACTGGATTGGTGTTCCCACATAATTTGTGATCGACACGGAGCCTATGTGGGAGCGAGCCTGCTCGCGATGGCGTCAGCCCAGACACCGCAATAAAAACGGCCTCCACTCAGGAGGCCGTTTTGCATTCAGAGCATCCGACTTTGCTTGCGCCGCTTCCATTGCCGGCTGACCCACCAGCGCCAGTAGGTCATGGTCAGGCAGTAGGCCAATGCGCCGAGCACCAGGCCAACCACCACCGACCCCAGCAGAAACGGCTGCCATAGCGTCGACAACTGGCTGCTGATCCATTCCCAGGTCAGCTCATCCGGCAGACTGCGGGCGGGGACGTCCATCAGCCAGGCGCCGGTCTGATAAGTGCCGTAAAACACTAAGGGCATGGTGATCGGGTTGGTCAGCCAGACCAGGCTCACTGCGATCGGAATATTGCCGCGCACCCAAATGGCAAGGATTGCCGCCACCAGCATTTGCAACGGAATCGGTAGGAACGCGGCGAATACTCCCACGGCCATGGCGCGCGCAACCGAATGCCGATTCAGGTGCCAGAGGTTCGGGTCATGCAGCAGCGTGCCGAGAAAGCGTAAGGATTTGTGTTCCCGGACAGTGGTCGGATCTGGCATGTAACGTTTGAATAAGCGCCGGGGCATAGGGCTTCTCGGTCAGTTCAAGCGGCAAGTATGCCCGGATTCTACGGAGCGCCAGTTCAGACTTTGTGACAATTAATAAACGCGGGCTTTTGTAACTCGGCTAATCCAAGAGAAGGGACTCTCAAGGACGGGCTTATGCGCACAGGGATGTTGGCGCTTGCGTTGGGTCTGTTGGCCTTGCGTTTTTTACCAGTGCTGCCACCGGTCGGGTTACTGCTGTTGTTACCGGTACTGGCTTTGATGCTGTTGCCGTTTCGCACGTATCCACTGGCGTTTTTTCTGTTCGGCTTCAGCTGGGCGTGCGCCAGTGCACACTGGGCGCTGGATGATCGTTTGGCATCGGGCCTCGACGGACAAACTCGCTGGGTCGAAGGGCGCGTCGTCGGCTTACCGCAGAACGCCCAAGGCGTGGTGCGTTTCGAGTTGGCCGATGGTGAGGCGCGGCGCACACAATTGCCGAGGCTGATGCGGTTGGCCTGGTACGACGGGCCGACCATCAACAGCGGCGAGCGCTGGCGACTGGCGGTGAAATTGAAGCGTCCCATGGGGTTGCTCAATCCGCAGTCCTTTGATTACGACGCTTGGCTGTTGGCGCAACGCATCGGCGCCACGGGAAGTGTCAAGGACGGGCAGTTACTCAGACCTGCGCAGTGGGCCTGGCGCGATGCTGTTCGCCAGCGCTTGCTGGCGGTCGATGCTCAGGGGCGCGCGGGGGCGTTGGCGGCGCTGGTGCTGGGCGACGGATCCGGGCTGAGCAGCGAAGACTGGCGTGTGTTGCAAGACACCGGCACCGTGCATTTGCTGGTGATCTCCGGGCAGCACATCGGTTTGCTGGCCGGGATGGTTTACCTGCTGATTGCCGGATTGGCGCGTTATGGCCTGTGGCCGCGGAGATTACCCTGGTTGCCGTGGGCCTGCGGCATGGCATTTGCGGCGGCGCTCGGTTATGGATTGCTGGCCGGTTTCGAGGTGCCGGTGCGCAGAGCCTGCGTGATGATCGGTCTGGTGCTGTTGTGGCGTCTGCGGTTTCGGCATCTGGGTGCCTGGTGGCCATTGCTGCTGGCGTTGAATGCGGTGCTGTTGCTTGAGCCGCTGGCGAGTTTGCAGCCAGGGTTCTGGTTGTCGTTTGCGGCCGTAGCGGTGCTGATCTTCACCTTCGGCGGCCGCTTGGGCCCCTGGCGCTGGTGGCAAACCTGGACGCGCGCGCAATGGCTGATCGCGATTGGCTTGTGTCCGTTGCTGCTGATACTTGGTTTGCCCATCAGTCTCAGTGGTCCGCTGGCCAATCTGCTGGCGGTGCCCTGGATCAGCCTGGTGGTGTTGCCCCCGGCCTTGCTGGGGACTTTACTGCTGCCGCTGCCTTATGTCGGTGAGGGGCTGTTGTGGCTGGCCGGTGGCTTGCTCGATGTTCTGTTCAACGGCCTGGCGTTGGTGGCTGGGCGGATACCGGCATGGGTTGCACCGGTGATTCCGCTCTGGGTCTGGGGGATAAGTGCTTTCGGCACTTTTCTACTGTTGCTGCCCAAAGGCTTGCCCATGCGGTTGTTGGGCTGGCCGATGCTGCTGTTGATGGTGTTCCCGCCGCTCAGGACTGTGCCCGAAGGTATGGCTGAAATCTGGCAACTGGATGTGGGCCAAGGCCTGGCCATCGTGGTCCGCACTCGCCATCACGCGTTGCTCTACGACGCCGGTCCGCGTTTCGGTGATTTCGATCTGGGCGAGCGGGTGGTGTTGCCGTCACTGCGCAAGTTGGGAGTGCGCACGCTGGATGTGATGCTGATCAGTCACGCCGATGCCGATCACGCGGGTGGTGCGCGCTCGGTTTCAAACGGATTGCCGGTGACGCAGGTGCTCAGCGGTGATCCTGAAGCGCTGCCGGCCGAGTTGCACGCGCAAGCCTGTGAGAGCGGTCAACGCTGGGAGTGGGACGGTGTGAGTTTTACGCTTTGGCAATGGTCCGAGGCGAGCGAAAGCAACCAGAAATCCTGTGTCCTGCAAATCGAAGCCAGCGACGAGCGTCTGCTGTTAACTGGCGACATTGACGCCCGGGCCGAGCAGGCGTTGCTGGAGAGTCCGCTGGCGGTCGCGACCGACTGGCTACAGGCGCCGCATCATGGCAGTCGCAGCTCATCGTCGATGGTTTTTCTCACGGCGCTGGCTCCCAAAGGCGTGCTGATTTCTCGCGGGCACGACAATTCGTTCGGTCATCCCCATCCTCAAGTGTTGGCGCGTTATCGCAGGTTGGGCATGCAGGTCTATGACAGCGCCGAACAGGGCGCCTTGCGTTTGCGTCTGGGGGCGTTCGAGGCGCCCGAATCATTGCGTCAGCAAGCGCGTTTCTGGCGCGATTCGCCGTCCGTCAGCCAATAACCACCAGTCATCAGCGCGGTGCGCCATGCGACACACGGTCTGCGGTGTGCCGGGCCTCTATGTCGAGTCTGTATGTTAAAGTGGCGCACTTTTTCGAGGGGACTGTCACTGTGTGGGAATTGGTCAAATCCGGCGGCTGGATGATGCTGCCGATCATTCTGAGTTCCATCGCGGCAATGGCGATCGTTGCCGAGCGTCTCTGGACTCTGCGAGCCAGTCGCGTGACCCCGGAGCACTTGCTCGGGCAGGTCTGGGTCTGGATCAAGGACAAGCAACTCAATAAAGAAAAACTCAAGGAACTGCGCGCCAACTCACCCTTGGGCGAGATCCTTGCGGCAGGTTTGGCCAACTCCAGGCATGGTCGCGAGATCATGAAAGAGTGCATCGAAGAGGCCGCTGCCCGGGTGATCCACGAGCTGGAGCGCTACATCAACGCGCTGGGCACCATCGCCGCCATGGCGCCGTTGCTCGGTTTGCTCGGCACGGTGTTGGGCATGATCGATATCTTCAGTTCGTTCATGGGCACGGGCATGACGACCAACGCCGCGGTGCTGGCCGGCGGTATTTCCAAAGCCTTGATCACCACGGCTTCGGGCCTGATGGTTGGTATCCCGGCGGTGTTCTTCCACCGGTTCCTGCAACGGCGCATCGATGAACTCGTCGTGGGCATGGAGCAGGAAGCGATCAAGCTGGTTGAAGTGGTGCAGGGCGACCGTGACGTTGATCTGGCTGAGGGCAAAGCGTGAAATTCCGTCGCAAGCAACGGGAGAACGTGGACATCAACCTCGTGTCGTTGATCGACGTGGTGTTTGTCCTGCTGCTGTTTTTCGTCGTGACCACCACCTTTACCCGTGAAACCCAGCTGCGCGTCGACCTGCCGGAAGCCGTCAGCGGATCGCCTGCCGAAGACCAGCAGACCAAGCAGCTGGACATCGCCATCAGCGCCGAAGGGGTGTTTTCGGTCAACAACCAGTTGTTGCCGAAGAACGATCTGGCCAGCCTGATCGAGGCCTTGAAGAATGCGTCCAATGGCGACACCCATTTACCGCTGGCCATCAGTGCTGACGGCAAAACCCAGCACCAGGCGGTCATCACCGCGATGGATGCCGCGGGCAAGCTGGGTTTCACGCACTTGCGCATGACTACCATTGAGGCGGCGCCGACGCCCTGATGGCCATGTCCGATCGTTTGCTCGCCGCCTGGTACGCCGGTCATCCGGCGCTGAAATTATTGCAGCCACTGGAGTGGCTGTACCGGCGCGTGGTCACAGCCAGACGCGAACGTTTTCTGGCAGGCCAAGGCGAAATCTACCAGCCACCGGTGCCGCTGATCGTGGTCGGCAACATTACGGTTGGCGGCACCGGCAAGACGCCGTTGATTCTGTGGATGATCGAGCACTGCCAACGTAGCGGTCTGCGGGTGGGCGTGGTCAGTCGTGGTTATGGCGCCAAACCGCCGCAACTGCCTTGGCGGGTCGAAGCTGAGCAGAGCGCAGCCATCGCTGGCGACGAACCGCTGTTGATCGTCCAGCGCACGGGCGTGCCGTTGATGATTGACCCGGATCGCAGTCGCGCCGTGCAGGCACTGCTGGCCGCTGAACCGCTGGACCTGATTCTGTCTGACGATGGCATGCAGCATTACCGTCTGGCACGCGATCTTGAGTTGGTGCTGATCGATGCCGCGCGTGGACTGGGCAATAAACGCTGCCTGCCGGCGGGTCCTCTGCGTGAGCCGGTCGAACGCCTGCAAAGCGTCGATGCGCTGCTCTACAACGGCGCCTCGGCAGATCGTGGCGACGGCTTTGCTTTCCTGCTGCAACCGACCGCGCTGGTCAACCTGCTGACGGGTGAACGCCGCTCGCTTGAGCATTTCCCCGCTGGCCAGGCGCTGCACGCGGTGGCCGGAATCGGTAATCCGCAACGTTTCTTCAGCACCCTTGAAACGCTACACTGGCAGCCTGTGGCACATGCTTTCGCCGACCACGCCGAGTACAGCGCGGCGGCCTTGAATTTCACACCGTCACTGCCGTTGGTAATGACCGAGAAGGATGCGGTGAAATGCCGAGCCTTCGCGGCTGCTGACTGGTGGTATCTGGCGGTCGATGCTGCGCCATCACCGGCCTTCGTGGCCTGGTTCGATACGCAGTTGATGCGGCTGTTGCCTGCACGTCTTTTGCCTTAAAACGCTGTTATCCAGGGAATGCTCATGGACACCAAATTGCTCGACATCCTCGCTTGCCCGATCTGCAAAGGTCCGCTCAAGCTCAGCGCCGATAAAACCGAGCTGATCAGCAAAGGCGCCGGTCTGGCCTATCCGATTCGTGATGGCATTCCGGTGATGCTCGAAAGCGAAGCGCGCACTCTGACGGCAGAAGAGCGTCTGGATAAATGAGCACTGCTTTCACCGTCGTGATTCCGTCGCGTTTTGCTTCCACCCGTCTGCCGGGCAAGCCGCTGCAAATGATTGCCGGCAAGCCGATGATCCAGCACGTTTGGGAACAGGCGAGCAAAAGCAGCGCGCAACGGGTGGTGGTCGCCACTGACGATGCGCGCATTGTCGAGGCCTGCAAGGCATTTGGCGCTGAAGTGGTAATGACCCGCGAGGACCATAACTCCGGCACCGACCGTCTGGCTGAAGTCGCCACCCAACTGGGCCTGGCGCCGGACGCTATCGTGGTCAACGTGCAAGGCGACGAGCCGTTGATTCCGCCGACTGTGATCGATCAGGTCGCGGCCAACCTGGCGGCCCATACCAAAGCGCGTATGGCGACCCTGGCCGAGCCGATCGAAGACGTTGAAACCCTGTTCAACCCTAACGTGGTCAAGGTTGTCAGCGACCTGAATGGCCTGGCGTTGACCTTCAGTCGTGCGACCTTGCCATGGGCGCGGGACGATTTCGCCAAGAGCCGCGAGCAATTGCCGGCCGGCGTACCGTACCGTCGACACATCGGGATCTATGCCTACCGCGCCGGCTTCCTGCATGACTTCGTCAGCTGGGGCCCGTGCTGGCTGGAAAACACCGAGAGCCTGGAGCAGTTGCGTGCGCTCTGGCACGGTGTGCGGATTCATGTCGCCGATGCGCTGATCGCACCGCCGCCGGGGGTCGATACCGCTGAAGACCTCGAACGCGTTCGTCGCCTGCTGGAGGCCTGATGCGGGTTCTGTTCGTCTGCCTGGGCAACATCTGCCGTTCGCCCACGGCTGAAGGCGTGCTGCGGCACAAACTGCGTGAAGCCGATTTGGCCGATCAGGTCGAAGTGGCTTCTGCCGGCACCGGTGACTGGCACGTCGGCAAGGCGCCGGACAAACGCAGCCAGGCCGCTGCCCTGCGCCGTGGCTATGACCTGTCCGCACAGCGTGCCCAACAGGTCACGCGCGCCGACTTTTCCAGCTACGACCTGATCCTGGCGATGGACCACGGCAATCTGCGCGACCTCAAGGCATTGCAACCGGCCAAGGGCAGGGCGGAGCTGGATTTGTTCCTGCGTCGCTATGAATCGAGCGTGGATGAAGTGCCGGATCCTTATTACGACGGCGATCAAGGCTTCGAGCAGGTGCTGGACCTGATCGAGCGCGCCAGCGATTTGCTGGTGATTGAATTGAAGGGACGCTTATGACTTTGCACCTGCAATCGCAGGTTTCGCTGAAGCCGTTCAACAGCTTTGGCGTAGACGTTCGCGCGCAATTGTTCGCCGAAGCCCACAGCGATAGCGATGTGCGCCAGGCACTGGCTTACTCGGCCGCGCACGCCGTGCCGTTGTTGGTAATCGGTGGTGGCAGCAACCTGTTGCTGACCGCAGACATCCCGGCGCTGGTACTGCGTATGGCCACCCGTGGTATCCGAGTGTTGAGTGACAACGGCAGTCAGGTGGTGATCGAGGCCGAGGCGGGTGAACCCTGGCACCCGTTTGTTCAGTGGACGCTGGCGCAGGGCCTGTCGGGCCTTGAGAATCTCAGCCTGATCCCCGGCACGGTCGGTGCGGCGCCGATGCAGAATATCGGTGCCTACGGGGTCGAGATCAAGGACGTGTTTGCCGGGCTGACCGCGTTGGACCGCCAGACCGGCGAGCTGCGGGATTTCACCTTGGCCGAGTGCAACTTTGCCTACCGTGACAGCCTGTTCAAGCAGCAAGTCGGTCGCTGGTTGATCCTGCGGGTGCGTTTTGCCCTGGACCGCATCGAGCATTTGCATCTGGAATACGGCCCGGTTCGGCAGCGTTTGACCGAGCAAGGCATCGATCATCCGACCGCGACCGATGTCAGTCAGGCGATTTGCAGCATTCGCAATGAGAAGCTCCCCGACCCGGCAGTGCTCGGCAATGCCGGCAGCTTCTTCAAGAACCCGCTGGTATCGGCGGTCTTGGCAGCACAAATCCGGCTTGAGCATCCGGGCCTGATCGGTTATCCACAAGCCGACGGTCGGGTCAAACTGGCGGCCGGCTGGTTGATCGAGCAGGCGGGCTGGAAAGGCTTTCGTGACGGTGACGCCGGCGTCCACCGTTTGCAGTCGCTGGTGCTGGTCAACTATGGCAGGGCCACCGGGCTTGAGCTGCTTAACCTGGCACAGCGGATCCAGAGAGACATCGCCGAGCGCTTCAATGTCGAGCTGGAAATGGAGCCGAATCAGTATTGAGCGACGCTCCTCTGCTGAATCCAGAGCCCTGCACACCTACCTTGGTTGCAGGGCTTTTTTGTTAGTGCTGAGTTAACTTAGCCTCCTGACGATGCAGCTATTTGCTCCATAACCACAGATCTATGCGGGCGTGCCCATGATTACCCTGAAGCTCAATGGTCAAGATCATCAACTCGATGTCGAGCTGAGTCAGAAGAAACCTTCGCTGGCGGAGGCTGACACATGAACGTAGGCGCGATCATTCTCGCGGCAGGGCAGGGCAGTCGTTATCGACAAGTGGCCGGTGCCGATCAGGACAAGTTGCTGGCGATGTGTGAAGGGCGCGACGGCATGGTGCGGCCGGTGATCGAACAGGTGCTGCGTAATCTGTCATCCGGCGTTGAGGTGCGGTTGCTGGTGACGACGCCAGATCGTCCAGAGGTCGCACGGCTGGCTCGGGCTTATGGCTGCCAGGTATTGCTGTTGGCATCGGCGGGCATGGGCGACAGCATTGCGGCGACGGTCGCTGCGTGTCCGGCGCTTGATGGCTGGTTGGTGGTGTTGGGGGA
This sequence comes from Pseudomonas sp. GW822-FHT02D10, assembly GCF_058802345.1. Classification (NCBI taxonomy): domain Bacteria; kingdom Pseudomonadati; phylum Pseudomonadota; class Gammaproteobacteria; order Pseudomonadales; family Pseudomonadaceae; genus Pseudomonas; species Pseudomonas sp. GW822-FHT02D10. The sequence continues at coordinate 33,162 of NZ_JBXAOB010000010.1, forward strand.
TATGCCGTTTATCTTGCCGTCGAGTATTGAGCGGATTGTTGAGGGGATAGCAGTCGATACCATCAGTGTGCCCGTGCAGGGTGGCGAGTTTGGGCATCCGGTGGGGTTTGGGCGTTCGTTTGGTGCGGCGCTGATGGCATTGTCCGGTGATCGCGGGGCGAAGCCGTTGTTTGCGTCCGCGAAGGTCGTTGAGGTGGTGGTGGATGATCCCGGGGTGTTGTGGGATGTGGATTTGCCGGTCGCGCTGGCCTTTCAGTAGTCGTCGATTGGTCGTGATACCTCGCGGGTCGAGGCCAGCCCCCAGGCCTCTATAGGGCAGAGTACTGAACTCTGCCCCTTCTACTGCCTATTCGTATTTATCGATGGGTGCCAGATATAAAACTCGTTATTCATCCGGTTTTATCCGACATACGATCTTGTTGCGTGCGGTGTTCACTGTTGCGGTGTATGCCCGGTTAGTACTCATCAAGATAATTAAGAGCCTACATGATAAAGCAGTATATGGATGCGTCGGTTAGTGTTAGCCCTATTGAACTGGGCAGTGAGGCCCAAACGTTGGGCGCCTTGGAGCGGGCGTTAAGTTTTGACGATGTTTATCAGCCGGTTCCCCGTTATGTCAACACGCTGCGTCAACTCAGAAAGGCTTCTCAAACGATAAGTTGTCACCGTGACGAGATTAAGTTTGGTGTTACGTTTAGTGAACGCTTGCAAGTACTCTCTGATGACTTCGGTTTGTCAAAGGATCACTTTTCCGTCAATACCAGTGGCTCGCCATTGATTGTCAAGGAGCAGGTCGGGGAACACCTGATTTCGCCCACTCACTTTGAAAACGGTGCGTATTTCAGCCACCCCCATGCGGATCATCAACTCGATCACTCGGCGGATGAGTTGCCTTCGATCAAGATTGGCCAGTATGTGCGTTTCGGTCGTAATGCCGCAGTCAACGCCGGTGGCGATGTGGATATTGGCGATGGTGTCTGGCTGTCGCCGGGCAGTCAGTTGCTTCGTCAGGACCATGATCCTTATGGTCGGCTCTCCATCGGCTCGCGGACCGTTGCGATGACGCGCCTGCCCCCCGTGAGGTTGTGCGATTACGCATGGGTCGGGCGTGAAGCGATCGTCGGCTGGAACGCGGATTACCTGGGCAAGGCTAGCATCGTCGGCATCCGCTCCTTTCTCAATACCTGGGTCGGCGACTATTCCATCGTTGGCGATCAGGGGAAAGTCCTGCAATACCTGCCGTTCAAGGCTCACCTCATGGAAACGTATCAGCCGTCGATCGAGCAGACGCTGCAAGTCAGTGATTGGGCCGCGATCAATTCGGACTGGTTGATGATCTACCGTGATACCCCGAAGCGCGAAACATCACTATTGCCGGCATCCTTGGCGGAGTATCTGGACACACCGGGCAAGAAGTCCGTGTTGCTGATTGCGCCGACCGATAACGCCCAGCTTCAAGCATTCGCCCGGCACAGTCTCGACGTCATCTCCACCACCCGGCAGCAGTTTGCTCACCACTTGCAGTGGGCGCAGGACCACGGCCACAAGCAGCTCAGACTGCGCGCCGACCTGGATTTTTCGAGGCTGCCGTTTGCCTCGGCCGGCGATTTTCATTATCGCCGTCGATTGGGTTATTCACTGATTGTCGCAAACAGTTCGCCTGTTGAGGCCGAGCCTTGCCGAGTCTATGTCAATGAACTGGCCCGGGTGTTGGCGACGGAGGCACTTATGTTGGTGCCCATCACTGATGTGTTACAGGCGCAATTGTCTGTGTATCAAGACGCGTTCCATCTGCTGGGGGAAGTCGAGTTCGACGGCGCCTCTTTCATGTTAATGAAGAAGATCTAACGAGGGTGCCAATGCCGTACTTACTACTTTCACTCGCTGCCGTGTTCTGGGGCGGTAATTATGTCGTCGGAAAATTGATGGTGGTGGATGTTGACCCTGTGCTGCTGTCGCAACTTCGATGGCTGATTACCAGTGCATTACTGTTGGTGATTAACTATAAATCTGTGGTCGCCAGTTTGCCGGCCGCACGCAAGTCATGGTTGACCCTGGTGATGTTGGCGGTTTGTGGGCAGGTTATATTTCCGCTGACGTTGTATATAGGTTTGCAATACACCAGTTCTTTGAATGCGGCGATTTACCTGTCGGCTACGCCGTGTCTGGTACTGGCCCTCAATCGTTTCGTTTTTGGTGATTTCATCTCCAGGTCGAACATGCTTGGGGTGGTCATCAGTACGGTCGGTGTGTTCTGGCTGGTGACCATGGGGCACCTTTCCGATTTGAGTTTTCTGGAGGGCTTCAACAAAGGCGATTTCTGGACCATGGCCTCGGCCGCCAGTTGGGCTGTCTATTGTTCCTTTCTGCGGACAAAGCCCAAAACCATCGCCGGCAATGCATTCGTGACGTATTGCGCGGTGGTGGGGGCGCTGTGCCTGATTCCATTCAGCCTGGGGGTTTGGGTCTTGCATCCTGATTTAACCTTCAACTTGGGGCAGGGCGCTGCACCCTGGCTCGGTCTGGCGTATCTGGTGATCTTCCCGTCCTGGCTGTCGTACTTGTTCTGGAGCAAAGGCATCGGTGAAATCGGTGCCACTCGTGGCGAGATCTTCACTCATCTGGTGCCGCTGTCCGGGGGGCTGTTCAGTATTGTGTTCCTGGACGTACAACTGCACGCCTATCACCTGGTCAGTCTGGTGCTGATTGTGTTTGGGGTGATCCTCTGTTCCATTAAGCGACGGGCACCGATTGCGCTACGCGCGGAGGCCGCGTGATGGACAGAATCATTGATTCGGTCGATCGCCACGGCGTTCGGTGGGTGGGGCTTGTGCAGGGCAAGGGGGCATCGGTTGCGGTCTGGCAGGTCGCAGGTGTCGAGACCTCCCAGGCGTTGGCCGTGCGGTTCATGCGCAGCAAGCAATCCTGGGAGCGCTTCAAGAACGGCTTGTCCCTTGTTGCGGTGCCGCTTGAGGCGCTTTCATCAATGACCTTTAACGTGCCGATGCGGCCCGTTCAGGATGCTGTATGCATGGTGAGCGGTTTCGGTTACACGCACCGCTCGGTCAATGGTCTGCCCATGCCTGAGCGGTCCTCCCCGGACTGGTACTACAAAGGCAATGGCAAAGGGCTGATAGCTGCTTCCCGGGCGATCAAATCGCCGTGTCATGCCAGTGGGGCGGGAGTCGAGATCGAGTATGCCTGTGTGTACCTCATCGACGACTGCCGAAACCCGCGCTATATCGGCTACACCTTGGCAGTGGATTTCTCTGACCCGGTGCTGCGTCACATTCAACCCGGGCTGGCCGGTCTTTCCAAGTTGCGCAATACCGCGTTGTGCCACGAACTGGTGATCGCTGAACCACCGCGCCATTCGGTGGTGAGTAGTTCGATTGTCCGGCGTGGAGAGACCGTGTGGAGCAAACAGTCGCTTTTGGGGCTTGATCAACTGATGTTCGCCAAAAGTGAACTCGAAGCCCTGTTGTTCCAGCATGAAGAGCTCTGCGAGCCAGGTACGGTCCACTACGTTTTGCTCGGCGCTTCAATAAGTACTGACAAGGATGCCTTCGAGTTGCAGCACGGTGACGTGATTCAGGCGAGCAGCCAGGAGGAGGGGCTACGACTGTCCAACCTTTTTGAAGATGAGGTGGTGCGTCAATCGTGTAACTGCTGACGAGTGCCAGGCCTGTTATATCGCTGTTGCCTCCAGCGGTAAGCGGGCCGACTATTCGAAGTCCAACACCCATTGTGCCAACGCCCTGGGGGCCGGTTTTCCAGGGTGATCGAAATACACGAATTCAGTGGTCAGCGAAGCATATGGGCCACTCAGGGAGTAAGTCTGCACCTGTTCACCGCGGCAGCACGAATCGACCAGTGACAAAGGCACCAAGGCGACACCCACGCCGTTGATCACATTTGAAAACAGCAGCGGATAAGAGCCGCACTCGATGATCTTTTCAGGGGTGATGTTGCCCTTCATAAACAGCTCGTCGAGATTACGTTGCGAAGCGCTGCGCCGGCTATTGACGAGGAAAACTTGACCGCTGAACGCTTTCAAGTCCTGGATGACGGGCTGTGTCGCACTGTAGATCAGGGCCAGCGGATCGTTGAACAGTGTCACCCGGCGATAATGCGCAGGCGCAAAGCCAGCGCCGACAATTACCGCGTCGAGTTTGCCGGCCTCAAGATCCTTGAGCAGTGACTGTGTGTTACCAATGCTGACATCCACTGCCAGGCCGTCGGGATTGGCAACGATGCTTTGCAGCAGGTTCTGGCGAGTGATGGTGAGATTTTCGATGACTCCCAGGCGAACGCGTGTTTCGGTTTTTGCCTGAGTCAGGCTGGTTTGAGCGAGAGCAACCAGATCGAGGATTTGTGAGGCGTAGGCATAGAGTTCCTTGCCTTGAGCCGTCATTGTGATGCCGCGACCGGAGCGTTCGAACAACTTGGTATCGAGCCGTGATTCGAGTGTCTTGATTCGGAAGGAAATACTGGATTGAGCGCGGTGTAATCTGATTGCGGCCTGCGTGACGCTTCCATAGTCAACAATCGCTTTGAAAGCGTCCAGTTCAGCAATTTCCATAGTCATGCACTCTTTGCTCCATAACGGGCCGAAGGCTTTCGGGCCGTGGCAGGGTCTGCTTTTAGCCCAGCAACCGCTCTATTCTGCACGTTGAGTTGTTATTTTGTAAAAAAGTATTACAGGATTTTGAGCGAGTGTTTAACCAGGAGCGCAGGAGCTTCGGTAATAAGGCATTGTTAAACCGCAACGGGCTGTCGGTATTCAAAGGCATAAAAAAGCCCCGCCTGGGTTACCAGGCGGGGCTTTTCAGTGGCTGATGGAATCAGGCGAGGGGTTTAGGCTCGTGCTCTTTTTCCAGGGCCTCAGGGTTTTGCTCTACCGCTTGTTCGACGGAATGCAGGTTTTCGTCGATGGTAGGGGCAGCAGGCTCGGCAGCAACAACCGGTTCGGCAGCGGCAGCCAGTTCGGCTTGCTTCTGCAGAAGCTCGGCTTCACGCTTGCGGCGACGCACTTCGCGTGGGTCGTTCGGCGCACGACCACTTTCGGTCAGGGCGCTGACAGGCGCGGCTTCGACAACCGGTGCAACCACTTCGGCAACCACTGGCGCTACTACTGGAGCAGGCTCGGCAGCCATAGCTACAGGGGCAACCACTTCAGCAACGGGTGCTGGAGCTTCGACAGCCACAGTTTCCGCAACCCAGTTGAACGCGGTTTGCTCTTCGCGAACCTCAGGCGCTTTTTCAGCGACTGGGGCTTCAACCACAGGCTCGGCAGCGACGATTGGCTGTTGTTGTTCTGCAACAGCGGTTGGTTCAGCAGCAGTGTGCACTTCAGGCTGTGCTTCACGAACTGGAGCCACTTCTACAGCAGGAGCGACTGGCGCTTCGACCGGGGTAGTGGCTTCCACGACTGGCGCTTCAACCTGAGCAACTTCTTGAGAGGCTTCTTCAGTCACGGCAGCAGTAGCGCGTTCAGCTTGCTGGTGAGCCTGGGCTTCAGCTGGAGCGCTGATCACAGTGCTGGCAACAGCAGCGGTAACGGCCAGGCCGGCAGCCAGCTCAGCGCCTGTTGGCGCTTCGCCGGTTTCGGACTCTTCCGAGCCTTCGATCACATTGCCGTTGGCATCGCGTTGACGCTCGCGACGGTTGCTGCGACGACGCTGACCACGGGAGCGGCGGCGTGGACGATCGCCTTCGGCGTTGTCCTGACCGTCTTCCAGCAGTTGCTCTTCGTTGGTTGGCAGCTCTTCTTCGGCGACGGCGGCAGCGGCTTGCTCGGCACGTGGTTGACGTTCTTCACGCGGTGGGCGTGGAGCGCGTTCTTCACGTGGCTGACGAGCCGGACGCTCTTCAGCAACAGCAGTTATAGCGGCGGCAGCGGCAGCAGCGGCTGGCGCGGCATCCAGGGGTTCGCGCAGTTCACGAACCGGGCGCTCTTCACGCTCGCCACGTGGCTTGCGGTCTTCACGAGGAGCGCGTGGTGCGCGTTCTTCACGCGGTGGACGTGGTGCGCGTTCTTCGCGAGCGACTGTTGGAGTCTCTTCACGGACTTCGCGTGGTTGACGCTCTTCACGCGGTTCGCGTGGCGCGCGTTCTTCACGAGGGGCGCGTTCTTCGCGCGGCTTGCGTTCTTCATCGCGGCGACCGTTACGGTTGCGGCTCTGTTGACGACCGTTGCGACGCTCTTCGTTGCGTGCTGGACGCTCGGTCGCCGGTTTTTCAACCACAACCGGAGCGGCAGGCTCTTCCTTGGTGGCGAACAGGCTGACCAGCGACTTCACCAGGCCTTTGAACAGGCTTGGCTCAGGGGCTGCGGCCGGTGCAGCAACCGGGGCGGCAACGACTTCGGTCGGAACCGGAGCGTTGGCGCGCGCCGGAGCCGTTTTCACGGCAGCTTCCTGGCGAACCAGGGTGCGAGTGGCGGCGGCCGGTTGAACTTCTTCCACTTCAGCAGCGGCAGCAGCGATTTCGTAGCTGGACTGGTTGATGCTGGCTTCCGGGCTGTCATCGCGCAGACGCTGAACTTCGAAGTGCGGCGTTTCGAGGTGATCGTTCGGCAGGATGACGATGCGGGCGCGGGTGCGCAGTTCAATCTTGGTGATCGAGTTGCGTTTTTCGTTGAGCAGGAACGCAGCGACCGGAATCGGCACTTGTGCACGAACTTCGGCGGTGCGGTCTTTCAGGGCTTCTTCTTCAATCAGGCGCAGAATTGCCAGCGACAGCGATTCAACGTCACGGATGATGCCGGTGCCGTTGCAGCGTGGGCAGACGATGCCGCTGCTTTCGCCCAGCGATGGACGCAGGCGCTGACGGGACATTTCCAGCAGGCCGAAGCGCGAGATGCGACCGACTTGCACGCGAGCGCGGTCGGCTTCCAGGCATTCGCGGACTTTCTCTTCCACGGCACGCTGGTTCTTGGCAGGGGTCATGTCGATGAAGTCGATGACGATCAGGCCGCCGATGTCGCGCAGGCGCAACTGACGGGCGATTTCTTCGGCGGCTTCAAGGTTGGTCTGCAGTGCGGTTTCTTCGATGTCGCTGCCTTTGGTGGCGCGCGCCGAGTTGATGTCGATGGACACCAGGGCTTCGGTCGGATCGATAACGATGGAGCCGCCGGAAGGCAGTTCAACGACGCGCTGGAAAGCGGTCTCGATCTGGCTTTCGATCTGGAAACGGTTGAACAGCGGAACGCTGTCTTCGTACAGCTTGATCTTGCTGGCGTACTGCGGCATCACCTGGCGGATGAAGGTCAGGGCTTCGTCCTGGGCTTCAACGCTGTCGATCAGCACTTCGCCGATGTCCTGGCGCAGGTAGTCGCGGATCGCGCGGATGATCACGTTGCTTTCCTGGTAGATCAGGAAAGGCGCGGAACGGTCCAGCGAGGCTTCTTTGATGGCAGTCCACAGTTGCAGCAGGTAGTCGAGGTCCCACTGCATTTCTTCGCTGCTGCGGCCAAGGCCGGCAGTGCGCACGATCAGACCCATGTCGGCCGGGGCAACCAGGCCGTTCAGGGCTTCACGCAGTTCGTTGCGCTCTTCACCTTCGATGCGACGGGAAATACCGCCAGCACGCGGGTTGTTAGGCATCAGAACCAGGTAACGACCGGCCAGGCTGATGAAGGTGGTCAGGGCGGCGCCCTTGTTGCCACGTTCTTCTTTTTCAACCTGAACGATGACTTCCTGGCCTTCGCTCAGGACGTCCTTGATGTTGACGCGGCCTTCAGGAGTTTTCTTGAAGTATTCGCGGGAGATTTCTTTGAGGGGCAGGAAGCCGTGGCGCTCAGAGCCGAAATCGACAAAGGCAGCCTCAAGGCTTGGTTCGATGCGAGTAATCCGGCCTTTATAGATGTTGGCCTTCTTCTGCTCGCGTGCACCGGATTCGATGTCCAGGTCGTAGAGGCGCTGGCCGTCTACCAGTGCAACACGCAACTCTTCGGGTTGAGTGGCGTTAATCAGCATTCTTTTCATGTAGTACCGTCGGTTTCCGGGCTGCCGGAAACGGCGTTCGGCACACACGACTTCTCACGGTCGGTGTCAGGTGCGTCAGGAGTAGTTGGCTACTCCAGTGTCTAGCGATGTCCGGCCAATGTGGGCCTGCGTCGCGACGTACGCGTCCTGCTTGCTGTGGCTACTTAAGCACTCAGTCAGGAGGAGGAATCAACCGGCGACTGTGGACGAGATGAAGCGTCTAAATATAAGCCTAGTGCTACACAGTCCGACGGTTGTGCATCTCCACCCTACACGTATCCCTGATAATTCGGGTGCTGCCGCGCGCAGAATCCGCAGCGGGTTGGCATTTACCGTGTTCTCCAGTGGGGAGTTCACGCTCATGGCTACACAAGACTGGGTGAAAGTTGTTTTGCTAGCACTCAGCTTGTAACAGGCGTTGTTTCCGAAACATTCGCTTAAGGGCTGGTTCGAGACTGACTGCACTTTGTGAACTGGCCGTAAATATCGGCGCATCAGACGAGTGGTTACTCTGTTTGCTGCGCTCGCTTCAGGCCTCATGTCACCTGCGCTCGTTACAATCACGAACCTTCCAACGTAGCGAAAGCCCCGTAGGACGGCCTCGCGTCCTGATGAATTGCGTTGGTCAGGGCCGGCAATCTGCCGTTCGTCCTCTGTCCAGACCGCTTTTGGCGGCGTTCGCGACTATAGCAGCAATGATTAAGTGCTTCAATTCCATAAAAAATTGTTATCATTCGCGGCATGACGACTACTGCCCCCTCGACTCCAAGCGTACAACTGCTTGAGGTCTCGCCGGAATATGCCGGCCAACGTATTGATAACTTCCTTCTCGCTCGGCTCAAAGGCGTGCCCAAGACCTTGATTTACCGCATTTTGCGTAAGGGCGAAGTGCGAGTGAACAAAGGTCGGATCAAGCCCGAATACAAGCTGCAGGCGGGCGACATCGTGCGCGTGCCGCCGGTGCGTGTGCCGGAACGCGACGAACCTGTGCCATTGGCGCAAGGTTTGTTGCAGCGCCTTGAAGCCTCGATTGTCTTCGAAGACAAGGCGCTGATCGTGATCAACAAGCCCGCCGGGATTGCTGTGCACGGTGGCAGCGGCCTGAACTACGGGGTGATCGAAGCCTTTCGTCAGTTGCGTCCGGACGCCAAGGAGCTGGAACTGGTTCACCGCCTCGATCGCGATACTTCCGGTCTGCTGATGATCGCGAAAAAGCGCAGCATGCTGCGCCATCTGCACGCTGCCTTGCGTGGCGATGGTGTCGACAAGCGCTATATGGCGCTGGTGCGCGGCAATTGGGCTACTTCCATCAAGAGCGTCCGAGCGCCGTTGCAGAAGAGCAATCTGCGTTCCGGCGAGCGCATGGTGGAAGTGGACGAGGAGGGCAAGGAAGCGCTGACCCTGTTCAAGGTGCTGCGCCGCTTTGGCGACTTTGCAACCATGGTCGAGGCCAAGCCTGTTACCGGCCGTACTCACCAGATTCGTGTGCATACCCTGCACGCTGGTCACTGTATCGCCGGCGATACCAAGTATGGCGACGAGGGCTTCTCCAAGGAAATTCGCGATCTGGGTGGCAAACGCCTGTTCCTGCACGCTTACATGCTCACCGTACCGCTGCCTGATGGCGGCGAGTTGAAGCTTCAGGCCCCTGTCGATGAAATGTGGGCCAAGACCGTGGAGCGCCTGAGTGCACCCTGATTACAAGCTGCTGATCTTCGATTGGGACGGGACTCTGGCTGATTCCATCGGTCGGATTGTCGAGGCGATGCATGTGGCATCGCAGCGCTCTGGTTTTCAGTTGCGCGATGATCTGGCCGTCAAGGGCATCATTGGTCTGGGCTTGCCGGAAGCGATTCGGACCTTGTACCCGGAAATTGGCGATGACGAGATGGTGGCGTTCCGGCAGCACTATGCGGATCACTACATTGCGTCGGAGGCCGTGCCTTCGCCGTTGTTTGAAGGTGTCGTCGAGTCGCTTGAGGCGTTTCGTGCCGAGGGTTATCACCTGGCGGTGGCCACCGGAAAAGCACGTCGCGGACTGGACCGTGTGCTGAAATCCCACGGCTGGGAGGATTATTTCGATATCACCCGCGCCGCCGATGAAACCGCCAGCAAGCCGCATCCGCTGATGCTCGAACAGATTCTGGCCCATTGCGACGTCCGTCCGGAGCAGGCGTTGATGGTGGGGGATTCGTCGTTCGATCTGCAGATGGCATGCAACGCCGGGATGGATTCGGTCGCTGTCAGCTATGGTGCTCAATCGATAGAAGCCTTGCGCGTGTTCGAGCCGTGTCTGGCCATTGATCACTTTTCGCAATTGCACGCCTGGCTGGGTCAGCGGGCCAATTAAGTTTCTGTTGGGGTGGATGGAATGGTCGACGAATGGAAGGCGCCAGCCAAGGCTGGCGCTGAAGGAAGCGATGACAAGAGCTGGAAGCTGCTTGAGAAGACTCTGCTGGCCGGTGTGCAGGAGCAGCGTCGTTCACGGCGTTGGGGGATTTTCTTCAAGCTGCTGACCTTTGTTTATCTGCTTGTCGCGCTGATCCTTTTCACGCCACTGGTGAGCATTGAAAAAAGCGCGACTCGCGGGTCGGGCTACACCGCGTTGATCGAAGTGAATGGAATGATTGCCGACAAGGAGTCGGCCAGCGCCGACAATATCGTCGGTGGCTTGCGCGCTGCGTTCGAGGATCCGAAGGTCAAGGGTATCGTGCTGCGGATCAACAGCCCGGGCGGCAGTCCGGTGCAGTCGGGTTATGTCTACGATGAAATTGGTCGTCTGCGCGCCCTGCATCCGAGTATCAAGGTTTACGCGGTGATTTCCGATCTCGGCGCTTCGGGTGCTTACTACATCGCCAGCGCGGCAGACCAGATCTACGCTGACAAGGCGAGCCTGGTGGGTTCGATTGGCGTGACAGCGGCCGGTTACGGGTTTGTCGGCACCATGGAGAAGCTCGGTGTCGAGCGTCGGACCTACACCTCTGGGGAGCACAAGTCGTTCCTTGATCCGTTCCAGCCGCAAAAACCTGAAGAGACCGCGTTCTGGCAAGGTGTGCTGGATACCACTCACCAGCAATTCATCGCCAGCGTCAAAAAGGGCCGCGGCGATCGCCTGAAAGACAAAGAGCATCCAGAGCTGTTCTCCGGGCTGGTCTGGTCAGGTGAGCAGGCGCTGCCATTGGGCTTGATTGATGGTCTGGGCAGCGCCAGTTCGGTAGCGCGTGACGTGATCGGCGAGAAAGAACTGGTCGACTTCACGGTTCAAGAGTCGACGTTCGACCGGTTCTCGAAAAAGCTCGGCGCCGGCGTGGCTGAGCAGTTGGCCATGTGGATGGGCTTTCATGGGCCGGCATTGCGCTGATCGTCGTGCGACAAAACAACCGGCCTGCGTGGCCGGTTTTTTTATCTTTAGGGAATCTGCACGCCTTCGGCCAACAGCATGTCCACCAGTCGAATCAATGGCAGGCCGACCAGGCTGGTGGCATCTGGACCTTCGGTGCTTTGAAACAGGCTCACGCCCAATCCCTCGGCTTTGAAGCTGCCTGCGCAGTCGTAGGGCTGCTCGGCGCGCAGGTAGCGTTCGATGCGCGCCTGATCGAGTGTGCGCATGTGTACGGTGAAAGGGATGCAGTCGAGCTGGCAGTGGCCAGTCTGGCTGTTGAGCAGTGCCAGGCCGGTCAGGAAGGTCACGCTGGCGCCGCTGGCGGCCAGAAGTTGCTCGCGAGCCTTCTCGAACGTATCAGGCTTGCCGATAATCCGTCCGTCGAGCACCGCGACCTGGTCCGAACCGATAATCAGGTGGGCAGGGTGACCGCCGGCCAGCGCCCGGGCTTTTTCATGAGCCAGGCGTTTTACCAGCTCGATGGCCGACTCGCCCGGTTGGTGGCTTTCGTCGATGTCCGGTGAGCTGCTGGTAAATGGCAGTTGCAAGCGGGCCAGTAATTCGCGGCGATAAACCGAGCTTGAAGCAAGTAATAAAGGCAGCATACGGCTCTCCAAAAGTCAGTCGCAAATTCTAGCGGGGCTTCCAAGTGACGGACAGGGCTGAATTTCCTTTGACATGGCTGGGTGCATCCCTATAATGCTGCGCCTATGTTGAATGACCCGATTCCACCTCACGTTGACCCGCGCAAATTGGCTGATCGTGGCACCACCCTTCAAGGTGAAATGCTGCTGGCCGATTTGGAGAGACTCTGCGACCCGCTTTCCGACACTGTCGGTACGGTGCAGGCTAAATTCGTTTTTGAGCGAGATGAACGTAAATCTGTGGTCATCCACAGCTTTATCGACACCGAAGTCAAAATGGTTTGCCAGCGTTGTCTTGAGCTGGTCACCCTGCCGATTCACAGCGAATGCAGTTATGCTGTGGTGAAGGAGGGTGCGAATACCCAGTCGTTGCCGAAAGGTTATGACGTGCTGGAACTGGGCGAAGATCCTTTGGATCTGCAGTCACTGATCGAGGAGGAGCTTTTGCTCGCCTTGCCCATTGTGCCTGCTCATCATCCGGAAGAATGCCAGCAGCCGGCGGGTCTCGATGAGCCCGAACCGAGCGAGGACGAGGTAACGCGGTCCAACCCGTTCAGTGTATTGGCGCAGTTAAAGCGTGACCCAAACGTTTAGGAGTTAATCAATTATGGCTGTTCAGCAGAACAAAAAATCCCGCTCCGCCCGTGACATGCGTCGTTCGCACGATGCTCTCGAGGCAAGCACCCTGTCCGTAGAAAAGACCACTGGTGAAGTTCACCTGCGTCACCACGTATCGCCAGAAGGCGTATACCGTGGCCGTAAAGTGATCGACAAGGGCGCTGACGAGTAATCCTTGTCCGCTCAAGTCATCGCGATTGACGCAATGGGCGGGGACTTCGGTCCCCGCAGCATTGTTCAGGCCAGCCTTGCTTGTCTGTCTGCTACGCCCTCGCTACACCTGACCCTCGTTGGTCAACCCTCCCTTTTAGAAGAATTGATTGCCGGCCATTCGGCTGTGGATCGCGCGCGCCTGACCATTGCGCCGGCCAGCGACGTTATCGGCATGGACGAAAAACCTTCCCAGGCCCTGCGTGGCAAGCCGGACTCCTCGATGCGGGTAGCGCTTGAGCTGTTGCGCGACGGCAAGGTTCAGGCCTGTGTCAGTGCTGGTAATACCGGTGCGCTGATGGCGTTGTCGCGTTATGTGCTCAAGACCTTGCCGGGTATCGATCGGCCGGCCATGGTGGCGGCGATCCCGACGCAGCGCGGTTATTGCCAGTTGCTCGATCTGGGGGCGAATGTCGACTGCAGTGCCGAGCACCTGTTCCAGTTCGCGGTAATGGGCTCGGTGGCGGCTGAAACCTTGGGTGTTGTTCGGCCGAAGGTTGCGTTGCTGAACATCGGCACCGAGGACATCAAGGGCAATCAACAGGTCAAGCTGGCGGCCACGCTGCTGCAAAACGCTCGCGGGCTGAATTACATCGGCTTCGTCGAGGGTGATGGCTTGTACCGTGGTGAGGCTGATGTGGTGGTCTGCGACGGTTTTGTCGGCAATATCCTGCTCAAGTCCAGCGAGGGGCTGGCGACCATGATTGCCGGGCGGATCGAGGCGTTGTTCAAGCAAAACCTGGCGTCGAGAATGGTCGGGGCTTTGGCGTTGCCGCTGATGAAGCGCTTGCAGGCCGATCTGGCGCCTGCGCGACATAATGGCGCAAGCTTTCTCGGCTTGCAGGGGATTGTCATCAAAAGTCACGGCTCGGCCGGTGTGCAGGGCTTTCAGAGCGCCATTCAGCGCGCCCTGATCGAGATTCAGGAGAACCTGCCGCAGCGGCTTCATGGTCGTCTTGAGGATTTGTTGCTTTAGGCATTTTCGTCGGACAATGCTTAAATGTGACCGCTCAGTTCAATTGGCCATCCAACTGTCAGTTTCTTGCGTCCAGCCGTACAGGACGTCAATTCTCCGACGACAAGATCATTAGGGGCTTGTTACATGTCTGCTTCCCTCGCATTCGTCTTTCCAGGACAGGGTTCGCAGTCCCTCGGCATGCTGGCCGAGTTGGGCGCGCAACATCCGTTGATCCTCGATACTTTCAAAGAAGCTTCCGATGCTCTGGGTTACGACCTGTGGGCACTGACCCAGCAAGGGCCGGAAGAGCAACTCAATCAAACCGACAAAACCCAACCGGCGATTCTCACTGCTTCGATTGCCCTGTGGCGTCTGTGGCTGGCTGAGGGCGGCGCGCGTCCGGCTTACGTTGCCGGTCACAGCCTGGGTGAGTACAGCGCGCTGGTTGCGGCTGGCAGTCTGAGTCTGGGCGACGCGGTGAAGCTGGTAGAGCGTCGCGGTCAGCTGATGCAGGAAGCGGTGCCGGCCGGGCAGGGCGGTATGGCCGCCATTCTCGGTCTGGACGACGCTGATGTGCTGGCTGCCTGTGCTGAAGCGGCGCAAGGTGAAGTGGTCAGTGCGGTCAACTTCAACTCGCCGGGCCAGGTCGTGATCGCCGGTGCCAAGGCGGCTGTCGAGCGCGCCATCGAAGGCTGCAAGGCGCGTGGTGCCAAGCGCGCCATGCCGCTGCCGGTCAGCGTGCCGTCGCACTGTGAGCTGATGCGCCCGGCTGCCGAGCGCTTTGCCGAGTCGATTGCTGCGATCAACTGGCAGGCTCCGCAAATCCCGTTGGTACAGAACGTCAGCGCTGATGTGGCGCCGGATCTGGAAACCCTCACGCGCGATCTGCTCGAGCAACTCTACAAGCCGGTTCGCTGGGTTGAGTCGGTCCAGGCGCTGGCCGCCAAAGGCGCTACTCAACTGGTTGAATGTGGTCCGGGCAAAGTCCTGGCTGGCCTGAACAAGCGCTGCGCCGAAGGCGTGTCGACCTCTAACCTGAACACCCCGGATGCTTTCGCTGCTGCTCGTGCAGCGTTGGCCTGAACTTAGGAGAAGCCTGCATGAGTCTGCAAGGTAAAGTTGCACTGGTTACCGGCGCCAGCCGTGGTATTGGCCAGGCTATCGCACTGGAACTGGGTCGTCAGGGCGCTATCGTGGTGGGTACCGCGACTTCCGCTTCGGGCGCTGAGCGCATCGCGGCAACCCTGAAAGAAAACGGCATTCAAGGCACCGGTCTTGAGCTCAATGTCACCAGCGACGAGTCTGTAGCGGCCGTGCTGGCAAGCATTCAGGAGCAGTTCGGTGCGCCGGCGATTTTGGTGAATAACGCCGGTATCACCCGCGATAACCTGATGATGCGCATGAAAGATGACGAGTGGCATGACGTCGTCGATACCAACCTGAACAGTCTGTTTCGCCTGTCCAAGGGTGTTTTGCGTGGCATGACCAAGGCACGTTGGGGACGAATTATCAGTATTGGTTCGGTTGTGGGTGCCATGGGCAACGCAGGCCAAGTAAACTACGCAGCCGCCAAGGCAGGTCTGGAAGGTTTCAGTCGCGCTCTGGCGCGTGAAGTGGGTTCGCGCTCGATTACGGTCAACTCGGTGGCCCCTGGGTTCATCGACACCGATATGACCCGCGAACTGCCAGAGGCGCAGCGTGAAGCCTTGCAGACACAAATTCCGCTGGGCCGTCTGGGGCAAGCTCAAGAGATCGCGTCCGTGGTCGCTTTTCTTGCGTCGGACGGTGCGGCTTACGTTACTGGGGCTACAATCCCGGTGAACGGCGGGATGTACATGAGTTAAATGTGACGGGTTGCTTCAAAAAAATGTCATACGAGCTGTCTAAAATCCGTTATAAAGCTGCAATCTATTTATAGGCAGATGGTCGTCAGGGTTTGAGGAGTGAAGCTTTCAGTTGAAATACTGAAAAGCCTTTCTATACACTTACCCACTGGCCAGCTGCCTGAATTTGTCCATTAGGAGTGAAAACAAGGTATGAGCACCATCGAAGAGCGCGTCAAGAAAATCGTTGCTGAGCAACTGGGCGTTAAAGAAGAAGAAGTTGTGAACACTGCTTCCTTCGTTGAAGACCTGGGTGCCGACTCCCTTGACACCGTTGAGCTGGTGATGGCTCTGGAAGAGGAATTCGAGACCGAAATTCCTGACGAAGAAGCTGAGAAGATCACTACTGTACAAGCTGCCATCGACTACGTTACTAGCCATCAGGCGTAATAGTTTGTAGCCGTTGTTAGCTGTCATGGAAAAACCGCACTGCCATTACGGCGTGCGGTTTTTTCTTTAGGCCTGATGCAAAGTCGTCATTTGAAATAAGGAGAGTGCTGTGTCGCGTAGACGCGTCGTAGTCACCGGTATGGGTATGTTGTCGCCACTGGGCACGGATGTGCCGAGCAGCTGGCAGGGCATTCTGGCTGGCCGCAGTGGCATTGGTCTGATCGAACACACCGACCTTTCTGCCTATTCCACCCATTTTGGCGGCTCGGTAAAGGGCTTCAATGTCGAGGAATACCTGTCGGTCAAGGAAGCTCGCAAACTCGACCTGTTCATTCAATACGGTCTGGCAGCAGGGTTTCAGGCAGTGCGTAACGCTGGCCTGGAAGTCACCGACGCCAATCGTGAGCGCATCGGCGTGGCCATGGGCTCGGGTATTGGCGGTCTGACCAATATCGAAGAAACCAGCCGCACGCTGCATGATTCCGGCCCTCGTCGAATTTCACCGTTCTTCGTGCCGGGCTCGATCATCAATATGATTTCCGGTTTCCTGTCCATCCATCTGGGTGCGCAGGGGCCTAACTATGCCATTTCGACAGCCTGTACCACGGGCACGCACTGCATCGGTATGGCGGCGCGCAACATTGCCTACGGTGAGGCCGACGTGATGGTTGCCGGCGGCGCCGAGATGGCCGCTTGCGGTCTGGGCATGGGTGGCTTTGCTGCTGCTCGTGCGCTGTCGACCCGCAATGACGAGCCGACCCGCGCCAGCCGTCCGTGGGACAAGGGCCGTGATGGCTTCGTCCTGTCCGACGGTGCTGGTGCATTGGTGCTTGAAGAGCTGGAGCACGCCAAGGCGCGTGGCGCGACCATTTACGCCGAGCTGATTGGCTTTGGCATGAGTGGCGATGCGTACCACATGACCTCGCCACCCGCCGATGGCGCAGGCGCCGCACGTTGCATCGTCAATGCGCTGCGTGATGCCAGGCTGAACGTCGACCAAGTGCAGTACATCAACGCCCACGGTACTTCGACCTCGACCGGTGACCTCGCCGAAGCCTGCGCGATCAAGTCGGTGTTTGGCGATCACGCCTACAAGCTGGCGGTCAGTTCGACCAAGTCCATGACCGGTCACCTGTTGGGTGCGGCGGGCGCGGTTGAAGCGATCTTCAGTGTGCTGGCCATCAACGGTCAGGTGGCGCCACCGACCATCAACCTCGATGAGCCGGATGAAGGTTGCGACCTCGACTTCGTGCCGCACACTGCGCGCGACATGAACATCGATGTGGTGCTGTCCAACTCGTTCGGTTTTGGCGGTACCAATGGCTCGCTGGTGTTCCGTCGGTTTGCTGATTGATGGAAAGCTGGGTCGACGGTCAGCCGGCTGACGCACTGTCGCTAAAAGACCGCGGCCTGGCGTATGGCGATGGTCTGTTCGAGACCATCGCAGTCAAGGGCGGGCAGCCACTACTGCTGGATCGACATGTGAGTCGTCTGGTCGATGGTTGCTCGCGTTTGGCGATTAACGCGGATCACGCGTTGATTCGCAGTGAGTTACTGACGTACGCCGCCGCACTTGGCGAAGGCGTGCTCAAACTTATCCTCACCCGCGGCGATAGTCAGCGTGGTTATGCGGCCGAGCCTTCGGTGGCGCCGCGACGTATTCTGCAAGGCAATCCTCCAGCGACTTATCCTGCTGTCCATGCGCAGCAAGGTATCCGGCTGTTTCCCTGTGCCACACGACTTTCCGAGCAACCCTTACTCGCCGGCCTCAAGCACCTGAATCGTCTCGAGCAGGTTATTGCCCGTTCGGAATGGCAGGACGCCGAGCACGCCGAAGGATTGATGCTGGATCGTCAGGGGCGGGTGATCGAAGGTGTTTTCAGTAATCTGTTCCTGGTGCGCGATGGCGCATTGCTGACGGCTGATCTGAGTCGTTGCGGCGTGGCCGGAGTGATGCGCGCGGAACTCTTGTCCCAAGCCGAGTTGCTGGGGATTCCCACACGCGTCACTGACATCGGTCTTGATCAGTTGCAACAGGCTGATGAAGTGTTCGTCTGCAACAGCGTGTACGGCATCTGGCCGGTACGCGCTTATGCTGCGCTGAGCTGGCCGGTTGGGCCGCTCACCCGTAAACTGCAAGGCATTGCCCGCGCGCTACTGGATGCTTGATTCGTGAGACGTAAATTCTTGCTGCTGCTGGAAACCGGACTGGTTCTGGCGGGGCTGCTGCTGGGCGCTTCGGCCTGGAAGATCAATTCGGCGCTGGAGCAGCCACTCAACATTACTCGGGAAGAGTTGCTGGATGTCCCGAACGGAGCGACACCGTCCGGGACCTTCAATCGCCTGGAAACCGACGGCGTGCTTCAGGACGCCTTTTGGTTACGCCTGTACTGGCGCTTGAACCTTGCCGCGCAGCCGCTGCACAGCGGTGAATACCGCATGCTGCCGGGCATGAGTGCGCAGGGGCTGATCGGTCTTTGGCAGCGCGGCGAAGTGGTTCAGTACAGCCTGACCCTGGTCGAGGGCTGGAACTTCCGCCAGGTCCGAGCGGCGCTGGCAAAAAATGACAAGCTCGAACAAACCCTCGCGGGTCTTGGCGACAGCGACGTGATGAGCAGGCTTGGTCACGCTGGAGTGTTTCCGGAAGGCCGGTTTTTTCCAGACACCTATCGTTTTGTGCGTGGCATGACCGATGTCGAGCTGCTGGAAAAAGCCTACGAGCGCCTCGACGAAGTCCTTGCAAAAGAGTGGAGCAAACGTTCCCCTGACGCGCCTTATACCGAGCCCTATCAGGCGCTGATCATGGCCTCGCTGGTGGAGAAGGAGACCGGTGTACCGCAAGAGCGAGGACAGATTGCCGGGGTATTCGTTCGGCGGATGCAGATCGGCATGTTGCTGCAAACCGATCCGACCGTCATTTATGGTCTGGGCGAGCGCTACAACGGCAAGCTGACCCGCGCCCACCTGAAAGAACCGACGCCCTATAACACGTATATGATCGCCGGGCTGCCGCCGACACCGATTGCCATGGTCGGCCGTGAAGCGATTCATGCGGCGCTGAATCCGGCGTCCGGCAGCAGTTTGTATTTCGTTGCGCGCGGCGACGGCAGTCATGCGTTCTCCGACGATCTGGATGCCCACAACAATGCCGTGCGCGAGTACCAGATCAAGCGACGCGCCGATTATCGCTCCAGCCCGGCGCCGGCCAATGGGGCTGCGACGCCTGATGCTCAGGCACCGACTTCTCCAGCGGCGCCCGACACGGCTCCAGAGGTGGTGCCGCAAACGCCGCCATCGCAACCGGCTCCAGCACCGAGTGCCGATGAGCCGCAAAGCCCGCAATGACTCTGACTAAGGACTGCCTGTGACTGGCTTGTTTATTACCCTGGAAGGCCCGGAAGGCGCCGGCAAGAGCACCAATCGCGAATACCTGGCCGAACGTTTGCGCGCCGAGGGTATTGAAGTGGTGTTGACTCGGGAGCCGGGCGGTACGCCGCTGGCCGAGCGAATCCGCGATGTGCTGCTGGCCCCGGTCGACGAGGTCATGAACCCGGATACCGAGCTGTTGCTGGTGTTCGCGGCGCGAGCGCAGCATCTGGCCGAGGTGATTCGCCCGGCGCTGGCGCGGGGCGCGGTGGTGTTGTGCGACCGCTTTACCGATTCGACTTACGCCTATCAGGGCGGTGGTCGCGGATTGTCGCTTGAGCGTATCGCGACCCTGGAAACCTTCGTTCAAGGCGACCTGCGCCCGGACCTGACGCTGGTGTTCGACTTGCCGATTGAAATCGGCATGGCGCGCGCCAGCGCTCGCGGTCGGCTGGACCGTTTCGAACTGGAAGGTCGAGTGTTTTTTGAGGCGGTGCGCAGCGCGTTCTTGAAGCGCGCCGAGGCTGATCCAGCACGTTACCTGTTGGTGGACGCCTCACAGCCGTTGGCACAGGTTCAGCAGTCGCTGGATGTCTTGATGCCGCAATTGCTGGAGCGTCACCGTGGCTGAGGCCTATCCGTGGCAGGACAGCCTTTGGCAGCAACTGGCCGGTCGCGCCCAACACGCCCATGCCTATTTGCTGCATGGCCCGGCCGGGATTGGCAAGCGTGCGCTGGCCGAGCGTTTGATGGCCAGTTTGCTCTGCCAGCGTCCGGCCGCGCAGGACGCCTGCGGCGAGTGCAAATCCTGCCTGCTGCTCAAGGCCGGCAGCCATCCCGACAACTACATCCTGGAACCGGAAGAGGCAGATAAGGCGATCAAGGTCGATCAGGTTCGTGATCTGGTCAGCTTCGTGGTCCAGACCGCGCAGATGGGCGGCCGCAAAGTCGTGCTGATCGAGCCCGCCGAGTCGATGAACATCAACGCCGCCAACGCCTTGCTGAAAAGTCTCGAAGAACCCTCAGGCGATACGGTGTTGCTGCTGGTCAGTCACCAGACCAGTCGTCTGCTGCCGACCATCAAGAGTCGTTGCGTGCAACAGGCTTGTCCGTTGCCGAGCGAAACCATGAGTCTGCAATGGCTGGCCAAGGCCTTGCCCGATTGCGCTGAAGAAGAGCGTATCGAGCTGTTGACCCTGGCCGCCGGTTCTCCGCTGGCGGCGGTGAGCTTGCAGGCTCAGGGCGTGCGCGAGCAGCGTGCGCTGGTGGTTGACGGGGTGAAGAAGTTGCTCAAGCAGCAGCAATCACCGACGCAACTGGCTGAAGGCTGGAATGCGATCCCGTTGCTGCTGTTGTTCGATTGGTTCTGCGACTGGTCGAGCCTGATTCTGCGTTATCAGCTGACTCAGGACGAAGCTGGACTCGGCCTTGCCGATATGCGCAAGGTGGTGCAATACCTGGCGCAGAAATCTTCGCAAGGTAAAGTCTTGAATATCCAGGACTGGATTCTGGCGCAGCGACAAAAAGTCCTGAGCAAAGCCAATCTTAATCGGGTGCTGTTGCTGGAAGCCTTGCTGGTGCAATGGGTCGGTTTGCCTACCCGGAATTGATCGGCTGCGCCTAGACTCTGGTATTCAGCAGTGGAGGTCAGCATGAATGAATCTGTCAGCCCGGGGCCGCGCAACGGTATCTTGTCCCTGACCATCAAGGACAAGTCCGTGCTTTATGCGGCCTATATGCCGTTCATCAAGAATGGCGGCCTGTTTATCCCGACCAACAAGAGCTACAAGTTGGGCGACGAGGTATTCATGCTGCTGCACTTGATGGATGAGCCGGAAAAGATTCCGGTGGCCGGTAAAGTGACCTGGATTACCCCCAAGGGCGCTCAGGGTAATCGTGCCGCCGGTGTCGGCGTGCAGTTCAATGAAGGCGACGATACCGCCCGAAGCCGAATCGAAACCTATCTGGTCGGAGCCCTGAAGTCCGACCGTCCCACTCATACGATGTAGTTGCAGCCTTTTATGCTCGTAGATTCCCATTGTCACCTTGATCGTCTCGACCTTGCCGCACACGACGGCTCGCTGGATGCTGCGCTTGCCGCCGCTCGTCAGCGCGGGGTAGGGCATTTCCTCTGTATCGGCGTCAGTGTCGACAACGCCAAGGACGTCAAAGCCCTTGCCGAACGTTACGACGACGTCGATTGTTCGGTGGGCGTGCATCCGCTGGATGTTCAGCCGGGCGCCGCTCCGGCGCTGGACTGGCTGCTGCAGGAGCTCAATCACCCACGGGTGGTGGCGATCGGCGAAACCGGTCTGGATTACCACTACGAGCCAGAAGCCGCCGAGTTGCAACAGGAGTCCTTTCGTTTACACCTGCAAGCGGCCCAGCAGACCTCCAGGCCGGTGATCGTCCATACCCGTGGCGCCCGCGCCGACACGCTGAGGTTATTGCGTGAGGCCGCGTTGCCGCAGGCCGGTGTGTTGCATTGCTTCACCGAAGACTGGGACATGGCCAGGGCTGCGCTGGATTTGGGGTTTTACATTTCGTTGTCGGGGATTGTCACTTTCCGCAATGCCGATGCCTTGCGCGATGTGGCCCGGCAAGTGCCGGCGGATCGCCTGCTGGTGGAAACCGATTCGCCGTACCTGGCGCCGATTCCTCATCGCGGCAAGCCGAACCTTCCGCAGTATGTACGAGATGTGGCGGAGTTTCTGGCCATGTTGCGTGGCGACTCCTACGAGCGCTTCGCCGAGCAGACCACGGAGAACTTCAAGCGGCTGTTCCCGCTGGCGCACGTCAAGTCGATTTGACAGGGTCGAGCTTGAGGCTCAAATCGCAGGCAAAAAAAACCCGGGTTCTGGGGGGGGAATCCGGGTTAAGACCATTAGGAGTAAAACAAAGGTACGCGGTCCTTTGGCACCTTCATCGGCGCAACACTTGGGGGAGATGTCACGCCGACAGTTCAAGTATTGATCACTATTGCGCCGAGTCCAGTTTGCCCCACCTGTTTCTTAAACATATTTGGAATACAGGCGCTTCGCTTGAGTTCTCACTGCCTGGCGATCGACGCAACAATGGCAACAGTTTCGTCGATCACGCGCTTTTCGGTGTAGAAGTGCGGTGAAAAACGAATGCCTGGACCGCGCGGGATGCACACCACCTGCTGGGCTTTCAGGACCTCGTAAACGGTCTGGTTATCGATGCCATCGATACTGAACGAAAGAATCCCCCCGCGCCGGGCTGGATTAAGCGGGCTATGCAGTATGACGCCGGGAATCGCGCTCAGGCCGTCCTGCAGCCATTTCACTCGCTCGGCGATCAGTGCAGCGACTTGCTCCATACCGACTTCTTCCAATAACGACAGGCTGGCTTCCAGCGCCATCGCCCCAAGCATGTTCGGGCTGCCGCATTCAAAACGGCGTGCGCTTTTGGCCGGTTCCCACTCGGTGCGGTTGTAATCGCCCATGTGTTCGAGCATATGCCAGCCGAATTCGTGCAACTTCAGCTGTTCACGCAGTTCGCTGCGCACATAGAACACCCCCAGACCTTCTGGTCCGAGCAGCCATTTGTGGCCGTCGGCCATGGCGAAGTCGCATTGATAGCTCTGGACGTCGAAGGGCAGGGCGCCGAGTTGCTGGATGGCGTCGATGCAGAACAGCACGTTCTGTTGTTTGCAGCCGGCGCCCAGGCGTTGCAGGTCCAGACGCAGACCGCTGGCAAATTGCACTGCGCTCACTGACATCAGGCGGGTGTGCGGTCCGCAGGCAGCCAACAAGGCGCCTTCCGGGTCATCGCCCTTGAGGCTGGTCTGAACCACTTCCACACCTTGGGAGGCTAAAGCTTCCCAGACAATGCGGTTGGAAGGAAATTCTTCGTCGCTGATGACAATCTGGTCGCCGCTATGCCACGGCAGTCCGAAGGCGACAAAAGACAATGCCTCAGAAGTATTTTTGACCAGCGCCACGTCATCCGTCGACGCTGCGTTAAGCAGGCGCATCAGCCGTTCACGCAGACGTTGTTCAAGCGTCATCCAGTCCGAATAGTCCCGCGCGCCCAGTAAAACGTTCTCCTGGGCGAAGCGTGCCACTGCCGTGGCAGCGCGATTTGGCCAGGGTGCAACGGCCGCATGATTTAAATAACGCAGGCCAGGAGCCTGTACAAATTCATCAAGAAACGTAGTCATGGTCGGATGATCCGTGCAATTTGGCGCAAGTTAGGCATAATACGCGGCTTCGAATTTTGACCCCTACAGACCTTTTCTTATGCACAAAGAACCTCGTAAGGTCCGTGAGTTTCGTCGCCGCGAGCAAGAAATTCTCGACACCGCGCTCAAGCTGTTCCTCGAACAAGGTGAAGACAGTGTCACCGTCGAGATGATCGCTGATGCCGTGGGTATCGGCAAAGGCACCATCTACAAGCACTTCAAGTCCAAGGCGGAGATTTATCTGCGCCTGATGCTCGATTATGAGCGCGACTTGAACGAGCTGCTGCACTCTGCCGATGTAGACAAGGATAAGGAAGCCCTGTCCCGGGCCTACTTCGAATTCCGCATGCGCGATCCGCAACGTTACCGGTTGTTCGATCGTCTGGAAGAGAAGGTGGTCAAGGGCAATCAAGTGCCGGAGATGGTCGAGGAGTTGCACAAGATTCGCGCCTCCAACTTCGAGCGCCTGACCTTGTTGATCAAGGGCCGCATCAGCGAAGGCAAGCTTGAAGACGTGCCGCCGTACTTCCATTACTGCGCATCCTGGGCGCTGGTGCACGGCGCTGTCGCGCTGTATCACTCGCCGTTCTGGAGCAATGTGCTGGAAGATCAGGAAGGTTTCTTCCAGTTCCTGATGGACATCGGCGTGCGCATGGGCAACAAGCGCAAGCGCGATACCGACACGCCAAGCAGCTGAACCATTCAGATGCCTTATTGCGCCATGTTTTCCCTGTATGGCGCAGTGCCCCGGGAATATACTCAGGCTTAGGTATTGCTAAAACTTGATTTGTGAGTCAAGTTTTAGCGCTTCCGAATCTACTTCCGCCGGAGTGATCCATGATCGTTGACCGACAAGGCAGGCGTTTCCGCAATTTGCGGGTCAGCCTGACCTCCGCCTGCAACTACGCCTGTACTTACTGCGTGCCCAATGGCAAACGGTTGGTAGCGGCGCAGGATGAACTGTCGGCCGAGGCCATGGCGCGTGGTGTTGCCTATCTGATCGAAGCCGCGGGCATCGAGCGATTGCGCATTACCGGTGGCGAGCCACTGGTGAGCCCGAAGCTGGAAGCCTTCATGACGGCCGTCGGGAAAATGGGTCTGGCGGATATCAGTTTGACCACCAACGGTCAGCTGCTGGCGAAGAAACTGCCCTTGCTGGTGGACGCCGGGATTCGGCGGATCAACGTTTCCCTCGATACCCTGGACGCCGATGGGTTCCGCAGCATTGCGCGCGGTGGCGATCTGGCAACGGTGCTCAACGGCATGGAGCAGGCTCGGGCAGCGGGCATGAAGGTCAAGGTCAACATGGTGCCGTTGCGCGGGCAGAACCTCGATCAGGTGATGCCGCTGCTCGATTACTGCCTGGAACGTGGTTATGAGTTGCGCTTCATCGAGCTGATGCGCATGGGCCATCTGGCCAGTGATTCGAACGCTTTCCTGCAGCAGTTTGTCAGCCTCAAGCAGTTGCTGAGTCTGATCGGTGAACGCTACGAGTACCTGCAGGCCGATGCGCCGGTGGATGCCACGGCGGTTCGCTACGAAATTCAGGGGCATGGCTATTTCGGCGTGATCGCCAATGAAAGCGTGCCGTTCTGCCGCACGTGCTCGCGCTTGCGCCTGTCGTCCACTGGCTGGCTGCATGGCTGTCTGTCGTCGAGTAACCGCCACTATGTCGGTGACTTGCTGGACAAGCCCCGTCATGAAGCGTTGCCAGCGCTCCAGCGTTTGCTGGTGAAAGCCTTGGGTGACAAACAGGACGTTGCGTTTTCCGGCGGTGCGACCGTGATGAAAATCATCGGCGGTTGATAGATCTGCATTCTGTACCTGGAAATGTTCATGTGCTCAAGGACTGGCGCGGAAGCTGCATCCTGCGGACATTCGCCGGTTTTCCGTCACCGGCCTCTGGAGGGTAGGATGCGTAGCCTGGTTTTGCTGCTGGCCTTTTTGGCGCTTGGCGGCTGCATGAATGTCAGCGATATGGGCGAAGGGGTTCACTACCACATGAGCGACGCAGGTCTGCTCGATCACAGCGACAGCCGTCGTGTGAATAACCTGCGCATTCAGCCGGACTCGTTTATCTACATCGCTCAAGGCGCTTTTGCGCCGCTGGGCAGTGCCTATCCACAGCCGAACGTGATCGCTGAAGTGGCTTTCAACGGCTTCATCGAATATTTTCCGATGGTTCGCCGTGCCCGCGCCCCTGAAGGCCTCGACACCGCGATGGGCGAGGCGCGTGCGGCTGGCGCGCATTATCTGCTTTACACCCGATTTGCCAAGGCCGACGCGGATGATTGGCTCGACCAGGAAGCCGTAGATCACCAGGGGGTCGACAGCGGGGTGATTCAGATCATGCTGATCGAGACCAGCACTCAGTATTTGATCGATACTGCACGGATCAAAAGTCGTGGCGGTTTGCTGGCGTTCCACGACAAACCGGAAGATTTGATCGGCCCGCCGCTGGAGCAATACGCTCGTAGCCTGCTTGGGCTGAGCAACCAGTAATTCACCAGGAGAGCAGCATGAGTGGTCCGCAAAAAGCTAACGATCTGTTGGGGCAAATCCCCAAGTCCAAAGGCTTGCCGCCGGTCCATTTGTGGAACCCCGACTTCTGCGGCGACATCGACATGCGCATCGCCCGCGACGGTACCTGGTATTACCTGGGCACGCCGATCGGGCGCAAGCCAATGGTCAAGCTGTTCTCTACCATCATTCGCCGTGACGGCGATGATTACTTTCTGATTACCCCGGTCGAGAAGGTCGGGATCAAGGTTGATGACGCGCCGTTCGTGGCGGTTGCGCTGGAGGTTGAAGGCGAGGGCGAGGCGCAGGTGTTGCGTTTTATCACCAACGTTGAAGAGCAGACCGAGGCGGGGGGCGAGCATCCGTTGCGCGTGGTGATTGATCCGCTGACGCAGGAACCAGCGCCTTACGTGCACGTACGTACCAACCTTGAAGCGCTGATCCATCGCAACGTGTTTTATCAACTGGTCGAACTGGCCGTGACCCGCGAGATCGACGGGCAGCGCTGGTTGGGCGTGTGGAGTGGTGGGGAGTTCTTCCCTATTGGCCTTGAGCCGTAACACGTTGTGCTTCTGTGTTCTGGAAAACGGCCCGGTGTTTAAACCGGGCCATTGCCAATGGGTTTACAAACCCTTGCTCTTGAGCCGAGCGGCATGTTCCAGATAGAGACTGACCGGGCTCACGTTCCAGCTGGTGATCCCGGCCATTTGATTGACTGCGTCAAAATGGTCCATGGGGTAATCCGAGCGAATCACTTTCCCCAGGTGTGAGCTGTATCGGCCGACCAGGCCATCGTTGGCGTCTTTCTCTTTATAAAATAACTTCGACAGCACGATGCAGTTGATATGGGTTGGATCGAGTATTTGCGGGGTTTGAAAGTTTTGCAGAATCCCGCTCCAGGAGTAGTAATACACGCCGTTTTCAATTTCGTTGCCTTCACCGCCCCAGTGCTTCGGCACCCCTTGCGGGTACTTGCGATTGAATTCAGCCAACCCTGCGCTGGTCAGCGATTCGAACGCTGCTTGAGGGTCCGCGGGGTTCTGCGGATGGCCGCTGATCAATGAAATGAAGGTGCCGACTGCGCTCAACAGGGCGAGTACGAGCGCTTCGGGCAACTCACCGGGCGTCAGGGCCTTGTGCAATTGGTCGGCAATCTCGGAGCCGTGATTGGGGCAGCTGACAGAGGTGACCGACGCGACCTTTTCCGGGTGCAGTGCCGCTACGTAGCGTGCAGCCAGGGGGCCCTGGCTATGGCCGATCAGATTGACCTTGGCGGCGCCCGTTTCCTGCAAAATGCGGTTGACCTGTTCGAGTAGTTTTTCACCGCGTTCCTCATTGCCGTTGATGGCTGGAATATTGACGGCAAACACCCGAGCGCCAGCGTGTTCCAAGGCTTCCTTGATATCGAAGAAGTAGGGGTAACCGGCGATTGTATCGAAGCCGAATAGACCGTGAACCAAAACAATCGGGTATTGCGTAGAGGCATCCATGTTCATGCTTATACCTGTCGATAGCGGATTCAAGTGGAACAGATGCTATTGACTGCTTGATCTGTCGCGGCTAACCGTAGTTTACAAAGCGGGTTGCTACAAATCGCTTCGCCCAGCGTCAGAGCAGTCGCACCAGCGTAATCATCCGGTTAACACCGCTAATGCCAGCACCGTCCTCGGACGGCCCCAGCGCGCGGGGCAACAAGGTTGAGGCGAGGGTTTGCCGTGGGGCGAAGGCGGCGAGGTTGATAAAAGTCCTTTTGTGGCGGCGCCCGTAGATTTAGTTTTGAAGTGACATGTGACGAGCGCTGATCGCCGACATAGTATGGCGGTTTCAACTGTTCACAAGGCACGTCCATGTCGATCGAGATCCGCCCGGCCACCCCCAGCGATGCGCCACAAATTCTCGCGTTCATCACCGAGCTCGCCGACTACGAGCGCGCCCGGCATGAAGTCATCGCCAGTGTCGCCGACATCGAGCGCAGCCTGTTCAGTGAAGGCGCTACCGCCCATGGCCTGATCTGTCTGCGCAACGGTTTGCCGATTGGTTTTGCGGTGTTTTTCTTCAGCTACTCGACCTGGCTGGGCAGCAACTGCCTGTACCTCGAAGACCTCTACATCACCCCCGAGCAGCGCGGTGGCGGCGCGGGGAAACACCTGCTGCGCCATCTCGCAAAAATTGCCTGCGCCAACGACTGCGGCCGTTTCGAATGGAGCGTGCTGGAATGGAACACCCCAGCCATCGACTTCTACAAATCCCTCGGGGCCCAGCCGCAGGAAGAGTGGGTGCGCTATCGCATGGATGGAGCGGTATTGCGGGAGTTTGCCGAGGGGAACTGAATGAGTGGTAAAAAACACCGAACTGATTCCTCTAATTAAAGAGGTCACAGCTCGGCTGTTGGTGCCGCTTCGTGCCAAGGTCTGATCAGACCTTCAACGTCGCCATGTCGATGACGAAACGGTACTTCACATCACCGGCAATCATGCGGCTGTAAGCCTCGTTGATCTGGCGGATGTCGAGCATCTCGATGTCGCAGGTGATGGTGTGCTCAGCGCAGAAATCCAGCACTTCCTGGGTTTCTGCGATACCGCCAATCAACGAGCCGGCCAGCACTCGACGACCCAGCACCAGTTTGGCGGCGTGGACGGGTGGATCGATCGGCTCGATCAGACCGACCAGGATGTGCACGCCGTCGAAGCGCAGTGTGTCGAGATAAGGGTTGAGGTCGTGCTGCACCGGAATGGTGTCGAGCAGGAAGTTGAACTGCCCGGCGGCCGCTTTCATCTGCTCTGCATCGGTTGAGACGATCACGTGGTCTGCGCCCTGGCGACGACCTTCTTCGGCCTTGCTCGCCGAGCGGGTGAACAGCGTCACTTCGGCACCCATGGCCTTGGCGAACTTGATGCCCATGTGGCCGAGACCACCCATGCCGAGAATCCCGACTTTGTCGCCGGCTTTCACGCCATAGTGCTTGAGCGGCGAGTAGGTGGTGATGCCGGCGCAGAGGATCGGTGCAGCGCTGGCCGGATCGAGTTTCTCGGGAATGCGTACGACGAAGTGCTCGCTGACCACGATGCTGTCGGAGTAACCGCCCATGGTGTTGCTGCCGTCGACCCGGTCCGGGGTCGCGTAGGTCAAGGTCGGACTTTCGAGGCAATATTGCTCAAGGTCGGCATGGCAGGCTTCGCAGTGGCGGCACGAGTCGACCATGCAGCCGACGCCGACCAGATCGCCAACCTTATGGGCGGTGACATTGGCACCGATGGCGGTGACTTTGCCGACAATCTCGTGACCCGGCATCAGCGGGTAAACCGCGATACCCCATTCGTTGCGTGCCTGGTGGATGTCGGAGTGGCAGACACCGCAGTAGAGAATCTCGATCGCTACGTCGTCGGCGCGGGGGCTGCGACGTTCAAAGGTCATCGGGGCGAGGGGAGTGGTGGCTGACTGGGCGGCGTAACCGATGGCGGTGTACATGGTGAACCTCGCAAAAGCAGTGACGGGTGAGGTGGGGGATTTTCCGCGCCGTCCGCTTCACCGGCCATGACGATTCCTCCGCGTCTTATGCCTATTCCTCCGGCATCCGCGGTGGATCGGTCGCATTGGCGCTCAGACCTGCGATGATGCTTTCATCCCTTTTTGCGTGAAGTTTTTGCCATGCTGTTGACCCGTCATCTTGATGCCAATGCCGCGCTGGTTGCGCTGATTCAACCATTGGCGACCCGTGATGGTTTTGTCCGGACGCGCTTGCCCGGCGTACACGTGCTCAGAGCCAGTTGCGATGTGGCGCGTGGCCCGCAGATCTATGAGCCGAGCCTGATGATCATCGCTCAGGGCAGTAAAGTCGCCTATCTGGGCGCGCGCACTCTGGAATACGGTGCCGGGCATTACCTGATTCAGGCATTGCCGGTGCCTTTCGAATGCGAAACCTTTGCCATGGCCGATGCGCCATTGCTCGGGGTTTCGATTGCCATTGACCGGGCGCTGCTGGGCGAACTGGTGTTGGCCATGGGGCTGGCACCTGGCCGCAATACGCCGGCGCAAACACCCGAATCCATGAGCTCGGCGGTACTCGACGACAGCATGCGTGGCTGTGTCGAGCGCTTGTTGCACTGCCTGCACGATCCGCTGGAATGTCAGATCATGGGGCAGGCGCGGTTGCGTGAGTTGCTGTTCGTGGCGTTGCGTGGACCACAAGCTGATGTGTTGCGAGCGTTGGTCGAGCAACAGGGGCAATTTGCCCGGGTTGCGGCATCCTTGAGTCATTTGCATGCGCACTTCACCGAGCCGCTGAACGTCGAGACACTTGCCAGCTGCGCGAATATGAGTACATCGACCTTTCACGAGCATTTCAAACGCAGCACCTTGTTGTCGCCGGTGCAGTATTTGAAGCGCCTGCGATTGCTCAAGGCGCAGCAGCTGTTGCTGTCAGAGGGGCTGGGGGTGGCGCAGGTTGCGCATCGGGTGGGCTATCAGAGTACGTCGCAGTTCAGTCGCGAGTACAAACGCTATTTCGAGCGCAGCCCGGGAGATGAGCGGGTCGGGTGATGCAGCGAAAACCCAATATGGGAGCGGTGTCGGGTGGGACATTTGGTCAATAAAAAGGCCCCCGTTCGGGAGCCTTTCTGTTCAAGCGTACGACTTACATATTAGGGTAAGTCGGGCCGCCAGCACCTTCCGGCGTTACCCAGGTGATGTTCTGCGCAGGGTCCTTGATGTCACAGGTCTTGCAGTGCACGCAGTTCTGGGCGTTGATCTGGAAGCGCTTTTCGCCGTCTTCCTTGGTGATCACTTCGTACACGCCAGCCGGGCAGTA
Organism: Pseudomonas sp. GW822-FHT02D10; assembly: GCF_058802345.1. NCBI lineage: Bacteria > Pseudomonadati > Pseudomonadota > Gammaproteobacteria > Pseudomonadales > Pseudomonadaceae > Pseudomonas > Pseudomonas sp. GW822-FHT02D10. The sequence continues at coordinate 64,132 of NZ_JBXAOB010000010.1, forward strand.
ACGCTGAGCAGGCTCATCGTACAGCGGCAGGTTCTTGCTGATCGGGATGCTCGCGTCGGCCAGCTTCAGGTGGCAAGGCTGTTCTTCTTCGTGGTTGGTGCCCGAGATGAACACCGAGCTGAGTTTGTCGAAGCTGAGTTTGCCGTCCGGTTTCGGGTAGTCGATCTTCTTGCTGTCGGCGGCCAGCTTGAGGCAGGCGTAGTCCGGCTTTGTGTCGTGCAAGGTGAACGGCAGTTTGCCGCCGAAGATGTTCTGGTCGAGCCAGTTGAAGCCACCGCCGACAATCGCGCCGTATTTGTGGATCGCCGGGCCGAAGTTGCGACTGGCGAACAGCTCTTCGTAGAGCCAGCTGGCCTTGAACGATTCAACGTAGCTGTTCAACTCATCAGCGCCTTCGGAGCCTGCGAACAGGGCGTCGGCCACGGCATCAGCGGCGAGCATGCCGGACTTCATCGCGGTGTGGCTGCCTTTGATCTTGGCGAAGTTCAGGGTGCCGAGGTCGCAACCGATCAGCGCGCCGCCCTTGAAGACCATCTTCGGCAGCGAGTTCAGGCCACCTTTGCAGATGGCGCGGGCGCCGTAGCTGATACGTTTGCCGCCTTCCAGGTACTGCTTGAGCACCGGGTGATGCTTGAGGCGCTGGAACTCGTCGAATGGCGACAGGTAAGTGTTGCTGTAGGACAGGTCAACGATCAGACCGACTACCACCTGGTTGTTTTCCAGGTGATAAAGGAACGAACCACCGGTGTTTTCGGTGCCCATGATGTCCAGCGGCCAACCGGCAGTGTGCACCACCAGGCCTGGCTGATGCTTGGCCGGGTCGATTTCCCAGATTTCTTTCAGACCGATGCCGTAGTGCTGGGCGTCGGCATCGGTGTCGAGGTTGAAACGCTTGATCAGTTGCTTGCCGATGTGGCCACGGCAGCCTTCGGCGAACAGCGTGTATTTGCCACGCAGTTCCATGCCAGGGGTGTACAGGCCTTCTTTCGGATTGCCTTCACGGTCAACGCCGAGGTCGCCGGTGATGATCCCGTGAACCACGCCGTTTTCGTCGAACAGCGCTTCCTGAGCGGCGAAGCCTGGGTAGATCTCTACGCCCAGGTTCTCGGCCTGCTGAGCCAGCCAGCGGCACAGGTTGCCCAGGGAGATGATGTAGTTGCCTTCGTTGTGCATGGTCTTGGGCACAAAGAGGTCTGGAATCTTGATCGCGCCATCGGCGTTCTTGAGAACGAAGATGTCATCGCGAGTGACCGGAGTGTTCAGTGGTGCGCCGAGTTCTTTCCAGTCAGGGAACAATTCATTCAGGGCCCGAGGTTCGAACACCGCGCCAGAAAGAATGTGAGCGCCGACTTCGGAGCCTTTTTCGACCACGCAGACGCTAATTTCCTTACCGGCTTCGGCGGCCTTCTGCTTCAATCGGCAGGCGGCGGAAAGACCAGCGGGGCCGGCACCGACGATGACCACGTCGAATTCCATGTATTCGCGTTCCACAGGTTATCTCCTACTCAAGGCTCAACAGTTTTTTTCTAATTGGAGGTTTGATGTCGCATCCATGAATTCCCACGACAGGCGGGGGAAGGGACAATCGATGAACCACCTTTCTCTCTAGGTGGCGCATTATATCTACACCACTCTCAGCGTCCAATACAAACGTTTGTTTGAATTTGCTCCAGGCCAGAGAAATCAAAGAAGCGCGGCTTATAACTGGCTATTTTGGCGTATTGACCGGAATAGGCGTTCCGGTCAAGATACGGGCGGTTTTGCGCTCGCCGTAGGCTGACTGTTGGTTTCAAGAGCACCTCTAAAGACAGGGCGAAGGCAGTACAGGGTGACGCGCAGCGCAGGTTTGGCGCGAAGTTTACACGCCGCGACAAAGAATGACTCATTAGTCACCACTGACGAACGGTCATCAGCCTCGTGAGCTGGGTCACCCATTACAAATGCCGGCGTTTTTAGAGGTGCCCTTGTACCCGATGAGCATCAACCGCCAGGTTCGCCTAGGCGACTTTCTTTTCACCGGAGAGTAACGAGGAATCCATGAAGGTTCTTGTAGCTGTCAAACGAGTAGTCGACTATAACGTCAAGGTTCGCGTCAAAGCGGACAACTCCGGCGTCGATCTCGCTAACGTCAAGATGTCGATGAACCCTTTCTGCGAAATCGCAGTGGAAGAAGCCGTACGCCTGAAAGAGAAAGGTGTTGCGACTGAAATCGTCGTCGTCTCCATCGGCCCGTCCACCGCTCAAGAGCAACTGCGCACCGCGCTGGCTCTGGGTGCCGACCGCGCCATCCTCGTCGAATCCGCCGAAGACCTGACTTCCCTGGCCGTTGCCAAGCTGCTCAAGGCTGTTGTTGACAAGGAACAGCCTTCGTTGGTGATCCTTGGCAAACAAGCCATCGACAGCGACAACAACCAGACTGGCCAGATGCTTGCTGCATTGAGCGGTTATGGTCAGGGCACCTTTGCCTCGAAAGTCGAAGTCACTGGCGACAAAGTTGCCGTGACCCGCGAAATCGACGGCGGCGCGCAGACTGTTTCGCTGAAACTACCGGCGATCGTCACCACCGACCTGCGTTTGAACGAGCCGCGCTACGCGTCTCTGCCAAACATCATGAAAGCCAAGAAGAAGCCTCTCGAAGTGCTGACTCCGGACGCTTTGGGCGTTTCCACCGCCTCCACCAACAAGACCGTGAAAGTTGAAGCGCCGGCTGCACGCAGCGCGGGTATCAAGGTCAAGTCGGTGGCTGAACTGGTCGAGAAACTGAAAAACGAAGCGAAGGTAATCTAAATGACTATCTTGGTTATTGCTGAACACGACAACAAAGTGCTGGCCCCGGCCACGCTGAACACCGTTGCTGCCGCTGCCAAAATCGGCGGCGACATCCATGTGCTGGTGGCAGGCCAGGGCGCTGGCACCGTGGCTGAAGCCGCTGCGAAAATCGCTGGCGTGGCCAAAGTGCTGGTCGCCGACAACGCTGCTTACGCACACCAGTTGCCGGAAAACGTAGCGCCTCTGGTTGCAGAGTTGGGCAAGGGCTACAGCCACATTCTGGCTGCTGCGACTTCCAACGGTAAAAACATCCTGCCGCGCGTTGCCGCTCAGCTGGACGTTGACCAGATCTCCGAGATCATCTCGGTTGAAAGCGCTGACACCTTCAAGCGCCCAATCTATGCCGGTAACGCCATCGCGACCGTTCAGTCCAACGCTTCGGTAAAAGTTATTACCGTGCGCGCTACCGGTTTCGACCCTGTTGCCGCGGAAGGTGGTTCGGCTGCCGTTGAAGCGGTTGCTGCTGCTCACGACGCTGGCACTTCCAGCTTCGTTGGCGAAGAGCTGGCCAAGTCCGATCGTCCGGAACTGACCGCTGCCAAGATCGTCGTTTCCGGCGGCCGCGGCATGCAGAACGGCGACAACTTCAAACACCTGTACGCCCTGGCCGACAAGCTGGGCGCTGCTGTCGGCGCTTCCCGCGCCGCGGTCGACGCAGGTTTCGTACCGAACGACATGCAGGTTGGTCAGACCGGCAAGATCGTTGCTCCACAGCTGTACATCGCCGTCGGTATCTCCGGCGCGATCCAGCACCTGGCCGGCATGAAAGACTCCAAAGTGATCGTTGCGATCAACAAGGACGAAGAAGCGCCGATCTTCCAGGTGGCCGATTACGGCCTGGTGGCGGACCTGTTCGAAGCCATCCCCGAGTTTGAGAAGCTGGTCTAATCCAGCGGCTTGACTTATAAAGAGCCCGGCCTTTTGGCCGGGCTTTTTACTGTCTGCGATTTGAGTGTGGGAGAAATGCGCCATGGATTTGCGTCGCTGGAGCGGCTTGTGGCTGCTGCTGAGCCTATCGGCTTTGCCCTTATTCTCAGTCGCCGCAGGCAAATGCGAGCATCTGGTGGTGACCGGCAGCCCGGATGCACCACCGTATCTGTGGCAAGACCCGCAAGATCCGGTGCACTTGATCGGTACCAGCGCCGACTTGTTGCAACAGATGGCGGGGGAGTTGGGGATCAAGGTTGAGTTGCTGTACGCCGGCAAACGCTCCCAGGCGCTGGATGAAGTGCGCAGTGGGCGCATCGATATGCTGGTCGATGCGCCTCTTATGGATAATCAACTCGAGTCACTGGACTACATCCAGCCGCCGCTGGTGGAAAATGACTATCTGGTCTGGACCCGCAAGGGCTCGGTGTTGGTCTACAACGAGGCGCAGGACTTGCGTGGGCATGTTGGCGCGGTCTCGGCAAAGGCTCGTTTAACACAACCTTTCGAGGCCTATGCACAAGAGCAATTGACCTTGATGAGTCTGCCAAACCTGACACAGGCTTTTCAGAAGTTGCTGCTGGGTGAAGCGGATTATGTGCTCGCCGGGCGTTATACCGGGATGGCCATGGCACAGACATTGGGTATGGCCAATGACGTAAAGGCGTATCCGCAACCGATCGACCAACCGGGGCTGTTCCTCGCCATTTCCCGCAACTCTGCCTGCAACGATCCATGGTTACGCGGACAGTTGTCGAAAAAGATGACAGAATTGCCCGCGTCCGGCCTGACGGAGGCCGTGCTGCAGCGCAATCTGGAGCGCTGGAAAGCACACTTGCAGCAACCCGTCAGCACCCCAAAACAGTAGGGATTTTTAGTGACTCTTCGACCTCTTTTCGCTGCCTTGGCCGTTCTGGCTCTGGCGGGTTGTGCAGCCGATCCGGCGCCGAATGAACAATTGCGTTTGACTGAACGGACCCTGGAACAGGCCGCCGCTGTTGGGGCAACTACTGAAGATGTGCCCGAGCTGAAACTTGCTGAAGGCAAGTTCGCTCAGGCTCAGGTCGACATGACCCATCAATCGTTCAAGGATGCGCGCATGCAGGCCGAACAGGCAGAGCTGGATGCGCGTTTGGCCGAGGCCAAGGTTCTGACGTTGAAAAGTCAGGAGAAACTGAACGTGCTCAATACCCGCATCACTCGCCTGCGCAAGCAACTGGGAGATGCCCAATGAACCTGAAAAACACACTCCTGGGCGGCTTGCTGCTGGTCGGTTGCGCGGGGCTTGCCGGCTGTGCGGGTCAACAGAGCGCGGCGGCCTTGCAACAAGCCGGCGCCGACTTTCAGAAGGTCAAGGAAGATTCGAATGTGTTGCGAATCGCGCCCAAGGACGTGATTCGGGCGGGTGAATCCCTTGCCCGGGCTGATCGCCTGTCGACCTATTGGGGCAGCGGCGCGGATGTTCAGCATTACGCTTACCTGAGTCAGCGTTACAGCGAAATTGCCCGTCAACACACAGAGCAAGCGCTGAATGATGAGCGTGCGGTGAAGCTTGAATTGGAGCGTCAGCGCCTGCAACTGGCATTGCGTGAGAACAAACTGCTCAGCGTGCAGCAACAGGGTAAATGGCTCGAAGAACAAATCATCAGCCTGGCCACGACCCAGACCGATCGCGGTCTGGTCATGACCCTCGGGGATGTATTGTTCGACACGGGTGAAGCCGAGCTGAAAAACTCGGCAAACCGCACCGTACTGAAAATCGTCCAGTTCCTTCAGCTCAACCCCAAGCGTGTGGTGCGTATCGAAGGTTATACCGATAGCACGGGCGGCAAGCAGGACAATCTCCAACTGTCTCGCGACCGTGCCCAGTCAGTGGCAGACATGCTGATTGATCTGGGGATCGACGATAAACGCATTCAGGTCGAAGGCTACGGCGATGAATATCCGGTAGAGGTCAACGCTTCCGAGCGAGGGCGCGCGCAGAACCGCCGGGTCGAAATTGTGTTCTCCGATGCAAAAGGCCAGCTCGGCGCTGCCCGCTAAGGTCGGCGTTACTGGAAAACCCGGCCCCTCAGCGGTGCCGGGTTTTTTTTGCCTGCGAATTGGATCGCGCCATATCCATAAAAGCAGTACAGTTTTTGCTATCACTGCACTGTACGGTCGACTATTGTGGCAACTGTCCCAGTACACTTCTAAACTGTTCCGGTATTGTTTCACACAAGAATAAAATGCCCGTGAAATCGAGTGCTGCGTCATGACCAATCTCTTGCTTTATCAACGTATCGCTCAGCAGTTGGCTGAGGATATCCGGCGTGGTGTCTATCAGCCTGGCGAGCGCGTGCCTTCAGTGCGCAAGATGAGCTCGCAGCTCAATGTCAGCCATGCGACGGTGCTTCAGGCGTACGCCAATCTTGAAGATCAGGGGCTGATACGCGCGCGTCCGCAGTCGGGTTATTACGTCCACCAGACCCCGGCACTGACCGCGCCGACGCCGGATATCGCCCGCGTCGAGCGTCCTGGTCTGGTCACGCGCAGCAGTATCATCCAGCAAGTGTTGGTCGAGTCGCGTCGTGAAGGGGTGTTCCCGCTAGGCGCGGCGGTGCCCAGCGTCGACTATCTGCCGGTACGGGCGCTGCACCAGCAATTGGCCAAGGTCACGCGGTTCCACAGCCCGCGGGCGTTCAGTTATATGTTCAGCCCGGGGTTTGAGCCGCTGCGCCGTCAGGTGGCGATCCGCATGCGTGATGCCGGCGTAGTGGTCGACCCTTCAGAAGTGGTCATCACCCATGGTTGCGTCGATGCGCTGCAAATGTCGTTACGCGTCCTGACGCGTCCCGGTGATCTGATCGCAGCGGAGTCGCCGACCTACTACGGCCTGTTGCAACTCGCCGACTTGCTGGGTCTCAAAGTCATCGAGATTCCCAGCGACCCGGCGACGGGCATGAGCCTGGAAGCCTTGCAGTTGGCCGCCAACCAATGGTCGATCAAGGCGTTGGTGCTGACCACCCGCCTGAGCAACCCGCTGGGCGGCACCATGCCGGAAGAGCGGCAAAAGCAGCTGTTGCGTTTGGCTTCGGACTTCGACATTCAGGTGGTCGAAGACGATATATACGGCGAGTTGATGTTCGAGCAGGGCCGCACCAAATCGTTGAAAGCCTATGACCGACTGGATCGGGTCATCTATTGCTCCAGTTTCTCCAAGACCCTGTCACCCGGTGTGCGCATCGGCTGGATGATTGCCGGCAAGTACCAGCAGGAAATCCAGCGTTTGCAGACCTTCAGCACTCATTCGGCGTGCAGCGTGACGCAGATGGGGATCGCAGCCTATCTGGAGAACGGCGGCTACGATCGACACTTGCGCTACATTCGTCAGGAGTACCGCAAGAACCTCAGCGCCTTTCAGCTGGCGGTGCAGCAGTATTTCCCTGAGGGAACGCAGATGAGCCGGCCCACCGGCGGCTTCATTCTTTGGGTCAGCCTGCCCGGGCGGGTCAATACGCAGGAACTGCATGTACGTGCCTTGCAGCAGGGCATCAGTATTGCGCCGGGGCTTATTTTCAGTAACACCGAGCAGTTCAATCACTGCATTCGCTTGAACTGCGGCACGCCGTGGAATCGTGAAGCCGAGCGGGCGCTGATGACACTCGGAATGCTGGCCACTCAGCTTTGTCAGGAGACTGCTGGCGGTTTTTGACGCGGGCCAGAGAGCTGGTTGCTATGCGAGCTTGTCAGAGACCTTCCAACAAGCGAGCATATGGCCCTCTGCCGTTAGCGCTGTAGTGTTTATGAAAGCGATTTTTCCTGCTGGTTTGATGTTGGCGTGCCTGTTGAGTGTCTTCATTCCGGGTAGCGCGATGGCTGCGGCCGTCCCGGATAAAGGGGGCGTTAGCTCGTCTGAAGCGAAAGCGAAGCCCGTTGCGCCGGCAAAAACACACACGCCAGCCAAGAAGACCGAAGCGGTGAAGAAGCCGACGCCACAAAAAAAACGCCCACCTGTTGCCTCAAAATCAAAATCCACGAGTGAGGTGGTCAGAACCACGTACTTGCCACCGGCCAAGCTGGATTTGAGTCTGCCACCGGATTTGGTCAAGCAGTTGCAACCAGTCGGGAGTGTCCCGCTAGTCAAACACGCGCCCTTACTACCGCCCATGTTTGGTGAAAAGCCCAAAGATGACAGCCCGTTTCAGCTCAACGGTCGCCTGCTCAGCAACGAAATGCAGTTGCAAATGCGCAAAGAAGAGCGACGTGAGATCGAAGGTGCGGCGCTGGAATTTCAGTTCAAACAGTAAAACCCTGTATTGATCTGTGACCCTCGCACCTGACGCTTTGTCGGAGACTGGTCAGTCACGCGTGTTTGAGCGAAAAACCGCTATCCGGCCAATTTCAAACGGCTGTTTTAGCGGGTACTCTAGTCCACGTTATTCAACACATTACCCGTCGCGAGGAGCTGTCGTCATGGAATGCCGAGAAGGCTGTGGCGCCTGTTGCATTGCCCCTTCCATCAGCACACCCATCCCCGGCATGCCAAACGGCAAGGCGGCGGGAGAACGTTGTGTGCAACTTTCTGTCGATAATCTGTGCAGTATTTTCGGCAAGCCTGAACGTCCGGCGGTATGTGGCGCGTTTCAGGCGGATATCGAGGTCTGCGGCAACAGCCAGGAAGAAGCCATCAAGTTGCTCGGTTGGTGGGAGGAAATGACCGCGGCGTAGTGTGTTCAACGAACGGAACTTCAACAATAAGGAATAAGACCATGGGTTCGCTGCATCGTATCGCTGTGTTATGTGGTTTGACGGTTCTGCTGGCCACAACAGCCCAGGCCGAAGACTGGGTCACTGCCAAGGACGAGGGAGGTATCAAGGTTTCCCTGAGTGAAGTCGCCGGGTCTCAATACAAGGCCTATCGGGGTGTGACCGTGATGAAGACCTCCGTAGCCAAGTTGCGAGCTCTTCAGGAAGATGTGGTCGGCGCGTGTGCGTGGATTCATGAGTGCAAATCGCAGAAGTTGCTCAAGCACGAAGGCGATCAAAGCTGGACCTATACTCAGTTCAGCACCCCGTGGCCGGTGACTGCGCGTGATTCGGTATTGCACGTGACCACCGTCGAAGGCGCCGATGGCAGCCTGACGCGTAAGCTTGAAGGTGTGCCGACCTACCTTCCTGAAGAAAAAGGCTTTGTTCGTGTCGCCCAGGTTCAAGGCTTCTGGAAGCTTGTTCCAAAAGGCGCTGACCAGGTCGAAGTGACCTATCAGGTTCACACCGAGCCAGGTGGCAGCGTGCCGTCCTGGCTGGCCAACAAGTTCGTGGTCGACGCGCCCTTCAATACCTTGAAAGCACTGAAAGAACGCGCCGAGAAGTAGTTCCGCGCTCTTTGGAAGGAGGCCGCCAACAGGCGGCCTTTTTCATCTCAAACCATCGGGTTTCGCGGGAACGATTGCCCGGCGCTCGGGGTCGAGATGTTGTAAGCCCATCTATGGGGCTTGTCGAGGAGGCACCGATGCAAAAGTGGGAAGTCACCTTCGTTGATGATCACGGTGTGCAGACCGTGGAGCAATTCGATTGCGAACAAGAACCCACGATGGAGCGGGCCGCGCAATTGATTCGTGCAAAACTTCTCCCTGTCCCGGCCGAGCTCGATCTCAATGATCTGGAGGGGCGAACCGATGATCCGACAGTCAAAAGTCTGAAAGATCAGAACAGCATTGAAATCCTCAGTATCACGTTAATTGCATAACCTCTTGATGCGACTCGCAAGCAGGCCTTGGCAGCAGCTCTGACTTGGGGCTACTCTGCAATCGAGATCAGCGAATGGATCGCTAAGGTCTGGTCTTGTCAGCTACATGCTTGTTTCCCGGCGGCAATCTGATTGCCGTATCGCCCTCACCATTCGGTTGTGGGCGCAGGGAGTACGGAAAGTCTATCCATCAGTTTGAGGAGGACGTTTCATGAGCACAGCCTATCAAGAAGACATCAGCAGCAGTGTGCTGCGCCGCATGAAAGAAGGCGGTTTTGATTTTTCACGGTTCCATCCCATCGAGTTCTACGCCATTTTCCCTGATGAGGAGCGGGCACGCAGGGCGGCAGGGCATTTTCGCGGTGAGTCCTTGAATGCGCAGGTCAGTGTGCGTGATGACGGTGCCTGGCATCTGGAGCTGAGCAAGGTGATGTACGCCACTTACGGCGGCATTGGCGACTTCGAGCAGGACTTTGAGGCGGTGGTCGAGCCTTTGGGTGGGATTATCGAAGGATGGGGCGTCAAGCAGGAGGTACGAGGGCTACTCGCATAACACTATGAACAGCGACAACACTCAGCAACGGCTGACCTCAGGGTTGGCCGTTTTCGTTTTCGGCTATTAAAAAATCAACGGATCGCAACCGTACACAAGCGGTGAAATCAACTCTGGCTATGCTGGTAATAGCCATGAGCATTGCTTTGCAATGAAGCGGGGGCGATCAGGTTGGGGCATTGGCCGCACAGGATTGGTGCGGCGTGTCTTGGGCGATTATCCAACCGATTGATAATAAAGCGTTTATGCCGCTGGCACGGGCCTTGCGAAGCCTAGGTGTCCGGGTGACAAGGAGTACGGCATGATCCGCACCTATTTTGATGAAATGTACGACGCCGGCGGCCTGGTCCGCCCGCATTATCGGGAGTTCGCCCGTTGGTTAGCTGAAACGCCTGACGAGCTTTTGGCACAACGGCGACGCGAGGCCGATCTGTTATTTCATCGTGCCGGGATAACCTTCACGCTCTATGGTGATGAGCAGGGGACAGAGCGCCTGATTCCCTTCGACACCATTCCACGCAGCATCCCCGCCAGTGAATGGCGGATCGTCGAACGCGGCTGTATTCAACGGGTCAAGGCACTGAACATGTTTCTTGCCGACCTGTATCACGAGCAGCGCATCATCAAGGCCGGCATCATCCCGGCCGAGCAAGTGCTGGCCAACGAGCAGTACCAGTTGGCCATGCAAGGGCTGGATTTGCATCGCGATATCTATTCGCACATCTCTGGCGTCGATCTGGTGCGTGATGGCGACGGCACGTACTACGTGCTCGAAGACAATTTACGCACGCCCAGTGGCGTCAGTTACATGCTCGAAGACCGCAAGATGATGATGCGGCTCTTCCCGGAGTTGTTCGCCGCCCAGCGCATCGCGCCCATCGATCATTACCCGAACCTGTTACTCGACACCCTGAAAAGCTCCAGTGCGCTGGACAACCCGAGTGTTGTGGTACTGACCCCCGGGCGCTTCAACAGTGCGTTCTTCGAGCACGCGTTTCTGGCGCGCGAGATGGGCGTGGAACTGGTGGAAGGTGCGGACCTGTTCGTACGCGATGACAAGGTATTCATGCGCACCACCGACGGGCCGAAATCCGTCGACGTGATCTACCGTCGCCTCGACGATGCCTTCCTCGATCCGTTGGCGTTCAACCCGGATTCGATGCTCGGCGTTCCGGGACTGCTGTCGTCCTATCGTTCCGGCAATGTGGTGCTGGCGAATGCCATCGGCACCGGTGTCGCAGACGACAAGTCGGTTTATCCGTTCGTGACCGACATGATTCGTTTCTACCTGGACGAAGAGCCGATCCTGAAGAACGTGCCGACCTGGCAGTGCCGAAATCCGTCAGAGTTATCTCACGTGCTGGCGAATCTGCCTGAGCTGGTGGTCAAGGAAACCCAGGGTTCTGGCGGTTACGGAATGCTGGTCGGACCCGCTGCTACTGCGGCGGAGATCGAATCGTTCCGCGCACGCATCAAGGCCAAGCCCCACGCGTATATCGCACAACCGACGTTGTCCCTGTCGACGTGCCCGACGTTTGTCGAAAACGGCATCGCTCCACGGCACATCGACTTGCGCCCGTTTGTCCTGTCCGGTCGCGAAACCCGGGTAGTGCCCGGTGGCCTCACCCGTGTAGCCCTGCGCGAAGGATCCCTGGTGGTTAATTCGTCCCAGGGTGGCGGAACCAAGGACACCTGGGTGGTCGAGGATTGAAGGAAGCCTGCCATGTTAAGTAGAACTGCCTCGGATTTGTATTGGATGTCGCGTTACCTGGAGCGGGCGGAAAACCTCGCACGGATGCTCGATATCAGTTATTCGCTGTCATTGATGCCGCAGGATGGCCGCGGTGACGGTCTGCACGAATTAGCGATGCCCTTGCTGATCACCGGCACGCTGGACGATTACCTGGAGCGTCACGGCGAGTTGCATGCCGAGCGTTTGTTGCACTTCTTCGCCCTGGATGCGGCCAACCCGGCCAGCATCTACAGCTGTCTCGGTGCAGCGCGGGCCAGTGCTCATGCGGTACGTGGGCGGATTACCGCCGACATGTGGGAAAACATCAACGCGACCTGGCTGGAGATTCGTGGTATCGCCGAGCAGGGTCTCAGTCGCTATGGCATGAGCCGTTTCTGCGAGTGGATCAAGGAACGTTCCCACCTGTTCCGCGGCGCCTCCTACGGCACCATCATGCGTAACGATGCGTTCCGCTTCATTCGTCTGGGGACGTTTATCGAAAGGGCCGACAACACATTGCGTCTGCTCGACGCTCGCTACGAAATGGCCGGCGATCAGGCCGAGGCCGTCAGCGACGGCACGGCCCACGCGTATTACCAGTGGAGCGCACTACTACGGGCCTTGTCGTCGTTCGAGGCGTACACCGAGATCTACCGCGACGCGCCTGGCGCTCGGCATGTCGCCGAACTGTTGCTGTTGCGTGCCGACGTACCGCGTTCGCTGCGTGCCTGCACTGAAGAAATCGACCAGATCCTCGCCAGTCTGCCGGGGGCCAACGGTCGTCCTGCGCAACGCCTGGCGGCGGAGATGGACGCGCGGCTGCGTTACACCGGCATCAACGAAATCCTCGACGAAGGCCTGCACGCCTGGCTGACCGAGTTCATCCCGCTGGTGCGCCAGTTGGGCAACGCCATACACAGTTCCTACCTGGAGGCTGCATGAGACTTTCCATTAGCCACGAGACCACCTATCACTACGAAGATCAGGTGCGGGCGAGCATCCAGTATTTGCGACTGACACCTCACGACAGCGAGCGTCAGCACGTGCTCAGTTGGCAGCTCGACCTGCCACGGCCGGTGCGCGCGCAACTCGATCCGTTCGGCAACATCCTGCACGTGCTGACGATGGACGAGCCCCACGAGGCGATCATCATCGGAGCACGGGGCCAGGTGGACATCGATGAACTGCGTGAGGCCGAACATGAGAGCCAGTCGGCGCTGCCGTTCTTGCGTTTCACTCGACTGACCGAGGCGGATGAAGCGCTACGTGGGTTCGCCGAGAAGGAATGTCGTCAACGCCGTGATCGCACCGCGTTGATCGACTTGATGCATGGCCTCAACCAGCACATGACCTACACGCCGGGTTCCACCGAAGTCGACACCAGCGCCGCTCAAGCGTTCGCCGGGCGCGCCGGGGTCTGCCAGGACCACGCCCATGCGTTTCTTGCCTGCACGCGTAGCCTGGGGATTCCGGCGCGGTATGTGTCGGGTTATCTGTACAGCGAAAACAGCGAGCACCTGGCCAGTCACGCCTGGGCTGAAGCCTGGCTCGACGACGCGTGGTACAGCTTCGATGTCACCAATGAACTGGCCAGGCCCGAGCGTCATCTGAAGCTGGCGGTGGGCCTCGACTATCTCGATGCTTGCCCGGTACGCGGCATGCGCCGTGGCGGTGGCGGGGAGCAGATGCACGCCAAGGTGTTCGTCGCGCCGACGCCGGTGATCTCCGTGCAACAGCAGTAATTCGGGATACCGCATCGCGAGCAAGCTCGCTCCCACAGGATTTCCGGTACACAGGAGATCCAATGTGGGAGCGAGCTTGCTCGCGATGAGGCCCTGACTAACACCGCACCTCTCAAACTATCAGGGCTGAACCTTACGCCCCGCCATATGCTTCAAATACCCCACCAGCAACGTCAGCTCCTCATCCGACAATACCGCCGTCGAAAACCCCGGCATCTTCGCCTGCGGCCACTGGCGCAAGCTTTGCGGGTCGCGGATATAGCGCTTGAGGAATTCGGCGCCAAAGTACTCGGTAGGGCTGAAGGGAATGTTCAGGTCAGGACCAAACTGCGCATCGCCCGCGCCGTTCAGGCGGTGGCACGCCAGGCAGTTTTTCTGGAACAGCGCGTAGCCCAGATTCACCGGGTCATTGGCCGCCAGCGCCGGGTCTGGAAGCAGGGCAGGGAAGCGTACGCCGACCGCCGCCAGGCGTTTGATACTGGCGACCTGGAAAGGCCATTGCTCGGGACTGATATGGCCGGCCTGAGGGTTGGTCCACACCAGATAAAACGGTCCGGCGCTGGATTTACCCTCCGACAGCGCTGGCCAAGGCTTGGCCGGGTCTTCAATGGCTAACCACGCCTGCGCGCCCACCGTGTCGAGCAACGGCGCGGCAGCCAACTCGGCGGCGAAACCGTCCAGGGCCACGGCTTGCAGATGGTCGTCGGCTTTGATACCGGTCAACAACGCCGCCAGCGGTACAGCGCGATAACTCATGTCCCGTTTATAGGACACATCGTCGGTGATCTGAATAGTCTGAACCTGAGGATGCTTGAGCAACTCCTCGGTCTGCCAGGTTCGGCTGCCGGTACCCAGGTCGAGCACCAACTGTGCGGCATACAACGGCGTGCTGAGCAGCAAGGCCCCAAGCAAAATTAGAGCTTTCAAGTGATCGCCATCCTGTCGTGGGTATGCCGTGAAGGTTGGCACACACGCACGGACCCGGGTAGCGAGCGAGTCAATTTTTTAGTGAGGCGTCGTAAACAACTACGCTTGATTATCCGATCACTTTTGTAAGGTTCGGTAAAATCAGTAACAGCGTAGTGGCGAATAAAATGAGCCCGGCTTGACGCACTTTCGAATGTTTGAACATGGCTGTCTGCCTTTTTTTGTTATTTCCTGAGCGTCGAATGCTTGCCTGCATTTCTCCATGACGGCAAAGCGCTGTAGTTCCCTTCTCACGAGCGCCTCGGCAAAACCCGACGACAACCTCGTAATGTTTACCTTAGGGGGCCCGCAGGCTGCGGTTTAGATCCATTTCGTATCAAGTAAGCTAAAAATGCTTCTAAAGGAGCATGAGGCGTATTGCCAGCAGCTTTGCCGGCCTTTTGCTAGACCGTTCGCTGACCTGAATCGGTTAATCCGATAGCTCACTACCGTCCGTCTGAGCGTGACCGTCAAGGTCGTTGAGCGCTTCGGTCATTGAATCCGCCGCTGCTGAGCCTAAGGTGACAACTCGCTCATTATTCATCTGCCCAGCGGTACGAGGACGTCATGACCCAAGCTTTGATTTTCGATGCGTTACGCACGCCCCGTGGCCGAGGCAAGGCCGATGGCGCCTTGCACAGCGTCAAACCGGTCAACCTGCTGGCAGGCTTGCTCGGCGCGTTGCAGCAGCGTATGCAACTCGACACCCGCGAGGTCGATGACATTGTGATCGGCTGCGTCACACCGATTGGCGATCAGGGCGCCGATATCGCCAAAACCGCAGCGTTGGTGGCCGACTGGGACGTCAGCGTCGCGGGTGTGCAAATCAACCGGTTCTGCGCGTCCGGGCTGGAAGCGGTGAATCTGGGGGCGATGAAGGTACGTTCCGGCTTCGAGGACCTGGTGGTGGTCGGCGGCGTCGAGTCCATGTCGCGGGTGCCGATGGGCAGCGACGGTGGCGCCTGGGCGCTGGATCCGCAGACCAACCTGCACAGCCATTTCACCCCGCAAGGCGTAGGCGCCGACCTGATCGCCACGATCGAGGGTTTCAGCCGTCAGGACGTCGATGCGTACGCACTGCACTCCCAGCAAAAGGCTGCGCGTGCACGGGCCGACGGCTCGTTCAAAAAGTCCCTGGTGCCGGTGCAGGATCAGAACGGCATCGTCCTGCTCGATCATGACGAGTTCATTCGCGCCGAGTCGACGCTGGAAGGCCTGGGCAAGCTCAAGCCGAGCTTCGAGATGATCGGGCAAATGGGCTTCGACGCCACCGCGCTGCGGATCTACAGCCACGTGGAGCGAATCAACCATGTTCACACGCCGGGCAACAGCTCGGGGATCGTCGACGGCGCGGCGCTGATGTTGATCGGTTCCGCCGCCCGTGGTCGGGCATTGGGTTTGCAGCCACGGGCGCGGATCGTTGCCACCGCAGTCACCAGCACCGATCCGACCATCATGCTCACCGGCCCTGCGCCAGCCACACGCAAGGCCTTGGCCAAAGCCGGGCTGCGGATCGAGGACATCGATCTGTTCGAGGTCAATGAGGCGTTCGCCTCGGTGGTGCTCAAGTTCATCAGGGACATGGCCATCGATCCGGCCAAGGTCAACGTCAACGGCGGTTCCATTGCCATGGGCCACCCGCTGGGCGCCACCGGTTGCGCGATTCTCGGCACCTTGCTCGATGAACTGGAAGTGCGGCAGTTGCGCTACGGCCTGGCGACCCTCTGTGTCGGCGGCGGCATGGGCATCGCCACCATCATCGAACGCCTCTGAGCCCCCGACTTCAGGGAATCCAGACTTCAAGGAAAATTGCCATGACTGATGCCATTCGTTACGAAAAAGGTCAGGACGGGATCGTCGTCCTGACCATCGACATACCGGGCCAGAGCGCCAACACCATGAACGCGGTGTACCGCGAGGCCATGGCGGGCTGCGTTGCGCGGCTGGTGGCCGACAAGGATTCGATCGCTGGGGCGATCATCACTTCCGCGAAAAAAACCTTCTTTGCCGGCGGCGATCTCAACGAGCTGATCAACGTCGGCAAGCCCCAAGCCAAAGCCTTCTACGACTTGGTGCTGACGCTCAAAGGCCAACTTCGGACGCTGGAAACGCTCGGCAAGCCGGTGGTTGCAGCGATCAATGGCGCGGCGCTGGGCGGCGGTTGGGAAATCTGCCTGGCCTGCCATCACCGCGTGGCACTGGATAATCCGTCGGTGCAGATCGGTTTGCCAGAAGTCACCCTCGGTTTGCTGCCGGGCGGTGGAGGGGTAGTGCGCATGGTGCGCATGCTGGGGCTGGAGAAGGCGTTGCCGTATCTGCTCGAAGGCAAGAAAGTCCGGCCGCAACAAGCGCTGCAAGCCGGTTTGGTCGATGAGTTGGCGGCGGATCGTGATGAACTGCTGGCCAAGGCGCGGGACTGGATTGTCGCCAACCCGACGGTCAAACAGCCTTGGGATGTGAGCGGTTACCAGATTCCCGGCGGCACACCGTCGCACCCGAAAGTCGCGCAAATGCTGGCCATCGCACCGTCGATTCTGCGCAGTAAAACCCAGGGTTGCATGCCGGCACCGGAGAAGATCCTCTGCGCTGCGGTTGAGGGGACCCAGGTCGATTTCGACACCGCGCAACTGATCGAAACCCGCTATTTCACCGAGCTGACCACCGGCCAGGTGGCGAAGAACATGATCGGCACCTTCTGGTTCCAGCTCAACGAAATCAATGCCGGAGGTTCGCGACCTGCGGGCTTTTCGCCTTACGTGACGAATAAAGTCGGGGTGCTCGGCGCGGGCATGATGGGCGCCGGAATTGCCTACGTCAGCGCCGTGGCCGGCATCGACGTGGTGCTCAAGGACATCAACCTGGCGGCAGCCGAAAAGGGCAAGGCCGATTCGGCAGCGCTGCTGGACAAAAAAGTCGCCCGTGGTCAGCTCAGCGCAGAGCAGCGGGAAACCACGTTGGCGCGGATCAAGACCAGCGAGCAGGACGCCGATCTGGCGGGCTGTGATCTGATCATTGAAGCCGTGTTCGAAGACCGCGAGCTGAAAGCCAAAGTCTCGTCAGCCGCGCAAAAAGTCGTCGGCGCGGATGCGGTTATCGCTTCCAACACTTCGACCTTGCCAATCAGCGGCCTGGCGACAGCGGTGCCGGATCAGTCGAAATTCATCGGCCTGCACTTCTTCAGCCCGGTCGATAAAATGCCGCTGGTGGAGATCATCAAAGGCGCCAATACCAGCGATGAAACCCTGGCCCGTGGTTTCGATTTCGTCCTGCAAATCAAGAAAACCCCGATTGTGGTCAACGACAGTCGTGGCTTCTTCACCTCGCGGGTGTTCGGTACCTTTACCAATGAAGGTATTGCGATGCTCGGAGAGGGTATCTCGGCGCCGATGATCGAAACCGAAGCGCGCAAGGCCGGGATGCCGATGGGGCCGCTGGCGATTTCCGACGAAGTTTCCCTCAGCCTGATGAGCCATATTCGCCAGCAAACCGCCAAGGACCTGCAAACCGAAGGCAAACCGCTGACAGCGCATCCGGCGTTTGCCGTGATCGACCAACTGCTCAACGAGTACAAACGCCCCGGCAAAGCTGCTGGCGCTGGTTTCTACGAGTACCCGGTCGGTGGGCAAAAACATTTGTGGCCAGAGCTGAAAGCGCGTTTCGAGAAGGCTGACGGGCAGATATCGCCACAGGACGTGCGTGATCGCCTGCTGTTCGTGCAAGCCATCGAAACCGTGCGCTGCGTGGAGGAGGGCGTGCTGCTGTCGACGGCCGACGCCAACATCGGCTCGATCTTCGGCATTGGCTTCGCTGCCTGGACGGGCGGGGCGTTGCAGTTCATCAATCAGTACGGGGTGAAAGACTTCGTCGCCCGCGCCCAGTACCTCGCCGAGCAGTACGGTGAGCGTTTCACGCCACCTGCGTTACTGCTGGAAAAGGCGGCGAAGGGCGCGATGTTCTGACGGACTGGCGGCGCGCACCGGGCTTGCCTTGACCCTGCGTTTCAAGGCAGGCTCTGGGTGTGCACTATCGCCTCTATCGTGTCAGGTACTTTTTATGTCGTTACGCATCTGCATTCTGGAAACCGACATCCTGCGCCCAGAACTGGTCGATCAATATCAGGGTTACGGGCAGATGTTCCAGCGTCTGTTTTCGCAGCAACCCATCGCTGCCGAGTTCACCGTCTACAACGTCATGCAGGGCGAATATCCGAGCGATGAGCTGAGTTTCGATGCCTATCTGGTGACTGGCAGCAAGGCTGACTCGTTCGGCACCGACCCGTGGATTCAAACCCTCAAGACTTACCTGTTGTCGCGCTATGAGCGCGGCGACAAGCTGCTGGGTGTGTGCTTTGGCCATCAATTGCTGGCGCTGCTGCTGGGCGGCAAAAGTGAGCGCGCGACCCAGGGTTGGGGCGTCGGCACCCACAGCTACAAACTCTCCGCCAAAGCGCCGTGGATGAGCCCGGTGAGAGAAGAGCTGACCTTGTTGATCAGTCACCAGGATCAGGTCACCGCGCTACCGGAAAACGCTACGGTGATTGCTTCCAGCGATTTCTGCCCGTACGCCGCGTACCACATCAACGATCAGGTACTGTGCTTCCAGGGCCACCCGGAGTTCATTCACGATTACTCGCGGGCGTTGCTGGAAATCCGCCAGCAGCACCTTGGCGAACAGGTCTATCAGAAAGGCGTGGAGAGCCTGGCGCATGAGCACCACGGCGCCACTGTCGCGGAATGGATGATGCGGTTTGTGGCTCATAAGCCGCAGGCGAAATCCGTATAGATGCCCGTAGGAGCTGCCGCAGGCTGCGATCTTGAACTTTAAAGATCGCAGCCTGCGGCAGCTCCTACGGGGCAAGGCCTCTATAGCCACCCCGACCGCTTGAAGCTCACCCACAACCCGAAACAGCCCACAGCCATAAACCCCATCACCACGAAATAGCCGTAGTGCCAGCTCAGCTCCGGCATGTTCTGAAAATTCATCCCATAGATCCCGGCCACCGCCGTCGGGAACGCCAGAATCGCTGCCCAAGCGGCAAACTTGCGTTGCACCACGCTTTGTCGGGCCGCTTCCAGCAGCACACCGATCTCGATGGTCTGGCTGGCGATGTCGCGTAACGTCGTAAGGTCCTCCATCTGCCGCGTGACGTGGATCTGCACATCACGGAAATACGGGCGCATGTTCTTGTCGATAAACGGGAAGCTCAGCTTCTGCAGCTCTTCGCTGATCTCCACCATCGGCGCTGCATAACGGCGCAGGCGCAACACGTCGCGACGCAAACCATGGAGGTTCTGAATGTCCTTTTCGTTGAGTGTGCTGCGCAGTACGTTGCGCTCCAGCTCATCGATCTCGTTATGGATCGCTTCGCCCACCGGCTGATAGTTTTCGATGACGAAATCGAGCAGGGCGTAGAGCACGAAATCTTCTCCGTGCTCAAGCAGCAGCGGACGCGCCTCACAGCGTTGGCGCACGTGGGCGTAGGACGCCGAGTGACCGTTGCGGCAGGTGATGATGTAACCCTTGCCCGCAAAGATGTGGGTTTCGATGAACTCCAGTTTGCCTTCATGGCGCACTGGCGAGTACGTGACGATAAACAGCGCATCACCAAAGGTTTCCAGCTTCGGTCGGCTGTGTTTATCCAGGGCATCTTCAATCGCCAGTTCGTGCAGACCGAACTGGCGTTGCAGGTTGGCCAGCTCCTGGGCGTTCGGCTCTTCAAGGCCGATCCATACAAAGTGGCCGGGTTTTGCAGCCCAGGCGGCGCCTTCATCGAGGGTGATATTGGCGACTCTTTTACCGGCACTGTAGACCGCAGACGCAACGACTCTACCCATAATTCTTATTCACTTCTTCTTGGCAAATGGCAGTGACAGGTAACGTCCAGATTATCCTGTCCTGAAGTTTGAGAGTCAGTAAAATCGGCGAAGTTCGCCGGCAAAAAAAGCCCGCACGGGGCGGGCTTCATTCAGGCAGCTTGCAGCTGTCGATCCATCGACTCGATGCACTCGCGCATCTGTTCGCGGCACTGGGCGATCAGCATCGGCATGTCGTCCATGCTCAAAGCGGCGGTAGGAATCGCCGGTAGCGAGCGGATCAGGATCTTGCCACTGTGCCAGCGGTTCAGACGCATATGGTTGATGTAGCTGCTGACGCACACGGGCACAATCGGCACCCCGGCGGCGATCGCCATCTGGAACGCGCCTTTCTTGAATGGCAGCAACTCTTCACCCATATTGCGCGTGCCTTCCGGGAACACCCAGATCGAGGTGTCCTTGTGCTGCAAGGTATTGGTGGTGGTGAGCATCGACTGTCGAGCCTTGTGCGCATTGCTACGGTCGATCAACACATTACCGGCCAGCCAGAACAGCTGCCCGAATAGCGGCACCCACTTCAGGCTCTTCTTGCCGATGCACACGGTGCGGTGCGGCACCACATTGCCCAGCACAAACAAATCGTAGTTGGACTGATGGTTGGCGATCACCACGCAGCTTTGCGTCTTGTTCGTCAGCGGGCCAACGTCGGCCTTCACCCGCAAACGCAAAATGCACATCGCCGGCCAGGCATAAAGGCGCGCGCACAAACGGCTGTTATCTGGATTGAACGGTCGGCACAGGCCCAGCACTACACCCAGCACACCCGCTACAACAAAATGCAGGCCCATCAATAACATGCGAAACAGATACAGCATTTACAGGCCCACCGGGACAAAAGGTGGCGCAGTGTACGGATGTGCACTGTTTTCGGCAATTGCCGCTATAGAGGTAGGAGATAGGCGATGTTTAAGCGCATGTTTCTGACCTATAGCGTCAGATGCGGCCTAGAGCGATTGAAGGACGGTAAACAGATCGGACAAGAAAAAGCCCGACTCGGCGGTCGGGCTTTTCGTTGCAGCGCTTTCGGACTTAACCCAGGTGTTCCTGATCCAGAATGATCGCGTTGTCCAGTGTCTCCAGCAGGGCCTTGCGTACTTTCAGCTTGGTGTTCTTGTGGGCGGTCATGTTGATCTTCTTCAACTGACGCGCCACAGCCAGTGCTGCACCTTGCAGTTCTTCGGCAGAGACGACCTTGTCGAGGAAGCCCGCATCCACAGCGCTCTGCGGATCAAACATCTCAGCGTTGATCACCGAACGGTGGAATGCCGACTTGCGCAAACGATCGCGGGCCAATTCGATGCCGGCGTGGTGCATGGTCATGCCGATCTGCACTTCGTTCAGGCCAATGCTGAACGGGCCGTCGACACCAATCCGGTAATCGGCCGACAACAGAATGAACGCGCCCTTGGCCACCGCATGCCCAGGGCACGCAACGATCACCGGGAAAGGGTGCGACAACAGACGACGGGCGAGGGTCGAACCGGCGGTCACCAGGCTCACCGCTTCTTTAGGACCGGCCGTCATCACCTTCAAGTCATAACCGCCCGACAGAATGCCCGGCTGACCGGTGATGATCACCACCGCACGATCCGTCACCGCACGATCCAGCGCAGCATTAAACGCGGCAATCACGTCCGGCGAGATGGCATTGACCTTGCCATTGCTCAAGGTCAGGGTCGCGATACCGTCTTCGAGGTGGTAGGAAATCAACTCACTCATGACGCTATTCCTTGTATTGAAGTGGGGCAGACGTTACCCACCGCCGTAGGCCAGGTAAAGCACCAAGGCTGACCGACCAGTCAGCCAATTCACCCCCGCCAAGCGTAGCCGGCCATACGTGCCGCGCATTGCCCTCTATATAGAAGCATTCACCTGGCCGAAGATTGGCAGGTTTGCCATGCCTCCAAACCCGCCCGAACGCACAAATCTCTTAACCGCATGAAAATTCTGAAAAAAAGTTTGCCATCGGAAAAGCTTTCGACTACATTAGCGCGCCTCGACAGACAGAACATGTTTGAAGAGATACGGTGAAGTGTCCGAGTGGCTTAAGGAGCACGCCTGGAAAGTGTGTATACAAGAAATTGTATCGAGAGTTCGAATCTCTCCTTCACCGCCACATTTAGTAAACACAAACCCCTGATTTTCCTAGAGAAAGTCGGGGGTTTGTGGTTTCTGACGTCTGAAAAAGGGCGATATGGGACCACGGGACTATTTTTTCGCCGTCAGTACCTGGATCGCAACTGCCGAACAGAAAGGAAGCCCCGCCCGCTGGCGGGTGGACCAGGCTGAGGGGGCCACTCCGGCACACGCATAAGGAAAGCCCCATGCAGTTACATGAAGCGACTCAAGTAAGGGAAGTGTATGGCGTCGACAAGGCCAACGAGTTTTTGCAGAACGGTTGGAAGCTGTTGGCGGTGACCGGGATCAGCGATCCGCAGGGCGGGCCGCAGGTGGTGAGTTGCTACGTGCTGGGCAATCAAAATCTAGCGCCGAAGCCAGCCGCTGAGCAGGGTGCGGGTGGCTTTCGGAGGGAGGCCTGCAGCTGAATGCAATTAACGCCACTTATGTCAAAAAGGCACAACCGGCTGCTTCCAACACCAGGTGCATGAGGCTGCCTTCGATGATCTTGAGAGTGGGGTATTAGGCGGATCACCGTTAGCGATCCGCGAGAATACTTACTCTGGCATTGTCCAGGATTGCAGCTTGTAACCCTCCTGGCTCAACTCGGTGCGCACCTCTTCCAGCAGGCGTTCCAGCTGCGCCGGGTCGGAATAGGCACTGCTTGGAACCAGCTTGCGACAAATACGAGTGTTGGCCCGGTCGATGACACTCAGGCTCAGTTCGCCATTACCATCTTGTGGGGCCCAGGCGACACATTGAAAAGGTTTGAATGCGTGGCTGGCAATCAAAAGTGCTTCGTTGATGCGGAACGGGGTGCTCACGGGGCGTCTCTCCTTGTACCCAAACAAATGATGTGCCGCCAACTTTCATTGCTTTACATAACTGCCTGGCGCCGGCTCCAGAGGCGGGAATTTGTCATTTCCGGTGTGCGGAACTGCTGGTTGGCGCTCGCCGGAGTGTCCCGCCAGCCAGTTGAACCAATCATTCCACCAGCTACCGGGTTGCTGCTCGGCATTCTTGAACCAGGTCTCCGGGTTTTTAGTGACCCGATTGTTGGTCCAGTAATGGCGCTTCTGCTTGGCGGGTGGATTGATGACACCGGCGATATGCCCGGAAGCGCCCAGTACAAAGCGCTTGGTCCCGGAGAGCAGGTTGGTACTGGCGTAGGCGCTTTTCCAGGGCACGATGTGATCGTCATGGGTGGCGAGGATGTAAGCGGGAGCGTCGATTGCACGCAAATCCAGCTTGGCCCCACAGCACTCAAGCTCACCTGATTTCAAATCGTTCTGCAGATAGGTGTGGCGCAGATACCAGCAGTACATCGGGCCCGGAAGGTTGGTGCTGTCGTTATTCCAGAACAGCAAATCAAGTGGAATCGGCTTCTGACCCTTGAGGTATTTGTCGACGTTGTAGTTCCACCACAAGTCGTTGGGGCGCAGCAGGGAGAAGGTATTGCCCATGTCCTCGCCACGAAACAGGCCGATGGGGCCATTCATTCCGCCGATGGTGCGCTCTCGATAGGCCACCAGTTCTTCGTCGACGAATATGTCGATGGGACCGGTATCCAGGTAATCAAGGAACGTAGTGAGCAGGCTCACGCTGGCGATCTCTCGATCACCGCGTGCAGCCAGTACGGCCAGCGCAGTGCTCAACAGGGTGCCGCCGATGCAGAAACCCACGCAATTGAGTCGCTGCTCGCCACTGATCTCACGGGTCACTTGCAGGGCATTGATCACCCCGTGCTCAATCAGGTCATCCCAGGTAGTGCCAGCGTGTTCATCGTCAAAGTTGCGCCAGGACATCAGGAATACGGGATGTCCCTTTTCCAGCAGATGGCGGACCATCGAGTTGTCCGGGCGTAAATCAAGGATGTAGTACTTGTTGATCGACGGCGGTACGACGAATACCGGATGTCGGTACTGGGTCTCGCTTTGCGGGTAGTACTGAATGAGCTGGAAGAGGTGATTCTCGAAGACGATTTCGCCCGGGGTGTTAGCCAGATCGACGCCAACCTTGAAGGCACCGCTATCACACTGGCGCATTTTGCCTTCGTTCATGTCGCTGGCCAGATGCTGCAGACCTGTGAGCAGGCTGGCACCTTTAGTTTCAACCGCACGCTGGAGCGCATCAGGGTTACTGACCAGAAAATTGCTTGGCGCACTGGCGGCAATGGCTTGCTCTACCAGATAGCGCAGGCGTTGGCGCGGTTTCTTATCGTCGATCAGCAGCTTGTCGAGCAGTTTCAGGAGAAAGCTGGAGTTGAGCAGGTAAAACGCAGCGAGGGAGCCGAACAGTGGCTCGCTCCAGTTGCCGCTGGCGAAACGTCGATCATCGAAGCTGAAGGATTGGCCGGTCAGCAGTTTTTGGCCGAGTTGGCCCCATTGAACCTGGTAGTCCGCTTGAAGGCTGTCCAGGGTTTCGCGAGGTAGCTCGAACCAGGCGCCGTGCTCATGTCCGGAAAACCAGGGGTTAGTGCTGACCCATAGGCGCAACTGTTGCACTGCCAAGGACGCGATGAACGGAACCTGGCCTGACCAATAGGTTTTGAATGTATGCGCGTTGTTATCCATAAAGTTCCTTGCCCATACCGATGAGCCGGGCAGAAAAAAAGCCGCGCTTTGCCGGACTCCGGCGTAGCGACGGCAGGAATGCGGGCTGCATTGTTTGACGCCAACCTGATGCGCGGAACAAGGTCCCAAGTCCGCGCATTGGCTACTCAGATGCCGTTGGTTAGCGCTCGATCGCCAGGCCGACGCCTTGTCCGCCACCGATGCACAAAGTGGCCAGCCCCTTCTTGCCGTCGCGACGGATCAGTTCGTGCACCAGCGACACCAGAATCCGTGCCCCCGACGCGCCGATCGGATGGCCAAGGGCGATCGCGCCGCCGTTGACGTTGACTTTGCTGGTGTCCCAACCCAACTCTTTGCCAACGGCCAGCGACTGGGCGGCGAAGGCTTCATTGGCTTCGATCAGGTCCAGGTCCTCGACGTTCCAGCCGGCCTTTTGCAGGGTCAGACGCGTAGCGGGGACCGGGCCAATGCCCATGATCGACGGGTCCACACCGGCGCTGGCATAGGCTTTGATCCGTGCCAGTACCGGAAGACCCAGCGCTTGTGCTTTAGCGGCGCTGGCCAGCAACAGTACGGCGGCGCCATCGTTGAGGGTCGAAGCATTGCCGGCGGTCACGCTGCCGTCTTTCTGGAATGCCGGTTTGAGTTTGGCCAAGGCTTGCGCAGTACTGTCGATACGCGGCTGTTCGTCGGTGTCGAATACCAGTGGTTCGCCTTTGCGCTGAGGAATCAGGATCGGGGTGATTTCGCTCTGGAATCGCCCGCCCTCAATGGCAGCGGCGGCCTTCTGTTGCGAGGCGGCGGCGAAGGCATCCTGCGCTTCACGAGAGATCTCGTACTTTTGCGCCAGATTCTCAGCGGTGATTCCCATGTGGTAGTCGTTGAAGGCGTCCCACAGGCCATCCTGGATCATGCTGTCTTGCAGTTGCGCATGGCCCATGCGCAGACCAGTGCGTGCCTTGGGCAGAACGTAGGGAGCCAGACTCATATTTTCCTGACCTCCAGCGATCACCAGTTCCGCATCGCCGCAACGGATTGCCTGGACGGCGAGATGGACCGCCTTGAGGCCAGAGCCGCAGACCTTGTTCAAGGTCAGGGCGGGCGTGGTATGTGGCAAGCCGGCCTTGATCGCTGTCTGGCGGGCCGGGTTTTGCCCAGCGCCGGCAGTGAGTACCTGGCCGAGGATCACTTCATCAATTTGAGCAGCATCGATACCCGTCTGCTCCAGCAAGCGGCGAATCACTGCGGCACCCAGTTCGGTCGCGGGAATTGCAGACAAAGCACCCTGGAAACTGCCGATGGCGGTACGAGTAGCGGCAACGATTACGACTTCGTTCATGCGTGACCTCATTGAAAAGACAAAATTTGTCGAACACACCAGGGCATGAATGCCCTGGTTGGGCTTACTGCATGTTCATGCCGCCGTTTACCGAGAAGTCGGCACCGGTGCTGTAGGCGGACTCATCGGAGGCCAGCCAGGCCACGATTGAGGCGATCTCTTCGGGTTGGCCAAGGCGACCAACCGGAATGCCGGCAATCATGCCGTCCAGAATGTCCTTGCGGATTGCCGCAGTCATGTCGGTCTGGATGTAGCCTGGGGAGACGGTGTTGACGGTCACGCCCTTGCCGGAAACTTCCCGGGCCAGTGCCATGGTGAAACCATGGATGCCAGCCTTGGCTGCCGAGTAGTTGGTCTGACCGAACTGGCCACGCTGGCCGTTGATCGACGAGATGTTGATGATCCGCCCCCAACCCTTGGAGAGCATGCCTTCAATGACTTGCTTGGAGGTGTTGAACAAACTGTTCAGGTTGGTCCCGATCACCGTGTTCCAGTCTTCCGGGGTGAGCTTGCGGAAGGACGCGTCACGAGTGATGCCAGCATTGTTGACCAGTACGTCGATCGGCCCGAAGTGTTCCCGCACCATCTCAAAGGCCTTGCGGGTCGATTCCCAATCGGTGATGTCGGTTTCGACGCATTCGAATTGATAGCCTGCCGCAAGCTGTGTTGCCATCCAGTCATCCTTGCGGCTGGAGTTGGCGCTGCAGCCGACAATAACCTTGAAGCCTTCCTTGTACAGACGTTGGCTGATGGCTGTACCAATGCCGCCCATACCACCTGTTACTACCGCAATACGACTACGCGACTCCATATTTCAACTTCCTTTTTTTGCGCTGCAGGAGCGAAGATTGTTCGATATCAACGGTTCGTGCGGAAGTGTTTGTAG
This sequence comes from Pseudomonas sp. GW822-FHT02D10, assembly GCF_058802345.1. NCBI lineage: Bacteria > Pseudomonadati > Pseudomonadota > Gammaproteobacteria > Pseudomonadales > Pseudomonadaceae > Pseudomonas > Pseudomonas sp. GW822-FHT02D10. The sequence continues at coordinate 91,401 of NZ_JBXAOB010000010.1, forward strand.
GTGACGTATTCGTGTCCATCGGTGCCACACAGGCGTTTTAGACCGCTTGCAAAAAATGAGGAGTACCTATACTGGGATCAATACTTGAAACGGAACGGATAATTAATATTCGTGCAACATGGCTGAAATATGTTCAGCGTAGGTCAATATTGGCTCCGGACAGGATGTTCGGTTCCACAGGTTATTGAGGGCGCTATGTATAGAATGAGTTCAGGTTATGCAGGCATGCTGGCGAATACGCTTTTGGCTCAAGGACTGGACGTTGCCGGTCTGTGCCAGGAGGCGGGACTGGACGTCGGGTTCGTGAATAAACCTGGAGCATACTGCGAGCGAAGCGTTATCTATCGTCTTTGGGATCTGGCTGCTCAGGCCTCGGATGATCCGAACATCGGTTTGAAAGCCTACGGGAGTTTCCACCCCGGCGTTTTTCAGATCGTGGGCTACACGATGATGTCCAGTTCGAATCTGAAAAGGGCGCTCGAACGTCTGGTTCGTTTCAGCCCGTTGATAAGTACCGGATTCAGCCTTTTCTTTGTCCAGGAGCAGCAACATTTCCGTCTGGCCAGCCTCGATCATCAGCAACGTGGCTCGGTCAAACCCCGGCAATATACGGATGCAGGCCTGGCTTCGCTGCTGGGTTTCTGCCGCTGGCTGGCGGGTGGCAAGTTGCCGCAACCGTTGAGTGTAGAGTTCACTTATCCCGAGCCTGAAGACACGTCGGAGCATCAGCGGCTTTTTGGCTGTCCGCTGCGTTTCGGGGCGGCTTATGACAGCATCCTGTTCGATGGCGAGGAGCTTCTGAGTCCTTTGAGTATGGCCAACGAGGCGCTCGCCATACTCCATGACAGTTATGCCGAGGCTCAATTGGACCAGTTGTCCGGCTGCACTATTGTTGGCAGGATTCGCGCGCTGATTATCGAGCGCTTGAGCCAGGGGCAGGGCCAAGGGCAATGTGATATGGAATCGATTGCGGCGGCACTGAACATCAGCAAGCGAACGCTTCAGCGAGGCCTTGAGAAGGATGGCACGCAATTCAAGGATGTCCTGAACGATGTGCGCCGGCAGTTGGCCGACTTCTATTTGCGCCATTCTCATTTCAACATGAAGCATGTGACGTATCTGCTCGGCTTTCATGATCACAGCAGCTTCCATAAGGCATGCACCCGTTGGTTCGGCATGCCCCCCGGTCAGTATCGAAGCGATGAGTCGTTGTTTGCGCTCAAGGAAGTCGCGTCCGTGCCCGTGCCCGTCCGAGCCATGAACTCCGTCGGTCTGCGCAGAGACCATAAGATTGCAGGCTTCGCCAGCGCCTACGCCGAACGGATACACCGCTAATCCCCTGTGGAGGTCATTTAGGCTTTGGACCTTTTGTCCCTTTGCCCGCTTTTCGCTTCGGGGCTTTAACGACGATGGCGGGAGCGGGTGTCGGTGTGATTTCCGGCGGCGGTGTTACTACAAACGGGGATGGCTGTGCAGGGGCCTCCCGCGGGATGACATCTGTTTCACTGGGCGGTTGGGTGAGGCTGAAACCGGGCAGGGGGACTTCGAGCAGTGTGTGCAGTTCACGCCAGAATTTGCCTTCGGTTCCAGCAGTCGAGAGCAATTCAGGCATTAATTGCCCAACGGCTGTCAGCACCTGTTGGCGTTCCTTGGCCTCGGGTAGCAACAAGGGCAGGCTGCGCAAGCTTTCCTGCGGGTGGGCAAAAACCAGCAGGTTCTGCAATCGGATGGCTTCGCGCAGGGCTGTGGGCTCAGTGCTGTAGTCCTGGACCAGCAAGTGCACCTGCTGGATCAGTTTCTCTATGCTTTCCTTGCCCGCCTTGTCGCTGTCGCGGCCCAGCAAAAACAGAATCCGCACTAAAGCTTCCAGGGGGCCGCCATGGGGCAGCGCATCCTGCAGGCGTTCGATCAGGGCCTGGTCCTGCTGGTCGGCATGTGCCTGGAGATTTCGCACCGGCTTGTTGCTGGTGAGGGTACCCAGTGCGCCGTAGATACCGTAAAAACACAGCTCCTGAGTGGCGTCACGCACATCGCGATAAGCATTTAGGGCGTCTTGTATCTGGTTGGAGAACAGCTCCTGCCACGCCAGCAACGGGTTGTCCTGGCGTGCGGGACGACGATCACTGTTCACTTGGGAAGCGGCCCCAGCTAACCACCACAGCGCCGGATTCAGGCTGCTCCATAGCACTTGCTGCTGATGGAAGGGGTGCGTCCTGCGCATCAGTTCGGCAATGGGTTCGTTGACGACCTGACGCAGCCACGGGCGTATGAACATGTCGTAAAACTCGCTATTGATTTCAGAAGCACGCTCCACCAGAGAGAATTCGCGATCGTCATCACGGGCTGGCTCGACGTCATCATGGATATCAGCTATTCGCCTTGATTCGAAACTCACGCTGTATTGCACGTCACCGCTGCCTGAGGGGGCCGGCAGATCGTCGATCAGCATATCGTATAGCCCTGCCGGCAGCGCATTGATGGCTTCGACCGCACCGAGCAATCCACGGTGTTCACGTCGCGCCACCTTGCCGGAAACGAAGATGCCCAAATGGCCGATGCTGGCGTGTCGCAGGTAGACGATGGTACGTCCTGCATCATGCAAAGCGAGATCGCTGGGATAGACATCGGCGATCCAGTTCAACGCCTGCTGGGGAGGGGTGATGTTGTCTCCGTAGGAGCAGAACACCACCACCGGTACTTCGATCCGTTTCAGGTCAATACCGGAGCTCTTGCGGCCAAGGCCGCCGGACAACTGGTTGCCGATGAAAAGGTCATCGACAATCATCTCGATCTCTTCGCCATTGAGCAGGGTCGGGCTGCCCCACCAGCGTTCGAAGTCGAGAAAGCGCGCAGCCTCACTGTCGATCCGACTGAACAACTGGTAGTACTTGCCCCAATAGGTGTTGGCCGGGTCCAGGTTTTCGAAATTGCTGACCAGCCAGGTGCCGTCGAAACGGTTATTGCCCAAGTCGCTACCCAGGCGAGCCATCCAGCCGCCACCCAGCAGGCCGCCGGTGTAACGCATCGGATTGCGTCCATTGACACCGGCCCAGTACGACAAGGGGGCACCATTGATAATGATCAATCCCGGCAGTTCCGGTCTTGTTGCCGCCAATCCCATTAAGGCCCAGCCGGCCTGGCAGTTGCCGATAATGATCGGCTTGCTGTTGGCTGGGTGAAGGGCGCTGACGACCTCGATGAACCGGGCCTGGGCTTCGACGATATCGGCCAGGGTTTGCCCAGGCTGTGGTGAGTGGCTGAAAGAGATGAAATAAGTGGGGTGACCGGCTCTGAGGCTTTCACCTAATACCGAATCCTGTTTGAAGCCGCCGATTCCGGAGCCGTGGCCGCCGCGTGGGTCAATGATGATCACCGGCTGGCCGTTGCTGTCGATTCTTTGCTCTGGTCCGGGGAGGATTCGCAGCAGTGAATAGTTGACCGGGCGTGGGAGATCGGAGCCTGCGATCAGGGTTTCATGATCGAACTTGAGCAGCAGCGGATACCCTGCGCGTTCATGCGCCAGCGTATTGTCGCCGCGCTGGCGCAGGGTGTCCCAGAACAGCAGGCAGCGTTGGCCAAGGTCGGTGACATATTCCTGCCATTCAGCGGGCGTAGGTTGTCTGAGTTGACCCTGCTTCAGCGGCGCTAGGTTTTTTTCCTGGCGCTGGTGCAAAGCATCAAGGATGTTCAGCGTATTGAGGTGCTGTAGATGACTCAGGTGTTCGAACAGGCCGCGTTGAGAGGAGAGTTTTTTATATTGCAATGCAATAATATCTTCCTGGCCCATGGTGATCTCCTGGGGTTATGCATGCGAAGCAGCGGCCTGCGGCTCATTGATGAATGAGACCTTGGCTGTCCGCTTGATGTCAGGAGTCTATAGCGAAAATCGGCAGTAGAGAAAAAACATTTGTGCGCTGCACAAAAAATCATTGCCAAAAAAAATTGTGCGCTGCAAAATTAAACCTAGCGCGATGACCGGCAGGATCGCTATCGCGTCCTCAGGCCCGTGTCGGCCTTCCAGAATCAGGAGATTCAAGCATGTCTTTTTTCAACTCGGAAAAATTGCAAGACGCTCAGAAAGCCAACCTAGACCTCCTGCAGCAAATCAGCGGCAAAATCTTCTCCAGTGTTGAACAGCTCAGCCAATTGCAGTTCAAGACACTGCAGGCCTCCACCGAGGAACAATTCGACGTCTTTCGCAAGCTGCTGGCAGTCCGTGATCCACAAGGGTTCGCTGAGCTCCAGGCTTCTTTCACCCAGCCAAATGTGCAAGCCGAACGCTTGGCTGAGTTCAATCGCCAAGTGCAAGCGTTGATTGTTGGCACTCACTCGGAAATCACCAAACTGACCTCGCGTCAGGTCGAGGCGGGCACCCAGCAGGTGCAAGAGTTCGTTGACGTGATCAGCAAGAATGCACCGGCTGGCTCCGAGCCTGTTGTGGCCGCATTCAAGTCGTCGCTGGCGAATGCCGGTACCGTTTTTGAAAGCGCACAGAAAGCCGTAAAACAGGCTGCTGACGTTGCCCAGAGCGGTTTTGACGCAGCGACCGCAGCAGCCGGCAAAACCGCTCCAGGTGCCAAGGCCACAAGCGGCAACAAGTAAGTCACATTAGAGCGGTTGAACTGATGGCGATGGGTTTACTCCCCATCGCCATTTTTTTTCGTCCCGCCACCGGCAGCTGGCTTGCCTGGTGGCATGCCGCCGAACAGGCCGAAGAGGTTCTGAGTGTTCAGGTAGAGGGCTTTTGACTGGTCGACATACTGGCGCATCAAATCCTGCATGACCGGTGCTTGCTGGTGCATGAATTCGCTCCAGGCTTCAGAGGACTGAGCTCCGGTCTGGGACTGGATGTCGATAACCGTCTGGATGCTTTTATCCAGGTAGCTGCCGAGGACGCTCTGGTAGGGACCGTAGAACTGAATAATCCCCATGAGCATCTCACTGGAGAATATCGGCTCACCGCCACTTTCGGCTTCCAGAATGACCTGCAGCAAAATACTTCGGGTCAGATCCTCGCCAGTCTTGGCGTCGACCACCTCGAACGGGATTTTATCGACGACCAATTGGCGTATATCCGCAAGGGTCAAATGACTGCTGGTGTGCGTGTCATATAGACGGCGATTCGGGTACTTCTTGATCAGACGGGTGGTGTTCCGACTGTTATCTGTCATGCGGGGCTACTCATAGCGAGCCTGATTTACAGGCATCTTATCCTACTCTGATCACTGTCACTCCAACGCGTCGCCCCACGCGGCACGCGCTGGGTGTTCAGAGTAAGACCTTTCTTCATCTTTTGAGTGCGACCCACGCTACGGGCCTTTTGTTTGTGCTTTCTTTTTGCAGGCGTTAGCCGAAGAGGCCTACCGCTCGATCGTCTTGCTCCAACGCGCATTCCATTCCGGCCGCTGTTGGTTGACCTGATCCCAATCGATAGAGATGGCCGTCTCAAGGTATTTGTTCATTGCCTCGACCCGGCCCCGGGTCTTGTCGGTGGTCGGGGTTTTCGGGTTGGATGGGATCTGGTCGCCTTCTTCCAGTGCCGGTGCTTGTGCTTCTGGGGTCAACAGGAAGGCAGCAAGTTTCTGCGCCAGTTCCGCTTGGTCGTTGTGGGCGATGGTGCATTCGGCGACGTTGAGTACCACCGCACCCTCTTTGGGTTGAGCGTACTCAACTGGTACACCCAGTAATTGCTGGGTGGTGACTTGGGTCGGAGTCAGCGGGAAGATAGCCGCTTCGTCGGTTTGCACCATTTCGGAAATCTTCGCCGAGCTGGCAATGTATTCCAGCACGTTGGGGCCAACGGTTTTTGGCCAGGTTTTGAAACCCGGCTCGACGTTGGATTCGTTGCCGCCCTGGATGCGGTTGAACATCAGGAAACCGTGCAGGCCGAAAGTCGATGAGGCCAGCGACTGGAACACCACTTTGTCTTTAAAGCGGCTGTCGGCCAAATCCATCCACGAGGTCGGCGGGGTCCAACCCTTTTCCTTGAACATTCGCGCGTTGTACGCGAGGCCTGTCACACCCAGCGTTACGGCGACGGCCTCATCCTTGATCTTGGCTTTTGCCGGAATGTCCGCCAGTTGCGGGCTGTCCTGCAGCTTGTCGCACAAGCCCATGGAAATGGCGCGATACATGATGCCGTCATCGAGGAACATGACGTGCATTTGCGGGTTGTCCTTGCTGGCCTGGACCTTGGCCAGAATGTCCGAGGAGGTGCCGGGTACGATCACAACCTTGACGTGATTGGCTTTCTCAAACGCCGGCAACACTTTGTCGGCATAGACGCGTTCCATGGTGCCGCCGTTCATGCCCAGATACAGCGTCGGTTCGGCATGCGCCGGGGCCGTGAGCAGCAGGCTGGCCAAGGGTAGGCAAGACAGGGCGATACGATTGACGTTCTTCATTGGCGCGACTTCCTCTAGGCAATTGAATGACGGTCCCCGCTGACGGCGGCCGGAGTGGATAAAAAACGACGGATTGAAAACGCTTCGATGGGGTGTGTTGCATGACCGGCACAGACCAGCTCGGCCAAGGCTTCCCCCACCGCCGGGCCAATCTGGAAACCAGCCCCGGCGAAGCCGAAGCCATGGAGCAATCCGGCTTGAGTGGTGCTGGCGCCGATCACGGGCTCCCGGTCTGGCAGATAACCTTCGGTGCCGCTCCAGGTCCGAATCGCCTGAGCACCCGCCAAAAACGGATACAGCTCGGCGGCGTTGCGCAGGATGTCGAGCACTGCCGCCTGTCCCGGCCGAGCCTGTTCCGGGCCGAGGGCGAAACCCTGACCACCACCCAACACGCAATTGCCGCGGGCGACCTGGCGCGCATAAATACCGCCGCCTTCGACACCGGTACTCACATCCATAACCACGGGCAAAGGTTCGGTGACGAGCATCGCCGGATACCCGCAGTGCATCGGTACCGGCTCGCCGAACTTCGCCGCAACGCTGCCAGCCCAAGCGCCGGCGCAATTGAGCAGCCATGGTGCGCGGACCTGGAGACCATTGGCGCTGTGCACCTGGAACGCCTGCCCGTCGTGCTCGACCTGTGTAACCTTGGCCTGTTCGAACACCCGTGTGCCCAGGCGTTGCGCGGCTCGGGCGAAGGCAGGAGAAACCATGCGTGGATTGGCGTGGCCGTCGTCTGGACACAATGAGGCACCCACCGCCACATCGCCGACCCACGGGAAACGTGCGCGCAACTCGGCGCGGTCGAGCAGTTGCAACCCCAGGCCAAAGCCGCGACTGGCCTCGGCGTAGGCGTGCAACGCAGTCATGTCCGCATGACTGCGGGCGAGCTTGAGATGCCCCGAGCGAACATACTCGCCGTCAATGCCGATCAATTCACGCAAGTTGCCCCAGATCTCGTGGGCACGCTGGGACAATGGCAATTGACTCAGTGGCCGACCCTGACGGCGTACGCCGCCGTAGTTCACGCCACTGGCGTGCGAACCGCAAAAGTCGCGCTCCAGCAGCACCACCTGTTTACCCTTGCGTGCGAGCATCAAGGCCGCCGAAGCGCCGACAATACCGCCACCGAGAATCACCACATCGGTTTCTATCAGCGTGCTCATGACTCAACCTCCACACCGAACGGCAACGGCTTGATCGGTGCCTGGCCGCGCAACCGGCCGATACTGGCCAGCGCCCGCCCGCTGCGCTGGGCGACGATCTCTGCCGCCGCTGCGCCGCACATCCGCCCCTGACACCGGCCCATACCGACCCGGCACTGGGCCTTGACCCGGTTGAGTTCCCAATGGCCTTCATCGACCACGGCTCGCACATCGCCGGTCGAGACTTCTTCGCAGCGACAGATGATCAGTTCGTCCGGTGCCTGCGCAGCCCAGTTGGCGGGGAAGGGGAACGCAGTTTCCAGGCCATGCCGAAAGCGTTCGATGGCGACAAGTTTGCGTTCCAGATGCTTGCCGCGAGCGCTGTCGACCTTGTGCCCGCAGTCTTCGAGCAGCGCCAGGGCGGCGCGCTCGCCAGCCATTTCCGCGGCGTCGGCGCCCATGATCCCAGCGCCATCACCGGCTAAATACACGCCCTCGACAGTGCTGCGTCCGGCACTGTCGCGAAGCGGTAGCCAGGCTCGGTTCAATTCGCTCCAGTGGAACTCACAGGCCAATAGATCGGCCAGTTGCGTCTCACTGCGCAGGGCGTGGGCGAACGCCACCGCATCGCATTCCAGCCGTTGCTGGCGCTGATGTTGACGCCAGACTACGGCACTGACGCGCTGCTCGCCGTCGATGCGTTCGAGGGTTGCGCCCTGATGCACCGGGATGCCGTGGGCGGTCAACCAACTGCGGTAATACATACCTTTAGCCAAGGTGCCGGGCTGACCCATCAAGGCAGGCAAGGCTCGGCATTGGGCGTTGAAAGGTGCGCTGTCCAGCACGGCCACGACCGTTGCGCCGGCCTTGGCGTATTGATAGGCAACCAGATACAACAAAGGCCCGCTGCCACAAAACGCCACGCGCTCCCCGATGGCGCAGCCTTGGTACTTCAACGCGATTTGCGCAGCGCCGAGGCTGTACACACCCGGTAAAGTCCAGCCCGGTGCAGGGAGAATGCGGTCGGTGGCGCCGGTGGCGACGATGATTTGTGAATAGTCCACGACCCTGGAGCGACCATTGTTCAGGGTATCCAGGCGACCATTTTCGGCATTCCATACCAGCGTTTCGGGGCGGTAGTCGATCTGCGTCGCCAGCTCATCGACAGTACGATGAATCGACTCGGCTTTCGAGGCCTCGAAGCCATACAGCTTCTGCGCCGAACGGCGAAAATTTTCGGGCTGGCGGCGATAAATCTGGCCGCCGCCGCGTGGCGCTTCATCCACCAGGCACGGTTTGACGCCGTGAGCCAGCAAGGTTTGCGCGGCGCGAATCCCGGCGGGGCCAGCGCCCACAATAACCACGCTCATGGCCTGCGCCCCGGTTCACGGCTGACGACTTGTCCCGCTTCCAGCGGGGTCGAGCAGGCGCGCACGCGGCGGCCATCTTTCAGGCGTACCCAGCAATCCTGGCACGCGCCCATCATGCAGAAACCTGCGCGCGGTTCGGCGCTGAAATCGCTGCCGCGCAAGTGCTCGGCGCAGGTCAGTACTGCAGTCAGCAGCGTGTCGCCCTGCAAGCCAGTGGCGGGTTGACCGTCGAGGGTAAAAGCCAGCCCCGGTCGATCCTGTTCGGCCAGTCGTTTGAGCAACGCCATCTCAGTCCTTTCCTTTCAATGTTTGCCAACCAGAACCCGGTCCAGGCCGTACACCCGGTCGAGCAGAATCATGGTCGCTGCGGTCAGTGCGATCACCAGAGCCGAGACGGCGGCCATCATCGGATCAATGGATTCGGTGGCGTAGACGTACATGCGCACCGGTAGTGTCTGGGTCGCCGGTGAGCTGACAAAAATCGACAGAGTGACTTCGTCGAAACTGTTGATGAACGCCAGCAGCCAGCCACCGGCCACTCCTGGCAGAATCATTGGCAAGGTGATCTGGTGGAACAGCGTTAAGCGGCTGGCGCCCAGTGATTCGGCGGCCTGTTCGGTGCTGCGATCGATCCCGATGGCGGCGGCGATGACCAGACGCAACACGTACGGCGTAATGATTACGACGTGGGCCAGCATCAGCCAGGTGAAGCTGCCATTGACTCCCATCAGGGCGAACAGGCGCAGCATTGCGACGCCCAGCACCAGGTGCGGAATGATGATCGGCGACAGGAACACGCTGTTGAGAAAGTCACGGCCCGGGAACGTGTAGCGAGTGATCGCCAGGGCGGCGGGCACCGCGATCAGCGTCGCCAGGGACGCTGCGACGAAGGCCAGGATCAGGCTGTTGTAGAACGCGTGGATAAAGTCGGCACGTTCGAAGACTGCCTTGAACCAGCGCAAAGAGAAGCCGGCAGTTGGCAGGCTCAGGGTGTTTTCCGGGGTAAAGGCCACCAGGCAGACCACCACCAGCGGCGCCATCATGAACAGCACTACCAGCGTATGGAAAACCAGCGACAGAGGACCGTTTCTGGACATGCCTTACTCCCCCAACGTTTTTTTATAGCGGCCTTCGACCCAGCGGTTCCAGGTCAGCATGATCAGCAGATTGGCCAGCAGCAGCGCCACTGCGATGGTCGCGCCCATGGGCCAATTCAGCTCCGATAGGTATTGGTCGTAGACCGCTGTGGCAACCATCTTCAGCCGTCGCCCGCCGAGCAGGCCGGGGATGGCGAAGGAGCTGGCCGACAGACCGAACACGATCAGGGTTCCCGAGAGCACGCCGGGCATCACTTGGGGCAACACCACCAAGCGCATGACCTTGGCCTGGCTGGCACCGAGGGACAGCGCCGCCTGTTCGGCGGCCGGGTCGAGTTTTTGCAGCGAGGTCCAGATCGGGATGATCATGAACGGCAGCATCACATGCACCAGCGCGATGATCACTGCGAAGGAGGTATAGAGCAGCTTCACCGGCCGCCCGCCGAGTCCCTCAATGGCTTGATTGACCAAGCCATTGGCACCGAGCAACAGGCTCCAGCCGAAGGCCCGTACCACCACCGAAATCAGCAGCGGGGTCAGGATCAGGATCAAAAAGATCGAGCGCCACGGTGCCCCCATGCGGCTGAGAATGTAGGCCTCGGGCACGCCGATCAGCACGCAGAGCAACGTCACTACGGCACTGATCCAGAACGTGCGGAAGAAAATCTCGTAGAAGTACGAATCGCTGAACAGGCCAAGGTAGTGGGAGAGGGTGTAGGCGCCGCTTTTCACTCCGAGCTGGTAGTCAAAGACGTTGAATGACAACACCAGCGTCAGGCACAGCGGCAGGACCAACAGGCAGACGAACAACAGCATCGCCGGCATCGACAGCAGATAACCGCGTCCGCCTTGGCGCATGGCGGCGAGGGTGCTCATGCCGACACCTCATCGGCCGCGAGTACGCGCAATAGCTCGGCCTGCCAGTCGAGCCCCACCGCGGTGCCTTCGGCCAGCGGGGCGCTGCCGTCGTTTCGGCGTACCACGGTCAGTTCACCCACGGCGGTTTCGATGCGATACAGCCATTGGCTGCCGAGAAAATAACGGGTCAGGATGCGCCCTTGCAGACGACCGCTGCCGGCGTCCAGCATGTCGATCTTTTCCGGGCGCAGGCTGAGGGTCAGTTCGCCGTCGCCGCTGCTATGGCGCACTTGCGGGCAACCCGCCGTGTCAAAGTCCCCGGCCAACATATTGGCCTTACCGACGAAGCCGGAAATGAAGCGGGTGCGCGGGTGTTCATAGAGCTTGTACGGCTCGTCGATCTGGGTCACGCGGCCGGCCTGCATCACCACCACGCGATCACTGATCGACAACGCTTCGGCCTGATCGTGGGTCACCATCAGGGTAGTGATGCCGACTTCGCACTGAATGCGACGAATCTCGAACTGCATTTCTTCACGCAAGTTGGCGTCAAGGTTGGACAGCGGTTCATCGAGCAACAACACCGGCGGTTCGATCACCAGGGCTCGGGCGAGGGCTACACGCTGGCGCTGTCCGCCGGACAGTTCTCGTGGATAACGTTCGGCATGTTGGGCCAGGCGTACCAGCGCCAGCACCGTGGCCACCCGCCGGGCAATGTCGGCTGTCGGTACCTTGCGCATGCGCAGGCCAAAAGCGACGTTGTCGCGCACCGTCATATGTGGGAACAGTGCATAGCTCTGGAACACCACCCCCAGGCCACGGCTGCTCGGTTTGGCGTGGGTGATGTCGCGACCGTTCAGCACTATGCGCCCGGCCGTGGCGTCGACGAAACCGGCGATCATTTGCAAGGTAGTGGTTTTGCCACAACCGGAAGGGCCGAGCAGAGAAACGAATTCGCCTTTTTCCACCGCCAGATGTGTGGCGACGACAGCGTCGATTGCACCGTAGCGTTTGCTGAGACCTTCGAGTTGGAGAAATGCCATGCCTGCGTTCCATCTGTATTTATAGGACGCGTCGAAACACGCTTTTTTGTGATGGGCAGATGCGAAGGGATGCCGCGGGTGCGCTGGAGCTCGATCTGAGTCGGCTGCCAAATATTGTTCGAATCGCCCCTGTGGACTCAGATTAGGACGAAGATTAGGATGGGTGAAAGTACTAATTTCATTGAAAGGAGTATTTCTACGGTTTCTTTCAATGATCGAATTTTTATAGAGAAATATTCAAAATGAATTCCACTGATCGGAATGAAAGTGCCAAAGAAGTCGGTGTTGGTAGCGTCTCAAGGTTGTTCGCCGTACTGCGTACGCTTGGCTCGGCCTCTGAAGGTGGTGAGCGGGTGACCCAACTGGCGCAGCAGGTCGGCTTGTCGCAACCGACCACCCATCGCTTGCTGCGCAGCCTCATGGACGAAGGCATGGTCGAGCAGGATGGGCGCAGCAAGCGTTACCGCCTGAGCCTGGAATTCTTTGCCTTGGCCGCCCGCGCCGGCAACACTGGCAACCTGCGCGATCTGGTCAGGCCAAGCATGCTGCGGCTCAGTGCTTCGCTGGGTGATTCGCTATTTCTCCTGGCACGCAGCGGCTTCGATGCCATCTGTCTGGACCGCAGTGAAGGGCCTTATCCGATCCGCACCTTTACCGGCGATATCGGCGGGCGGGTGGCTTTGGGGGTGGGGCAAGGCAGTCTGGCGATTCTGGCGTTCCTGCCCGAAGAGGAGCGTGAGACAGTGATCCGCTACAACCTGCCCAGGCTCAAGGACTTTCACCTGTATGACGAGGTGTTCCTGCGCTCGGAGGTGGAAAATGTCCGTCGCCTTGGTTATGCCGCCCGCAACACGGGTGCATTGCCAGGCATGGCAGGTCTCGCCGTTCCCATACTCAACCGCGACGGTCATGCCGTGGCTGCGCTCAGCGTGGCGACCATCAGTGACCGATTGGGGCCGGACCGGCTGCCTACCGTTGTGGAAATGCTCAAGCGCGAGGCTGCGGCCATCGGACCGAAGATCAACCCGTTTGATCCGACCCTGCGTCGGCCTTCACAAATATTCGGTGGGCAGGGCTGATATCTCATTTCGCGTGTATAGAGATTACGCCGTGGCCGCCGTCACGGCGGTGTTGATCAAGCTTTTCTAATCCCCTCAGGCCGATCAATATTAATTTGAAATAATTGTCCTGTTTCTCCCGTTAGACTTGGCGATGTATAGCGCTTTGTCGGCGGTATCCACCAGGTTTTCGGGAGTGCCAATTTCCTCTTCAGAGAGTGCGCTAATGCCAATGCTGACAGTGATCACTCCCAGCGGAGACTTGATGTGTTCTATTTTAATTTGTTCTAGATCGAGTCGTATTTTTTCAGCCAGCAGGAAAGCGCCAACATAATCTGTATTTGAAAGCACAATGGCAAATTCTTCTCCACCGTATCGGGCGGCAAGATCGCCGATTCGGTTGACATGGTTTTTAATTATTGTCGCCACCGTCTTCAGGCATTCGTCACCCTGTACGTGTCCGTAGTGGTCGTTGTAGGCTTTGAAAAAATCAATGTCGATCATGATTAGCGCAGTGCCGTCTAACTTGCGTTTCTTGCGGTTGATTTCAGCTTCTATAAATAAGTCAAAATGACGGCGGTTGGCAATTTTTGTAAGCCCATCTTCGAGTGCCATTAATCCAAGTGCTTTGTTTGCTTCGATATAGTTCTTTTGGGATGCCTGTAACTCTCTTTGCGCTTGAATGTGCTGGCTCATCAGCTTGATCAGTCGATAACCTATGATGCTAAGGATTATTAGCAATATGGAGGATATGAATAAGCTGGCCAGAGACTCGCTTCGCCAGTCCGCGAGGAGTTCATTTCTGTCAAAAGCGGCGATGACGATCAACGGGTATCCATCAACACGTCGAAAACCAATGACTCGCTCCACGCCGTCGATAAACGACCTTATGGTTGCAGTGCCTGAATTTACATCGGGTTTTAGTAGGGCGAACACTTCTCCAGTTGATATGTTAATGCCGATGTCTGAGTCGTGAAATGGTTTGCGTACCAGAATATTGCCGCGTGATGTCACTAGATTGATGATTCCGTTTGTTCCCATGTCGACGTCGTCGTAGAGGCTGAGAAAATAATCAAGATAAATGGTAGCAATCGTTACCCCGGCAAAACTCCCGTCAGGATGGTTGATTCTGCGGGATATAGTCATGATCCATTCATTGGTCGAGCGACTGCGTATTGAGGGGCCAAGATAAGGGCCGGAGTCGGCATGGTCACGATGGTAAATGAAATAGTCGCGGTCTGAGTTATTTGCGCCGGCGGGGAGTATGCCGTTTGAATTAAGTAGCCAGCGCCCTTGCTCATCATAGATAAAGAAGCCATGTATTTGAGGTAGGCGCTTTTGTTGTACTTTAAGCAGTTCGCCCAGCCTTTTTAAATTTTCCGTGTCTTCACCTTCAGCTTCCAGACGCTCCTTAACGCCTAAAAGCACTGTGTCGGCCTGAGTTAGAGTGGCCTCAATGTTGGATGATAGCGTCTTGGAAAGATTGGACATCTCGGTTTCTTTGTCGTGCAGATGGTACTCCAGTGAGTTGAAAACGCCCCAGATGCTTATCGCTGTCAATGAGAGGCAGACGACGGCAACGAAAAGGACTACATGGCCGACCTTGAGTTTGGCATCCGTCCACTCGGTGGCAAAAATTGAGGCCTTCTGTATTAGCATTGATTTCTGCCGTCATCCTTGGGTAGTAGCGTTTAGCGTATTCTAGTTTTTTTACATCGTTGAGATTTTTTCGGCTGAGGTTCCGGCTTTTCTGGCCATGCGCTCGTTTTGATTTTTTAATGACGACAGCGCAGGCAACCGTCTACCGTTGCGCGTCCCCCTCTCTACAATGAAAAGCCCCTTGCCGGTTTCCCGACAAGGGGCTGGTCTGTCGCCGGCTCATTCGGTTTTGATCGGCACGATCTTTTCCGGTTTTATGGCTTCGGGCTTTTTCGGCAGCGATATGCTCAGCACACCGTTGCTGAATTTTGCTTCAATCTTGTCGGCATCAACCCCTTTTGGCAGGTTGAACACCCGCTCGAAGGAACCGTAGTGACGCTCGGAAAGGTGATAGCCCTTTCTGTTCTCTTCCTTATCCTCTCTCTTTTCGCCTTTGATGATCAGGCTACCGTTGGACAGTTTGATCTCGATGTTCTTCTGATCCATGCCCGGTAATTCGGCAGTGATTTCGAAGCTTTTTTCCTTCTCGGCAATATCCACGGCAGGTAGGCCGCGACCGATAAATTCCCGCCGCCAGAACGGCTCGACATCAAACAGTCCGCGGCTGAACGGCGACAATCCTGAGCCTCGATTGAAGTCTTCGAACAGGTGATCGACCTGTTGCCGCAGTTTTTCCAGGGGACGCCAAAGGTCAGTCGTTACCGGGTGCTGACTGGCTTTGTCTTCAGTGTTGATCGGCATTTTCTTTACGGAGTTGGCCATTTTCACCTCTCCTCTTGGTAATGTCCGCAGGTGGGCTGCGAGCATCCCGGACGCCTGCCCACCTCAAAAAAATATACCGTCTTACCAAGCCCTACAAGGCCGGTTTTCCCAGCCAAAACAAATCCATCCCCGCTGTTAAGCGCTAATATCCTCCACCGCCCATCCCCCCCGTACTGCCGGATGGCTCTCTAGCCTTTTGCTGCACATGACTCCATTCCGCGCACGTCATAAAGCTCTTATGGTCGACTTTGCCTCGACCATCAAAACTGACATTGAACGTGTGCTTTTGGCCGGCTTGCGTGAGCATGTAGTCAAAGCAGGTGCCGGGCTCGACGGTGCGCTCACTGATGGATAAAGGCTTCCCGCCGATTTGCTGAACTTGATCCTTGCTCATGCCCATCTCGACCTTTGCGACCAGCGGTTGCTCTCGATAGACCTGTGAATCAGAGCTGCATCCAGCCACCGCAGATAACACGGCGACCAGTGCGAATAGAGGGGTGTTCATGACTGGGCTCCCGATAGTGAGTGTCGTGAAGAAACTCCTGGGTGCATCAGTAAAATTAAAGTCGAGTTCGGCGGTGCGCGCCAAATATTCTCTGGGCTGAGGCATTGGCGTGCCTGGGAAGGGTAGACAACAGAAAGCCCACGCGTGGTGGGCTTTCTGTTTGGGGGCTGGTTCCGTCAGCGATTCGGAGTGTGCTCTACGGTCCAGAGGCTATCAACGACGAGGCGACGAAACGTCGAGGCTGAAGGCGGGGCTTGCGAAAAGGAGTTGGGCCGATTTTTAGAAGCG
This sequence comes from Pseudomonas sp. GW822-FHT02D10, assembly GCF_058802345.1. Lineage (NCBI taxonomy): Bacteria > Pseudomonadati > Pseudomonadota > Gammaproteobacteria > Pseudomonadales > Pseudomonadaceae > Pseudomonas > Pseudomonas sp. GW822-FHT02D10. Next base: position 107,590 of record NZ_JBXAOB010000010.1, read on the forward strand.
CGCGAAAACGTTCCTTTTCGATAAAATCGCTCTCAATTCTGGAACCGAGCGTCGCACTGCGGCCCCCCAATTCCGCTGGATGTCTACTCGGCCTCGCGTTACATTTGCCACATTTTATTGCAAGGAACAATTATGCGAATTTTGATAGGCGCGCTTGCTGTTGCAGCGTTGGCGGGGTGCTCTTTGCCAGCGTCCTTGGTGCCGGGTGAACCGAATGTCAGTGAGATCACTGCCAAGGTTCCCAAGGACTACGCACAGTGCGTACTGCCGGCCTGGCAGCGCGAGGTCCCTAAAACCACTCAGATTGCAATTGCTAACGGCTACAGGATCACTGCGCCAAGCGTTATTACCGCCGACGAGACTCTGGATATTGTGAAGTACAAGAATGGGAGTCGAATATCGCTTTATCAAGGTCCGCCGTGGGCCAAGTCGGGCGCGCTGCTGAAGTCACTGCGTAACTGTTTGTAGCTCAGCGGTTTCATGCAGCGACAAGGCATCCGTGATCTCGAACCAGGGCACCTTGCTTGCCGCGAAATCGTGCCGGTAGGCGCTCAAGTTGCAGGCAGTGTCTCGCGCAGGTGCTAGCGTGTGTACGCAACCCTTATGAATTGACGTTGGAGCGATGACCTGATGTCGCTCCCCCGCCAAAAACTTATAGATGTAACCACGCCAGCGAACCCAGCACGACGCTGATGCCCGCCGCACTGTACGCGACCCTTTTCAGCCATTCCTTGCGCGTCAACAAGGTGATCGCTGCCAGCGAAATGGCAATCTGAATGGCCGTCATTGCCTGCGCCCAGCGGTGATGCTGGTGCAATACCAATTCTGACTTTTCATCCCACTCGCGAGCTTCCGCTTCGAGTATCTCTGCCTGCTTGCGCACCGCTTCTTTTTCGGTCTTGTAGCGTTGCGCTTCAGCGGTGTAGTGCGCGGCATCGAGGCCGGGAATGTGAATCGCCAGTTCCGACAGGTTTTGTCGGCTGGATTTTGCCTGGTAGTAATTCCACTGGTTGGAGGCTTCGGTTTTCTTGATGGCGGCGTTGTTTTTGTCCATTGCCGCTTCGCTTTCCGTGGAGCCCGCCTGATAGCTGAGCATGGCACCGATGGTCGCCATGATCGCCGTCATCACCGCGATCTTGCTGGCGAAACTGTCTCCGCGGGCCTGGGCGTGTTCGGTAGCGTGTTCGAGATGTTTTTCGTGCGGGCTAGGGACTTCGAAGTCTTCAGTCATGGACTTTGGTCTTTGCGGAGTGAATAAGTGTCAAATTGTAACGGTAGTATTTGTCAAAGGCGCTATCTCAATGAGGGGCTTTCGAACTTTTACTTCTGGAAACTATGAGGTTTTCATCTTTATCCGACGGTAACCCCACTCGTAGATAAGGCTGGGCTGACGAGGAGAACTCTCGACGTCACCAGACTAGAGGCGATCGCCATGAATTGCATAGGCGCGGGTATCGATGTGAGCAAGGACTCCCCGATGTGGGAGTGCATGGACATAAGCCACGGCTACACGCCTCCAATGACCCTGCTGGATGGAGCCAGGTGATCGACTGGCTGAGGCCTTTCGCGCCTGAGCAGGTTGTTCTGGAAGCAATGGGCTGATACGAGTTGAAGGCCTTGGAGGCGCTCTATGCCGCAGGTTTTCCCAGGGTGCGGGTCAACCCTCGACAAGCCCGTGAGTTCGCCAGGTCCACAGGGCAGTGAGTCAAGACTGATCGACTGGATACCCATACGCTTGCTCATATGGCGAGCGTACGGGAGCTCAATCGCTATCAGCCAAGAGATGAGCAAGTTTATGGTGCCGGGAGAGGCTGTTTAATGGGGTTCGCGCCATCCACGATTGCAAACACCAACAGCTTGGCGCTCTCGGTGTCGCTGGCATTGCGCGATACCGTGTGATGCGTTCCCGGTGTTTCATACCAGTTCTCGCCAGGGCCATAGGTTTTGAGCGGGCCATCGCCTAATTGCGAGGTGACATGTCCTTCCAGCACATAGGCAAATATCGGTCCGACGTGCAAATGGGCTTTGGATGCCTGACCCGGTGCGTAACTCACCGTGGCCAGCAAGACATGATCCCCCGCATTTTTAGGAATATCCTGTTTCATAACCGGGGTAACCGTTTCCTCGCCTGCATCGTGCGCATGTGCGACAGGCAGGACGAACGTCAGCGCGACTGCGAATGTCGCAGCCAATACGCGACTTAGAGGTAACGTAGCGTGTTTGACATTGCGCATGATCATGCTCCTCAGGCTGGGGTCTTACGGAAGCCGATGGCCATGCGGTTCCAACCATTGATCGCAATCACCAGCAAGGTGAGATCGACAATTTCCTCATCGCTGAAGTAGGGGCGCACGGCGGTCCATACGGAGTCTGGTACATGGTCTACCGACACCAGAGTCAAGGCCTCTGTCCATTCAAGCGCAGCGCGCTCGCGGTCAGTAAAGAAGGGGGTTTCACGCCAGACTACGGTGGTGGCCAGGCGGCGTTCGGTTTCGCCGCCTTTGCGGGCATCGCTAGAGTGCATATCAACGCAAAATGCGCAGCCATTGATTTGCGAGGCACGCAGGCGCACCAGCTCTACCAGGGATTTTTCCAATGCAGATTTGCCGATGCGCTCTTCCAGGCCAATCATGGCTTTGATGGCGTGGCCATTGGCTTTGTAGAAGTCGAGACGTTGTTCCATGATCGTGCTCCAGTCGGGGTAAGGCGCAATAAACTGCGCGGACAGGAGCAAGGTTAATCGCGGAACCAGTAGGCAGAAATGGCCATTTCTGCGTATTTTCAGGTAACCAGTAGCGTCGCGCTAAAATGCGAAACGCCCAAAAAAAGCCTCCACCGTGGTCCGTTACCCCTCTACGCAATGACACACCCTAACGCAGGGCTAGCAGCAACTTTCCTAACGCGGTGTCGATCTCTTCTGCACTGATCCCGCCATAGCCAAATAGCAAACCCGGCCGGGGAGTCGTATCGGCATAAAAATTGGAAATACCATATAAGCCTACCCCCACGTCACGGGCGGCATTCACTACATCCGCTTCATTAAAACCAGCCTTCAACAACGCTGTGAGGTGGATACCTGCGGCCGGCACAATCGGCTCAAACCACGGAGCGAGCGGCCCACGCAAATGCCGCAGCAGCGCTTCGCGCCGGGCTTCGTATTGTTTGTGGATGCGTCGCAGGTGCTTGGCGAAATCACCGTCAAGCATAAAGCGCGCCAAGGCCGCCTGAGTGAGCGTGGCGGTGTGCCAGTCCACAATCTGTTTAGCCTTGATCAGGGCAGCTATCAGCGTGAGGGGCGGCACCACATAGCCGATACGTAACTCGGGGAAGATGGTTTTGGAAAAAGTGCCCACGTAGGCTACCAGCCCGCTGCGATCCAGGCTCTTAAGCGATTCTAGCGGGCGGCCCTCAAAGCGGAACTCACCGTCGTAGTCGTCTTCGACGATCACTGCGCCGGCGTTTTGTGCCCATTCAAGCAAGGCAACGCGGCGCTCCAGGCTTAATGGCATGCCCAGCGGAAACTGGTGTGATGGCGTTACATAAATAAGCCGTGCACCCTGAGGTAGCTGGCTTACCAGCATGCCCTCGGTATCGACTGGCACGCTCACTACCTTGGCGCCCATAGCGGTAAAGCAAGCGCGCGCGGGGGGATAGCCGGGTTCTTCCATGGCCACAATATCGCCAGGGTTCACCAGCACCCGCGCCAGTAAATCCAGTGCCTGCTGTGCTCCCTGAGTAACGATGACATCTTGCCAGTTGCTCACCACTGCGCGACTAAACGCGAGATAGCGCGAGATACCGAGGCGCAACTCTTGTTCACCGGCCGGGTCGTGGTAAGTGCCACGCTCGCGGGCTTGCAGCCTTATGGCGTGGTTTAGACAACGCCGCCATGGTTCAAACGGAAATCGCGATTTATCGGTTACCCCGCCCAGAAAATCCAGCGGTGGGGTGGTGCCGTGGCGAGGCATGGAGAGCGCCGCAGGCATCGCTTCCCACAGGGCTGTTGGGCGCGCGTGCTGGATAATAGGGTGACTGACCGGCACGCGTTGCAAGCCGTCAGCCACAAAGGTGCCGTCGCCGAGGCGTGATTGCAAAAGACCCTCAGACAGTAGTCGCTCAAATACATCCAGCGTGGTTTTGCGCGATACGCCCAACTGCCCGGCCAAATCGCGGGTGGAGGGCAAACGCTCGCCTGCAGCCAGGCGGCCGTCAATAATACCAGCGCGCAACTGGCGATAAATTTGGCCAGATAAATCGGTCTGGCCCTGCAAGGTAATGTGTATTTCCATACCACAGCATTCTGGCATAAACGGGTGCAAGTTCTAGGCGTGCTCCCATTTATAGGCGGCTCGGTGCTCACACGGCAGCCATTACTTAGGTACACCTTTGGATGAGGCGGTTGAAGCGGCGCTGGTGGGAATGGGGTGTATCAGTCGGGACGGGTTAGCGAAGAGTTCCTGACGCAGTGGCTACGACTTCCAAAAATAAATCTGAGAATCACTGGCTGACTTGCGTTTCACAGACAAAGTAATTGGTCTTACGATTCTTGGCGGTGAGATCCGTCGTTAGCTGTTTGGCGGCAGCAATGCATTGTTTGTAAGCGTCAGCGCGTACCCAGTGTTCGACGGGTATCACCTGGCAGTCAGTGCGGGAGGCGTCAGTGCACAGGTACAGCAGTAAAAATACCGTCATACAACCTCCTGTGCGCTTAACACCAAAACCATCAGCTGGACCCGGGTTGCAACAGTCCTTAGCAAGTAAAGCTGATTGGCGTTTTATCTGTCAGAAGCGGATCGGTGAGGTCAGAGGCTTTTCCTGGCCGTTCGTCGGGTGTTTCGTATTTGAATCACTGGTCCGGTAATGACCGGCTAGTCTCAAAAACCTTGAAGGTCGGTATTTTTAAGGCAATCAGTTGCTTGCCGGTATCGATCTGGCTGGAGGGACTGATAGATGAGCAATCCTTACATTGAAGATGATGGCGCTGAGTATCCGGTCAACAATTGTGTGCAGTGTGGTCAGACAGATTATGTAGCGGGGTTTGGTGAAACGCCGACCAAGCCGGGGAGGGCCAGGCTGCCAGCGGTGACAAAAACCACCGCAAAACCGTTTATGCCGAAGGTCGCAGCGCCTGTACGCAAGTAACCGAAAGGGCTGTATCAACGTTATTGATTGTCGGACGTTTCTTTCACGCTTCTTTCACAATCACATCCGTAGGCTCAACTCATCCGTTAAAAAGCAATTCCATTAGCCCGTCTCCCCTGCGGGCTTTTTTTTCGTCTTCGATAAAACTCTTTGCGTATAAACTGTCCAACCCTCGCGCTCGGGAGGGTTGAGCTGGTTCATTGACTGATCCGGCTGCCTTTTACAGCATCCAATTTATTACTAATCAGCACCCTTTTTGAGGTTCATGTCATGCGTTTAACTTTGCCTGCTCTGGTTCTGGGTCTTCTGGTCGCTCAAGGCGCAATGGCCGGTGATGGCAGCGCAGCGCTCGGCGGCGGCCTGGGTGGTGCGCTGGGTAACGTGGTCGGTCAGAAGCTCGGTGGCAGCACCGGCGCGGCGATTGGTGCAGGCGTTGCAGGCGCGGCGGGCAGTGCTGCCGGCGCGAGCAAGGGCCACCGCGCTAAAGCTGCAATCGGCGGCGGTGTAGGCGCGGCGGGTGGTTCGGTCATCGGCAACAAGCTGGGCGGCAAGACCGGTTCTACCATTGGTGCTGGCCTTGGTGGCGCAGCCGGCGGTGCGCTCATGGGCAAGTAGGGGCACTGATTCCAGCGGTTCGATTTGCAAAAGCCCGGCTAATTGCCGGGTTTTTTCGTTCTGGGTCACTCGACCCCAAGCCCCCCCATGCTAGTGCGCTACCAGAACCCACAGTCCGCAATGACTCTGACTTCACAACTCCAACAGATCAGCCCTGATCCCGAACGCCATGGCGATTTTTTCCCGGGTTGCGCGGCGCGGTTTGTTCACCGCCTCCTGCTGGGCGAACGCGGGTTGTGAAATCCCCATTCGTTTTGCCACTTCCTCCTGAGTCAGGTTCAAGTGTTCGCGCCAGGCGCGGATTGGGGTGGCGCCGTCGACGATACGACTGACCACTTGATGAGGAATCAGCTCGGTACCGCCGTGTTGAGCGACATACTGCTGGTAGGGAATGACCACAAAGGCCGGTTCGCCGTCCGGGCCGTTGATGATTTGTATGTCAGTAGGTGCGTTCGTCACGTTTTTTGACCTCTTGAATGCTGACCACCTGGACCGAGCCGTCCCAGTCAAACAGAACCCGGTAGTGACCGACTCTGAGGCGATACCCGCAATTGTGCAGGGCCAGCGCCTTGACGTTGATTGCGTCGGGCATGCGCTCCGGCTGCGTTACGGCATCGCGGATTTGGGCCCGGTGCTCCGTGTGTACTCTGAGCAGTTGCTTTACGGCTTTGCGGATCCAGTAGATTTCGTTCATGGATATTAATAAGTCTTCCATAAGTCATTCAATGGCTTTCTTATATTTCTATAAGTAACCGCGCAGCGCTTTCCTTGCGCTCGCTACACACCCTAGGCCGTGATCTGAAGTCGAGAGGCGGCAAACAGTTGCTGCATGTGAACCGCGCTAGCTATGCTACCGGACCCTTTAATCGATCCCTCTTCGATCGATCAAGGCACTGGCCGTACCTGAGCCGCCTCCCGGAATGTTGTGTTGATAACGGATCAGATGCGATGAATGCACCGCTCGACTTCGGCCCGATCAAGGCCGTGATTTTCGATATGGATGGTCTGCTGCTCGATACCGAGGGCATTTACACCGAGGTCACACAAATCATTGCCGAACGCTACGGCCGAACGTTCGACTGGAGCATCAAACAGAACATCATCGGTCGTGGTGCCGATGATCTGGCGCGCTATGTCGTCGAGGCGCTGGATCTGCCGATCAGCGCCGAAGAGTTTCTGGTGATCCGCGAACCGCTGATGCGTGAACGTTTTCCACGGGCGCTGGCAATGCCGGGGGCGCAGGAGTTGGTTCAGCATTTGAAGGCGAACAATATTCCGATTGCCGTGGGTACCAGCTCTTCGAGTCAGTCATTCGGGCAGAAAACCACGTTGCATGGCGATTGGTTTGTGCTGTTCGACACTATCGTGACTGCTGATGACCCTGAGGTGGGCGCGGCGAAACCAGCACCGGATATTTTCCTTACCGCCGCGCGACGTCTGGGTGTGGCGCCGCAGGATTGCCTGGTGTTTGAAGATTCACCGTTTGGCGTCACCGCAGCAAAAGCCGCGGGGATGACCGCGATTGCTGTGCCGGATGCGGCCATGGCTGATGAAAAGTATGCGCATGCCGACAGCATTCTTCGTACGTTAAAGGCCTTCCAGCCGCACGCGTACGGCTTGCCGGCACTCGAGCTGAGATAACGGGCAAACGCTGAACGACAAAACGCCGGGCAACCTGATCAAAGGTTACCCGGCGTTTTGTTTTTACGGTGCGAGGGCGGTGAATCAGGCGCCAAAACCACCGTCGATGGTCAGGCTGGCACCGGTGATGTAGCCGGCTTCCGGGCCTGCGAGGTAGGCGACGAAACCGGCGATCTCGGAGGCGTTGCCGTAACGACCAACGGCCATCAACGGGATCAGGCTCTCGGCGAAATCGCCGTGGGCCGGGTTCATGTCGGTATCGACCGGGCCAGGTTGCACGTTGTTAATGGTGATGCCCCGTGGGCCCAAGTCGCGGGACAGGCCTTTGGTCAGTCCGACCAGAGCCGCCTTGCTCATGGCGTAAGGGCCACCACCGGCGAAGGGCATGCGGTCGGCGTTGGTGCTGCCGATGTTGATGATGCGACCGCCTTCGGTCATGTGTTTGGCGGCCTCTTGAGTCGCGATGAACACACTGCGTACGTTGATTGCCAGCGTTTGGTCGAAGTCTTCGAGTTTGAAATCTTCCAGTGGGGCAATGGCCAGCACACCTGCGTTGTTGACCAGAATATCGAGGCGACCAAAGGTTTCGACTGTGGTGTTTACCGCATTGCGAATGGCTACTGCATCAGCGCTGTCGGCTTTGATGGCCAGGGCTTTGCCGCCGGTCGCGGTGATGCTGTTCTGCAATTCTTCGGCCTTGGCAGCGGAGCTGACGTAAGTGAAGGCGACCGCTGCGCCTTCAGCGGCCAGGCGTTTAACAATGGCGGCACCGATGCCGCGGGAACCGCCCTGGATCAGAGCTACTTTACCGCTGAGGTTTTGAGTGGTCATGTCGATCTCCAAAGTCCCGAGGCGAGATGTCTCGGTTGATGGGGCCTAGTATCGATATTGGATTACCTGCTGTGTAGACGGTCATTGCTATAGTCTGTGTAAACCAAAAGTTTATAGTGGCCGCCATGGAAACCTTCAGCAGTATCGAATGCTTTGTTCGCAGCGCCGAGGTCGGCAGCTTTGCCGAAGCCGCGCGGCGCTTGAGCCTGACCCCGGCGGCGGTGGGCAAAAGTGTCGCCAAGCTTGAGGCGCGCCTGGGCGTTCGGCTGTTTCAGCGCAGTACGCGCAGCCTGACGTTGACCGAAGCCGGTCAGCTGTTTCTCGGCGAAGTCAGTGCCAGCCTGCACACCATTCAGAACGCGGTGGCCAATCTGGCCAGCGCCGAAGGGCGTCCGGCCGGGACGCTGAAAGTCAGTATGGGCACGGTGTTTGGGCGGCTGTACATCGTGCCGCTGCTGGGCGAGTTTTTGCGACGTTTCCCGGCGATCAACCCGGATTGGCATTTCGATAACCGCCAGGTCGATCTGATCGGCCAAGGCTTCGACGCGGCGATTGGTGGCGGTTTTGAACTGCCGCAAGGGGTGGTCGCACGCAAGCTGACGCCGGCCCACCGAGTGCTGGTGGCATCCAGCGATTATCTGGCCCGGCGCGAGGTGATTCGTGAACCGGATGATTTACGCTACTGCGACGGGATTCTGATTCGTTCACCGCAGACCGGCCGGGTGCGTTCCTGGCAACTGACCAGCCGTCGTCAGGAACACAGCCCGCTGAACCTCAAGGCGCGGATGACCATGAGTGACTCCGAAGCCGCTTGCGCCACTGCGGTGCAAGGTTTGGGCATTGCGCTGGTGAGCATGCCGTTCGCCGTCGGTTACCTGAATGTCGGCACCTTGCAGCGCGTGCTGCCGGACTGGTATGTCGATGACGGCAACATCTCGATCTACTACGCCGAACACAAACTGCTGCCGGGCAAGACGCGAGCGTTCGTTGATTTCATCATCGAGCAGTTTGCCGAGCAGCAATGGGCGCAGCGATTCAGCGCCGTCTGAGCAGGTCTCCTGGCCGAGTGCAGATCCTGTGGGAGCGAGCTTGCTCCCACAGGGGATTTTGCAGGGCAGGGGATCAGGCTTTCTGGATGATGTTACCCGCGTGCAAGCCGCATTCTTTCTGCGTGGCTTCTTCCCACCACCAGCGACCTTCGCGCTCGTGCTGGTTTGGTAACACCGGGCGGGTGCACGGCTCGCAGCCAATGCTGATGAAACCGCGCTCATGCAGGCTGTTGTACGGCAGCTCCAGCATGCGGATGTAGCCCCAGATCTCTTCGCTGGTCATTTGTGCCAGTGGGTTGAATTTGTACAGGGTGCGTTCCGGCGTCGAGAACGCGCTGTCGACTTCCAGTACGGCAACCTGGCTGCGGGTGCCCGGGCTCTGATCACGGCGCTGGCCGGTGGCCCAGGCGCTGACGGTGGACAGCTTGCGACGCAGTGGTTCGATCTTGCGGATGCCGCAGCATTCGCCATGACCATCCTTGTAGAAGCTGAACAGGCCTTTTTCTTTGACGAACGGTTCGAGCTTTGTATGGTCCGGCGAGACCAGTTCAATCTCGATCTTGTAGTGCTCGCGCACCTGATCGATGAAGCGATAGGTTTCCGGATGCAGGCGTCCGGTGTCGAGGCTGAAGACTTTGACGTTCTTGTTGATCTTCCAGGCCATGTCCACCAGCACCACGTCTTCGGCGCCGCTGAAGGAGATCCAAAGATCATCCCCGAACTCGGCAAAAGCCAGTTTGAGAATGTCCTGGGCGGATTTGGTGGCATAGGTCGCGGCGAGTTCAGTGACGTCGAACGATGGGCTCATCAGGGCGGTTTCCTACAGGTCGGTGGCGCTAAGCGCTCTATATAGTGGCGATGGTAGCAAAAACCCGAGGCGACAGGGGGGCTCGTCTGCGTTGCGTCGGTCGGTACGACTCGCTAGAGTTCGGCAGTCCTTTTGCTCGCTCAACTCAATAATCAGTATAAATGGGAGTGTCTTGTGGAAATTGCCTGTCTCGATCTGGAAGGTGTTTTGGTCCCGGAAATCTGGATCGCCTTTGCCGAAAAAACCGGGATTGAATCCCTCAAGGCAACCACCCGGGATATTCCCGATTACGACGTGCTGATGAAGCAGCGCCTGCGCATCCTCGACGAGCACGGCCTGAAGCTGTCCGACATTCAGGAAGTGATCGCCACCCTGAAGCCGCTGGACGGTGCCATCGAGTTCGTCAACTGGCTGCGTGAGCGCTTTCAGGTGGTGATCCTTTCCGACACGTTCTACGAGTTTTCCCAGCCGCTGATGCGTCAATTGGGTTTTCCGACCTTACTCTGCCATCGTCTGATGACTGACGAAACCGGTCGGGTGACGGGCTATCAACTGCGTCAGAAAGACCCCAAGCGTCAGTCGGTGTTGGCCTTCAAGAGCCTCTACTATCGGGTGATCGCGGCCGGTGATTCGTACAACGACACCAGCATGCTGGGTGAGGCGGACGCCGGGATTCTGTTCCACGCGCCAGATAACGTGATCCGCGAATTCCCGCAGTTCCCGGCGGTGCACAGCTTTGCCGAGCTGAAGCTGGAATTTCTCAAGGCCTCGAATCGCGAACTGAGCCTGTAAGTCATGTGTCGGGGCTGATGGCGCTATCGCGAGCAGGCTCGCTCCCACAAGGACAACGCTGTACCTGTGGGAGCGAGCCTGCTCGCGATGTTTTTAAAGGTTTTGCAGGGTTTCGAGCAATACTTTCACCTTGGTGATCGACTCCTGATACTCGGCCTGCCAGTCCGAATCGGCGACGATCCCGCCACCGCCCCAGCAGCAGACCTGACCCTCCTTGACCAGCAAGCTGCGGATGGCGATCGAGCTGTCCATCTCTCCGCGTACATCCAGATACAGCAGCGAGCCGCAGTACAAACCACGGCGGGTTGGCTCCAGTTCGTCGATGATCTGCATGGCGCGGATCTTCGGCGCGCCGGTGATCGAGCCGCCGGGGAAGCTGCCGGCGATCAGGTCCAGGGCGTCTTTGTTGTCAGCCAATTCGCCGGTGACGCTGCTCACCAGGTGATGCACGTTCGGGTAGCTTTCCAGGCTGAACAATTCTGGCACGCGCACCGAGCCAATGCGGCAGGTGCGACCCAGATCGTTGCGCAACAGGTCGACGATCATCAGGTTTTCCGCGCGATCCTTGGGGCTGGCCAACAGTTCGGCGGCGTTGGCTGCGTCTTCGGCGGCGTTTTGCCCACGCGGGCGGGTGCCTTTGATCGGCCGGGTTTCCACATGACCGTCGCTGACTTTGACGAAACGCTCCGGCGACAGGCTCAGCACCGCGCCGCCGCCGGGCAAGCTCTGGAAACCTGAGAACGGTGTCGGGCAGGCTGCCCGCAGCGCGCAATACGCGGTCCACGGATCACCCTCACACTGCGCGCGAAAGCGTTGCGCAAAGTTGACCTGATAGCAGTCGCCGGCCTGGATGTACTGCTGAATACGCACGAACGCCTGCTGATAGTCGCTGGCGCTGAGGTCGGGGCTCATGGCGCCGCTCAGGGTGAACGGTGCGGCAGCCGCAGTCGTGGGCTGGCTGAACAGTTCGATCAGACGCTGGCGCTCGGTTTCGATCAGGTTTGGATGGAATACCAATTGGCTGCTGCCGATCAGGTGATCGCTGATCAGCGCCCAGTCATACAGGCCAAAGCGCGCGTCGGGCAGTTGCAAGTCATCGTGAGCCTGAGAGGGCAGGGCTTCCAGGTGACGGCCGAAATCGTAACTGAGGTAGCCGATCAAGCCACCCGCGAACGGCAACTTGTAGGGTTCTGGTATCGCGGCGTCGCCGAGTCGGCCCAGCGTGTCACGCAGGCGTTGCAGGAACGCGCCGCCACTTTCGTCAGGCGACACCGCCAGTGTTGCCAACGGCCAGGCGCTGAGCAGGTCATAACGTCCGCGTTCGGCACTCGGCCGGCCGCTGTCGAGCAGTACACTGCCCGGGGCATGACGAATCGCCGCGAAATACTCGGCGGGGTTGGCGCGATAGGGAAGCGGGTATACGGAGCAGGTCAACATGAGCGGGGCAGATCAGCCATCGACGCGGGGTGGCGATTGTAGTCCTCTGCGGGAATTGCTCCTAGAGGGGATGTCGGTGATTGGCAGGTTGGAGGCAGGGCTGAAGGTTTTGGTGGCTGTCAGGCCGCCATCGCGAGCAGGCTCGCTCCCACATTTAGATCTTTGGTGCGACACAGATCCAGTGTGGGAGCGAGCTTGCTCCGGGCGGCGTTCCGACGATGGGTGCACCTCGGTCTGGAATCAGCCGTCAACCGAGGGGATATGCCTAAACATCTCTTGAACAAACTCCACCCGCTCTTGCGGAGTTTCGGTAATGCCTCTGGCCTTCAGCTCTTCAAGACGCGCCTCGACCGCATGGGTGCGCTGGGTCAACCCGCAGTCATTGGCAATCTGAATGTTCAGCCCAGGGCGCGCGTTGAGCTCGAGAATCAGCGGACCTTTTTCCTGGTCCAGCACCATGTCGACGCCGATGTAACCCAGGCCACACAGCTCATAACAACTGGCGGCGAGCTTCATGAAACCGTCCCAGTAGGGCAATTGCACGTCATCCACCGGGTTGGCGGTGTCCGGGTGTTTGGCAATGATTCGGTTCATCCAGGTGCCGCGCAGTGTCAGGCCGGTGGCCAGGTCGACGCCGACGCCGATAGCGCCCTGGTGCAGGTTGGCCTTGCCATGGGACTGCCGGGTTGGCAAACGCAGCATGGCCATCACCGGGTAGCCCATCAGCACGATGATGCGGATGTCCGGCACGCCTTCATAACTGATGCTTTTGAAGATCTGGTCGGGAATCACCCGGTATTCGATCAGCGCACGGTCGCGGTGGCCGCCCAGGGAATACAGGCCAGTCAGAATGCTGGAAATCTGATGTTCGATTTCTTCATGGCTGATGATCTTTCCGGAAACCGTGCGGTACTGGCCTTCGAAGCGGTCGGCGATCACCAGGATACCGTCACCGCCGGCACCCTGCGCCGGTTTGATCACGAAGTCGCTGTGGTTGCCGATGATCTCGCCGAGCTTGTCGATTTCCTTCTCGGTGGAGATCACCCCGTACATTTCCGGTACATGAATGCCGGCCTTGATCGCGCGTTCCTTGGTGATGATCTTGTCATCGACAATCGGGTACAGGCTGCGCTTGTTGTACTTGAGTACGTAGTCCGCGTTGCGCCGATTGATGCCCATGATGCCCCGAGCGTGCAGGGCCTTCCAGGTCTTCCAGAAACCGAACATTACGAATCAGCCCTGACGAAGGCTTTGAAGCGCATGAGCTCGGTCAGGCGGTAGCCGCGATAGCGACCCATGGCCAGCATGAAACTCACCAGAATCAACAGGATCGCCGGGAAGGTGAACACAAAATAAATCAGTTCCGGAATACTCATGATCAGGTGTCCCAGAGCGGCGGCGAACAGCGTGCCAAGCGCGACTTTCAACGCATGGCCGGCACCGCGTTCTTCCCAGGTGATCGACAGGCGTTCGATGGTCATGGTCAGAATCACCATCGGGAACAAGGCCACCGACAACCCGCGCTCCAGGCCAAGCTTGTGGCTGAACAGGCTGATGGCGGCAATCAGCACCACGACGAAGGTCAGCACCACCGACAGTCTGGGGAGCATTTGCAGCTTCAGGTGCTCAAGGTAGGAGCGCAGCGACAGCCCCAGCGCCGTGATCACTGTAAACAGCGCGATACCAAAGCCCAGCCCGGTTTCGCGGAAAGCCAGAGCAATCAGCACCGGGGTAAAGGTGCCGAGGGTCTGCAAGCCGACCAGGTTACGCAGGATCAGGATCACCAGTACGCCGATCGGGATCATCACCATGATCATGAAGGTTTGCTGGGTCTGCAGCGGCAGGCCGTACAGCGAGTAATCAAGGAAGCTGGCGTTGGTATTTTCGTCGGTCAGCTTGGCCAGGCGAATGGCGTTCATTTCGCTGTTGTTCAGGCTGAAGGTGACGTTGGCTTTCTTGCCGCCCTCGACGGTGATCAGGCTGTCATCGCCGGTCCACCACAGCAGGCGGTCGGTTGGCAGGCCTTGTTCACCGGTTTCCGGGTTGAAGTACAGCCAGTCGGTGCCGTTGAAGCTGCGCAGCCAGAGTTCCGGGATTTGCGGCTGATCGGCCACCAGGCGGATGGTGTGGACCTTTTCCATCGGTACGTGGGCGATGGACAGCAGCAGCTCGACGATTTTCGCCTTGTGCGTCGGCGAAGTATCGCCTGCCAGCAACATCTTGGCGTTGTCGTCGTTGCTGTTGTTGACCCGTTTGATCGCTTCGCCGATGAAGGTCTCGACGTCTGCCGAGTGCTGGCGGATCGGTGCGAGCAGGGCGTCAGCGGCGATTTTCTCCGGGCCTTCGACGGAGATGCTGTCGCGGAAGGTCGGGCCTTTGACTTTGGATTTTTCACCGGTGTAGCGCTTGGTCAGCACCAGGCGGTAGTAAAGCGTCTGGTTGCCCTTGGCTCGACGTGCCGACCAGGTGACTTTGCGGTTGCCGTCGACGCGGTTCACCGCAACACCGTAGTTATTGGAAATAAAGCTTTCATTGAGGCTGACGTAATCGCGGCTCAGCGGTGGCACGAACATCTGGATCTTGACCGGATCTTTGGCACTGGCGACGAACTGGACCTTGGCGTCGATGTTCCACAAGTCGTCGGTGGCGTCTTCGGTCACCGGAATGCCCAGCACGAAAATCTGATAGGCCGTCACTGAAATGCCCAGCACCATCAATAGGGCGATCAGGATTCTCAGGTGGAGGGTAAGAGAGCGCATGGGCATTACTCTGCGGTATGAGCGTCGGCGGCGCAGGCGGGTTTGCCAGCAGCGTATTTAAGGCTGGGGTCGACCAGCGCATCAAAGCGTTTCAAGGCTTCGGAGCCGATCAAAAGCGGGTATTGGAATGCACTTCGGTCGGTCAGGTTCACTTCTATGCTGCGTAGCGCCGTACCCATGCAAATATCCAGCTCGATCACCGGGCGAGCGGTGTACTGCTTGCCTTCCTCGGGATCGAAGTCGCCAGCGCGGCGTTTGATTTTGCTGACCCGCGCCAATGGACGCTCAATAGGGTGCGAATGGGCGGTGTCGATGGCCAGATAAAAGCGCACCCAGGATTCGCCATTGCGTTTGAAGCGTTTGATGTCGCGAGCACTGAGGGAGGCGGTTTTGGCCCCGGTGTCGAGTTTGGCCGCGACTTCCAGGTCGATCCCTGCCAGCTGCGCGTACTCGTTGAGGCCATACACAGTCTTTTCGCCCGCGATCGCGAGACCTGGCAGGCAGAGTAGACAGATCAGCAGGGTGAAGGGCTTGAGTCTCATAGATCCTGGCGCGGTGCCGTCCGTTCTTCAGTTCAAGGCGACTGGCATTGCTGCACAAGCTCCTTCTCATGCCTGCCATAAAAAGATGACAGACAAATGCGGGCGGCATTCTAGCACGGTGGTTTTATGGCGCCAGCCGCGGGGCTGGCCTTTACTTAGGTTTTACCTAAGGCGTTTATTAGACGATTGTCGACAATAGCTCTTTTTCCTTTGACTGATTGCCTGATATTGGTTAGTTTTTGGCACATTAGCTTATAAGGTGTCGACAATATGCTGGATCAACTCGATCCCCCCGTGATGGCGTCAGACGATTCGGAAACCCTTTCCGAAAACGTCTTCCGACGCATTCAGGCGGCCATCGTCAAAGGCGAGATCGCCCCGGGCAGCAAGATCTCCGAGCCTGAGCTGGCGCGCACCTATGGCATCAGCCGCGGGCCGTTGCGTGAGGCGATCCATCGACTGGAAGGTCAGCGCCTGCTGGTTCGCGTCCCGCACGTGGGGGCCAGGGTGGTGTCGCTGAGCCACGCCGAACTGCTTGAACTTTACGAAATTCGCGAGTCTCTGGAAGGCATGGCCTGTCGCCTGGCCGCCGAGCGCATGACCAGCGAAGAAATCGACGAACTGCGCCGGGTGCTGGAAACCCACGAACGCGATGCGGCGTTTCAGGCCGGTGTTGGCTATTACCAGCAGGAAGGCGATTTCGACTTCCATTACCGGATCATTCAGGGCAGCGGCAACCGCACGCTGACGCAAATGCTCTGCGGCGAGCTGTATCAACTGGTGCGCATGTACCGCATCCAGTTTTCCGCCACGCCCAATCGGCCGCGCCAGGCGTTTGCCGAGCACCACCGGATTCTCGATGCCATCGCCGACCGTGACGGTGAATTGGCCGAGTTGTTGATGCGTCGTCACATCGGCGCTTCAAAACGCAATATCGCCCGTCACTATCAGGACGGCGCCCATCAGACAGCCACTCCACGAGGTGAGTCATGAGTTCCAACAAGAGCACACCAGGCCAGCGTTTCCGCGATGCGGTTGCCAACGAGCATCCTTTGCAAGTGGTCGGCACGATCAACGCCAACCATGCGCTGCTGGCCAAGCGCGCCGGTTTCAAGGCTATTTACCTGTCCGGTGGCGGGGTCGCTGCCGGTTCTCTCGGTGTGCCGGACCTGGGGATTACCGGACTCGATGACGTGTTGACCGACGTACGCCGGATCACCGATGTCTGCGACCTGCCGCTGTTGGTGGACGTGGACACCGGTTTTGGTTCCTCGGCGTTCAACGTCGCGCGCACCGTGAAGTCGATGATCAAGTTCGGCGCGGCGGCGATTCACATCGAAGACCAGGTCGGCGCCAAGCGCTGCGGTCACCGTCCGAACAAGGAAATCGTTTCCCAGCAGGAAATGGTCGACCGCATCAAGGCTGCCGTCGATGCGCGCACCGATGACAGCTTCGTGATCATGGCCCGCACCGATGCCCTGGCGGTGGAAGGTCTGGAGTCGGCACTGGATCGCGCCGCGGCGTGCATCGAAGCCGGCGCCGACATGGTGTTCCCGGAAGCCATCACCGAACTTGAGATGTACAAGCTGTTCGCCAGCCGCGTCAAAGCGCCGATCCTGGCCAACATCACCGAGTTCGGCGCCACGCCGCTGTACACCACCGAACAACTGAAAGCCGCCGATGTGTCGCTGGTGCTCTACCCGCTGTCGGCCTTCCGCGCGATGAACAAAGCCGCGGAAAACGTCTACACCGCGATCCGCCGCGACGGTACTCAACAGAACGTCATCGACACCATGCAGACCCGCATGGAGCTTTACGATCGCATTGATTACCACACCTTCGAACAGAAGCTCGATGCGTTGTTTGCTGCGAAGAAGTAAGACGCGGTTGTACACAACTTGCCGATTCCCTAACAAATTCAAGATTGGAGACAGCAATGGCCGAAGCAAAAGTATTGAGTGGCGCCGGGCTGCGTGGCCAGGTGGCCGGGCAAACCGCCCTGTCCACCGTGGGACAAGAAGGCGCAGGCCTGACCTATCGCGGCTATGACGTTCGCGAACTGGCGGCGCAAGCGCATTTCGAAGAAGTGGCCTACATGCTGCTGTATGGCGAACTGCCGAACAAGGCGCAGCTGGCGGCCTACATCAGCAAACTGGGCAAGTTGCGTGACCTGCCGCAAGCGCTGAAGGAAGTGCTCGAACGCATCCCGGCGGACGCGCACCCGATGGACGTGATGCGCACCGGTTGCTCGTTTTTGGGCAACCTTGAGCCGGAGCAGAACTTCTCTGAGCAACACGACAAAACCGACCGGCTGCTGGCCGCGTTCCCGGCGATCATGTGCTACTGGTATCGCTTCAGCCACGACGGCAAGCGCATCAACTGCGTGACCGATGAAGAGTCGATCGGTGGCCATTTCCTGCACCTGCTGCACGACAGGAAACCGAGCGAGCTGCACGTCAAGGTGATGAACGTTTCGCTGATCCTTTACGCGGAACACGAGTTCAACGCCTCGACCTTCACCGCCCGGGTCTGCGCTTCGACCTTGTCCGACCTGTTCTCCTGCGTCACCGCGGCCATCGGTTCCTTGCGTGGTCCGCTGCATGGCGGCGCCAACGAAGCGGCGATGGAAATGATCGAGCGCTTCGCGTCGCCGCAAGAGGCGATCAAAGGCACGCTCGCCATGCTCGAGCGCAAAGACAAGATCATGGGTTTCGGCCACGCGATCTACAAAGACAATGATCCGCGTAATGAAGTGATCAAGGGCTGGTCGAAAAAGCTCGCTGACGAAGCCGGCGACAAGGTCCTGTTCGCGGTGTCCGAAGCTATCGACAAGACCATGTGGGAGCAGAAGAAACTGTTTCCCAACGCTGACTTCTACCATGCCTCGACGTACCACTTCATGGGCATACCGACCAAGCTGTTCACGCCGATCTTCGTCTGCTCGCGCCTGACCGGCTGGGCGGCGCATGTGTTCGAACAGCGCGCCAACAACCGCATCATCCGCCCGAGCGCCGAGTACGTCGGCGTCGAACAGCGCAAGTTCGTGCCAATCGAACAACGCTGAGTGGTGGACGCTTAAACGCCGGTTACTGGATAAAACCCAGGACCCTGTGGGAGCGAGCTTGCTCGCGATAGCGGTGGGTCAGTCGACATCGATGTTGGATGTGACTCAGTCATCGCGAGCAAGCTCGCTCCCACAGTGGTTGGGTGTTACTTCAGTTCCGGTGCCAGGCACCTCCTATGCAATCACCGTGACCGAGTCCTGACGATGAACACTGAATTTCGCAAACCACTGCCCGGCAGCCATCTGGATTACTACGACGTCCGCGCGGCAGTCGAGGCCATCCAGCCCGGCGCCTACGACACCCTGCCGTACACCTCCCGCGTGCTGGCGGAAAACCTGGTGCGTCGCTGCGACCCGGCCACGCTCACCGATTCCCTGAAGCAGTTCATCGAGCGCAAACGCGACCTCGACTTTCCGTGGTTCCCGGCCCGTGTGGTGTGCCACGACATTCTTGGCCAAACCGCATTGGTCGACCTCGCCGGCCTGCGCGACGCTATCGCCCTGCAAGGTGGCGATCCTGCGCAAGTGAATCCGGTGGTGCCAACGCAACTGATCGTCGACCACTCTCTGGCCGTTGAGCGCGGTGGCTTTGATCCGGAGGCGTTCGAAAAGAACCGCGCCATCGAAGACCGTCGCAACGAAGACCGCTTCCACTTTATCAACTGGACCAAGAAGGCCTTCAAGAACGTCGACGTGATCCCGCCGGGCAACGGGATCATGCACCAGATCAACCTGGAGAAAATGTCTCCGGTGATTCAGGTGCGCGATGGCGTGGCCTTCCCCGACACCTGCGTCGGTACCGACAGTCACACCCCGCACGTCGATGCGCTGGGTGTGATCGCCATCGGTGTCGGCGGTCTGGAAGCTGAAAGCGTGATGCTCGGCCGCGCGTCCTGGATGCGCCTGCCGGAAAGCGTCGGTGTCGAACTGACGGGCAAGCTGCAACCGGGCATCACCGCCACCGACATGGTGCTGGCGCTGACCGAATTTCTGCGTCAGCAAAAAGTCGTCGGCGCCTGGCTGGAGTTCTTCGGCGAAGGCGCATCAAAGCTGACCCTCGGCGACCGTGCGACGATTTCCAACATGGCCCCGGAATACGGTGCCACTGCGGCGATGTTCTACATCGACCAGCAAACCATCGACTACCTGAAACTCACCGGCCGTGAAGACGAGCAAGTGCAGTTAGTGGAGAACTATGCCCGGCAGACCGGTCTCTGGGCCGACAGCCTGAAGGGCGCGCAATACGAGCGCGGATTGAGCTTCGATCTGTCGTCGGTGGTGCGCAACATGGCGGGGCCGAGCAATCCTCACGCCCGTGTCGCTACTTCGGATCTCGCGGCTCAAGGCATCTCCGGTCAGTGGGACGACGTTCCCGGCCAGATGCCGGACGGTGCGGTGATCATTGCCGCCATCACCAGCTGCACCAACACCAGTAACCCGCGCAACGTCATCGCTGCCGGTCTGTTGGCACGCAATGCCAACAAGCTTGGGTTGAGCCGTAAGCCATGGGTCAAGTCGTCTCTGGCGCCCGGTTCGAAAACCGTGGCGCTGTACCTGGATGAAGCCGGCCTGACCACCGAACTGGAGCAACTCGGTTTTGGCGTGGTGGCATTCGCGTGCACCACCTGCAACGGCATGTCCGGCGCACTCGACCCGGTGATCCAGCAAGAGATCATCGACCGCGACCTGTACGCCACTGCCGTGTTGTCGGGTAACCGCAACTTCGACGGACGGATTCACCCGTACGCCAAGCAGGCGTTCCTCGCGTCGCCGCCGCTGGTGGTGGCGTATGCGATTGCCGGGACCATCCGTTTCGACATCGAAAAAGACGTGCTGGGCCTGACGGCTGATGGCAAGGAAATCCGCCTCAAGGACATCTGGCCGAGCGACGAAGAGATCGACGCCGTGGTCAAGTCATCGGTGAAACCGGAGCAGTTCCGCCAGGTTTACATCCCGATGTTCGCCATCCACGAAGACACCGGCCCGAAGGTCGCGCCGCTGTACGACTGGCGCGAGATGAGCACCTACATCCGCCGTCCGCCGTACTGGGAAGGTGCGCTGGCCGGGGCGCGTCCGCTCAAGGGCATGCGCCCGCTGGCGGTGCTGCCGGACAACATCACCACCGATCACCTGTCGCCCTCCAACGCGATCATGCTCGACAGCGCTGCCGGTGAATACCTGGCGAAAATGGGCTTGCCGGAAGAGGACTTCAACTCTTACGCGACTCACCGGGGTGACCACTTGACCGCGCAGCGCGCGACGTTCGCCAACCCGAAACTGTTCAACGAAATGGTTAAGGAAAACGGCAAGGTCAAGCAGGGTTCGCTGGCGCGCGTCGAGCCGGAAGGCCAGGTCATGCGCATGTGGGAAGCCATCGAAACCTACATGGAGCGCAAGCAGCCGCTGATCATCATTGCAGGTCAAGACTACGGTCAGGGTTCGTCCCGCGACTGGGCCGCCAAGGGTGTGCGTCTGGCGGGCGTCGAAGCCATCGCTGCCGAAGGTTTTGAACGCATCCACCGCACCAACCTGGTAGGCATGGGCGTGTTGCCGCTGGAGTTCAAACCGGGCACCGACCGCACGACCCTGGGCATCGACGGCACTGAAACCTTCGACGTGATCGGCGAGCGCACTCCGCGCGCCACACTGACCCTGGTCATCACCCGCAAGAGCGGTGAACAGGTTTCGGTGCCGGTTACTTGCCGTCTCGATACCGCTGAAGAAGTCTCGATCTACGAAGCCGGTGGCGTGTTGCAGCGTTTCGCCCAGGACTTCCTTGAATCGGCTGTTGCCGTTTAATACGACGAGCCGCGCGGGATTTTAAGTCCCGCGCTGGCCAATAAGGACCCACATGGCTCACGTACCTCAGATCGCCCCTCAAATTAGAATCCCTGCCACCTACATGCGGGGCGGCACCAGCAAAGGCGTGTTCTTCAGCTTGCAGGATTTGCCTGAATCGGCACAGGTTCCGGGCCCGTCCCGCGATGCGTTGCTGCTGCGAGTGATCGGCAGCCCCGACCCGTATGAAAAGCAAATCGACGGCATGGGCGCGGCGACTTCCAGCACCAGCAAAACAGTGATTGTGTCCAAGAGCATCAAGGCTGATCACGACGTCGATTACCTGTTCGGTCAGGTCTCCATCGACAAGCCTTTTGTCGATTGGAGCGGCAACTGCGGCAACCTCTCGGCGGCGGTCGGTTCGTTCGCCATCAGCAGCGGCCTGGTAGAGGCCCGTCGCATCCCGCACAACGGCGTGGCGGTGGTGCGCATCTGGCAGGCCAATATCGGCAAGACCATCATCGCCCATGTGCCGATCACCGACGGTGCGGTGCAGGAAACCGGTGATTTCGAACTCGATGGCGTGACCTTTCCAGCCGCTGAAGTGCAACTCGAATTCATGAACCCGGCGGCCGAGGAAGAGGGCGCAGGTGGCTCGATGTTCCCGACCGGTAATCTGGTCGATGATCTTGAAGTGCCAGGTGTTGGCACCCTCAAGGTGACCATGATCAACGCCGGCATCCCGACCATTTTCCTCAATGCCGAGGCCATCGGTTACACCGGCACCGAGTTGCAGGGCGACATCAATGGCGACCCGAAAGCGCTGGCGATGTTCGAGACCATTCGGGCGCACGGCGCGCTGCGCATGGGCTTGATCCAGAATCTTGAAGACGCCGCCAAGCGTCAGCACACCCCCAAGGTAGCGTTCGTTGCACGGCCCGCCGATTACCTCGCTTCCAGCGGTAAACCGGTGGTAGCAGGCGATGTCGATCTGCTGGTCCGCGCGCTGTCCATGGGTAAGTTGCACCACGCGATGATGGGTACGGCTGCCGTGGCCATCGGCACCGCAGCGGCGATTGACGGCACGCTGGTCAACCTCGCTGCCGGTGGTATTCCACGCAATGCTGTGCGTTTCGGGCATCCGTCGGGCACCTTGCGCGTCGGCGCCGAAGCTCATCTGGTCGACGGCGAATGGACCGTGACCAAAGCCATCATGAGCCGCAGTGCGCGGGTGTTGATGGAAGGCTGGGTGCGTGTGCCGGGAGACTCTTTCTGAGGTAATACAAACCTGAAGTGAACCCTGTGGGAGCGAGCTTGCTCGCGATGAGGCCATAACATTCAGTATCTATGTTGGCTGTCACGCCGCCATCGCGAGCAAGCTCGCTCCTACAATTGACCGTTTTCCAACAATAAGAATGATGTAACTGACTAAGATTGCCCCTGAACCGAGGTCCCATCAACGAACCACTGCCAGAGTGAATCGAGCATGAGCGCCAACGTCGACCTGAACAACCGTCCCGACTACGACAAAGTCCTGCAAGACATTGCCGATTACGTCCTCAATTTCAAGATCGAGTCCAAAGAGGCGTTGGACACCGCCCGCAATTGCCTGATGGACACCCTCGGCTGCGGTCTGCTTGCCCTGCGTTTTCCCGAATGCACCAAACACCTGGGTCCCATCGTCGAAGGCACGGTCGTGCCCTTTGGCGCACGTGTTCCCGGCACCAGCTTTCGCCTCGATCCGGTAAAGGCTGCGTGGGACATTGGTTGTATCGTCCGTTGGCTCGACTACAACGACACCTGGCTGGCCGCCGAGTGGGGGCATCCGTCCGACAACCTCGGTGGGATCCTCGCAGTTGCCGATCACCTGTCGCAGAAACGCGTGGCCAACGGCGATGCACCGCTGACGGTGCGAGCGGTGCTGGACGCGATGATCATGGCCCACGAGATTCAGGGCGTGATAGCGCTGGAAAACTCTTTCAATCGAGTCGGCCTGGACCATGTCCTGCTGGTCAAAGTCGCCTCGACGGCCGTTACCGCGAAACTGATGGGCGCCAATCGCGAACAATTGTTGGCCGCGCTGTCCCACGCGTTTGTCGATGGCCAGGCATTGCGCACCTACCGTCACGCGCCAAACGCCGGTTCACGCAAGTCCTGGGCGGCGGGCGACGCCTCCAGTCGTGGCGTGCGGCTGGCGGACATCGCCCTGCGTGGCGAGATGGGTATTCCGGGCGTATTAACGGCACCGCAATGGGGTTTCTACGACGTGCTGTTCAGCCACACCAACAAGGACCTGGCGCTCAAGCCTGAAGACAAGCGCACCTTCAGCCTCTCGCAGAAATACGGCACCTACGTGATGGAAAACGTGCTGTTCAAGATCAGTTTTCCGGCCGAGTTTCATGCGCAAACCGCTTGCGAGGCAGCGGTGACCTTGCACCCGCAGGTGCGCAATCGTCTGGATGAAATCGACAAGATCGTCATCACCACCCACGAGTCGGCGATTCGCATCATTTCCAAGGTTGGTCAACTGGCCAACGCCGCGGACCGCGACCACTGCATCCAGTACATGACGGCGGTACCGCTGGCCTTCGGCAATCTGGTGGCGGAACAGTACGAAGATGAGTTTCACGCGGCGCACCCGATCATCGATGTGCTGCGTGAAAAAATGGTCATCGTCGAAGACCCGCGCTACACCCGCGAGTATCTGGAGGCCGACAAGCGCTCCATCGCCAACGCCCTGCAAGTGTTCTTCAAGGATGGTTCAAGCACTGAACAAGTGGTGGTTGAATACCCGATCGGCCATCGCCGTCGTCGCGCCGATGGCATTCCCCTGCTGGAGGACAAGTTCAAAGCCAATCTGATTACCCGATTCACTGCGCAACGCTCGGCGCAAATCTTTGCCTTGTGCAAGGATCAGGCGAAGCTTGAGGCAACGCCGGTTAACCGCTTCATGGACCTCTTCGTGATCTGAAGTCGGATCCCGCGTAAGGTGGGTTTTTCAGACCTTGAACCGCTTCTCCATTGGCAGTTTGGTGATCGCAAACCCCGTCAACAGCACCGCGCTGTAAGCCATCAGCTCCGGCGAAATCGTCGAGCCTTCGTACCAGGCTCCGATGATCACGGCGAACACCGGGAAGATGATGAAGACAAAGGACAGGATGATTGGGCTCAGACGTTTTAGCAGCATGAAATACACAATAAAACCACCGACAGAAGCGACCAGCCCGAGATAGAGCAGGGCGCCCCATGAGCGCAGGCTGATGGTCGCGAATGTCGGCGTCTCGACCACCAGGCCTGCGCTTGCCAGCATTAGTCCGGCGATGCCAATGGGCAGGGTGTTGTAGGTGATGACGCTGATGGCGCTGCCTTGTTTTTTGGTCACCACGTAACACAGCGCATGCAGGATCGCAGCGGCAAGAATCGCCAGCACCCCAAACAATTCCGCGTGATCCAGATGCAGCCCTTGGCTACGGATAATCATGAACAGGCTGCCAAAATCCTGGATCGAAAACGGTGTCGCCGAGCAGTTGCTGGGGCAGCAAATAGCAGAAATCATTCGCCGCAAAACCCTGGTCGCCGGGCTACTCAAGGGGCTTGAGTACAAAACCCACCTCCACAGCCCACACTTCTGGATCGAAGTGCCCGAGCCCTGGCGTGCGTCGCAGATCGAGGCTGAGCTCAAACAGAACGGTTATCTGATCGCCACTGCCGAAGCGTTCGCCGTTGGGCATGCAAGCGTGCCGCAGTTCATTCGGGTGAGTGTCTGTAATACGTCTGGGGATGACAGGTTACTGTGTGAAGGGTTCGTGGCGGTGGCGAAGGCGTTGGAGCAGGGTGCAGAAACCGCGTAATCGTTCATCGCGAGCAAGCTCGCTCCCACATTTGACCGCGACCTCAAGGTAAATACGGTCCAGTGTGGGAGCGAGCTTGCTCGCGATGGCGGTAGATCAGGCGCTGAAAAATTACTTGAAGCGCCGATCCACGCCTTTTTCCACCAGAATCTTCGCCGAAATCTCTTCCACGGAAAAATGCGTGGAGTTGATGTGCGCGATGTTCTCGCGGCGAAACAGGTTCTCGACTTCACGCACTTCGAACTCGCATTGGGCGTAGCTCGAGTAGCGACTGTTGGGCTTGCGCTCGTTGCGGATCGCGGTGAGGCGGTCCGGGTCGATGGTCAGGCCGAACAGCTTGTGCTGATGGGCGCGCAATGCTGTCGGCAGTTGCAGGCGTTCCATGTCGTCTTCGGTCAGCGGGTAGTTGGCCGCGCGAATCCCGAATTGCATGGCCATGTACAGGCAGGTCGGGGTTTTGCCGCAGCGCGACACGCCGACCAGAATCAGGTCAGCCTTGTCGTAATAGTGGGTGCGGGCGCCGTCATCATTGTCGAGAGCAAAGTTCACCGCCTCGATACGCTCCATGTAATTGGAGTTGTGGCCAATGGAATGGGACTTGCCGACCGAATACGACGAGTGCTCGCTCAACTCTTGTTCGAGAGGCGCGAGGAAGGTCGAGAAAATGTCGATCATGAAACCATTGGAGGTCGCGAGGATCTCACGAATGTCCTGGTTGACGATGGTGTCGAAGATGATCGGACGAAATCCGTCCTTTTCGGCGGCCTGGTTGATTTGTTGTACCATGGCCCGCGCTTTGTCCACGTTGTCGATGTACGGCCGTATGACTTTGCTGAAGGTAATGTTTTCGAACTGCGCCAACAGACTTTGACCCAGGGTTTCGGCTGTAATGCCCGTGCCATCGGAGATAAAGAAAGCAGATCGTTTCATTTGCGCCTTGGGCCTTAAGCTGGTGACGATTCTTGGATATGATAGGCGCGGTTTGCCGGCCTGGATTGGCCTGCATTCTCACTTATTTTCCAGGTCCAGGCCATATCGCTGGCAAATGCTCCTGATGAGCCGCCAGCGCCCTGAGCTTTTCCAACACAGTTAGTGGAGAGATCACCTTGGTAGAGTACGTAGTTTCCCTCGATAAGCTCGGCGTCCACGATGTAGAGCATGTGGGGGGCAAGAACGCATCCCTGGGCGAGATGATCAGTAACCTTGCGGGCGCCGGTGTATCGGTCCCAGGTGGCTTCGCCACGACGGCTCAGGCTTATCGTGATTTTCTCGAATTAAGTGGATTGAACGACCAGATCCACGCCGCGCTCGATGCGCTGGACGTCGATGACGTGAACGCCCTGGCGAAAACCGGTGCGCAAATCCGTCAATGGATCATGGAAGCCGAGTTCCCGGAGAAGCTCAACGCCGAGATCCGCACCGCGTTCGCCACGCTGTCGGCCGGTAACCCGGACATGGCCGTGGCCGTGCGCTCTTCGGCGACCGCCGAAGACTTGCCGGACGCCTCTTTCGCCGGTCAACAGGAAACCTTCCTGAACATCCGTGGCGTCGAAAACGTCATTCGCGCGGCCAAGGAAGTGTTTGCTTCCCTGTTCAACGACCGCGCCATTTCCTACCGCGTGCACCAGGGCTTCGACCACAAGCTGGTTGCCCTGTCGGCTGGCGTGCAGCGCATGGTCCGTTCGGAAACCGGCACTGCTGGCGTAATGTTTACCCTGGACACCGAATCCGGCTTCCGTGACGTGGTGTTTATCACCGGCGCCTACGGCCTGGGCGAAACCGTCGTACAAGGCGCGGTAAACCCGGATGAGTTCTACGTCCATAAAGGCACGCTGGCGGCGGGTCGTCCGGCGATCCTGCGCCGCAATCTGGGCAGCAAAGCCATCAAGATGATCTACGGCGATGAAGCCAAGGCCGGTCGTTCGGTCAAGACTGTCGATGTCGACAAGGCTGAACGCGCGCGTTTTTGCCTGACCGATGCTGAAGTCAGCGAACTGGCCAAACAGGCGATGATCATCGAGAAGCACTACAAGTGCCCGATGGACATCGAATGGGCCAAAGACGGCGACGACGGCAAGCTGTACATCGTTCAGGCTCGTCCTGAAACCGTGAAGAGCCGCACCCAGGCCAACGTCATGGAGCGTTACCTGTTGAAAGAAACCGGCACTGTGCTGGTTGAAGGTCGCGCCATTGGCCAGCGGATCGGCGCCGGTAAAGTGCGCATCATCAAAGACGTTTCCGAGATGGACAAAGTCCAGCCGGGCGACGTTCTGGTTTCCGACATGACCGACCCGGACTGGGAACCGGTCATGAAGCGCGCCAGCGCCATCGTCACCAACCGTGGCGGCCGTACCTGCCACGCAGCGATCATTGCGCGTGAACTGGGTATCCCGGCCGTCGTCGGTTGCGGTAACGCCACCCAACTGTTGAAAGACGGCCAGGGCGTGACCGTTTCTTGCGCTGAAGGCGACACCGGTTTCATCTTCGAAGGCGAGCTGGGCTTCGACATCAAGAAAAACTCCGTCGACGCCATGCCAGAGCTGCCGTTCAAAATCATGATGAACGTCGGCAACCCGGATCGCGCCTTCGATTTCGCGCAGTTGCCGAACGCCGGTGTGGGCCTGGCCCGTCTGGAGTTCATCATCAACCGTATGATCGGTGTGCACCCCAAAGCGCTGCTGAACTACGACGGTCTGCCGTCGGAAATCAAGAGCAGCGTCGACAAGCGCATGGCCGGTTACAACGATCCGGTCGGTTTCTACGTCGAGAAACTGGTCGAGGGCATCAGCACCCTGGCCGCCGCGTTCTGGCCGAAAAAGGTCATCGTGCGTCTGTCGGACTTCAAGTCCAACGAATACGCCAACCTGATCGGCGGCAAGCTCTACGAACCGGAAGAAGAAAACCCGATGTTGGGCTTCCGTGGCGCTTCGCGTTACATCAGCGAGTCGTTCCGTGACTGCTTCGAGCTCGAATGCCGCGCGCTGAAACGCGTGCGCAACGAGATGGGCCTGACCAACGTCGAAATCATGGTGCCGTTCGTCCGTACCCTGGGCGAAGCCAGCCAGGTTGTGGAGCTGTTGGCCGAGAACGGCCTGGCGCGTGGCGAAAACGGTCTGCGCGTCATCATGATGTGCGAGCTGCCGTCCAACGCGATCCTCGCTGAAGAGTTCCTCGAGTTCTTCGACGGTTTCTCCATCGGTTCCAACGACCTGACCCAGCTGACCCTGGGCCTGGACCGTGACTCCGGGATCATCGCGCACCTGTTCGACGAGCGTAACCCGGCGGTCAAGAAGCTGCTGTCCAACGCGATTCAGGCTTGTAACAAGGCTGGCAAATACATCGGTATTTGCGGCCAGGGCCCTTCCGACCACCCGGACCTGGCCAAGTGGCTGATGGAGCAGGGTATCGAAAGCGTTTCGTTGAACCCGGATTCCGTACTGGAAACCTGGTTCTTCCTGGCTGAAGGTCAGGCTGCGGTCTGAGTCGTTGAGTGAAGGGCCGATCGATGATCGGCCCTTTAGAGTTAAAGTAGGGCGGCATCCAGATGGACCCCGCCCTTTTTTGTGCAAGAGCATTATGCAAAGCAGCAGCAACCTATTTCCTGTCGCCTTGATCAGCGCCGAGCGTCGCGGCGATCTGAGCGAGGACGTCTATCGCTTGAAACCCGGTAACAGTCCGGACGGCACCGTCGAACTGGCGGTCACCCGTCTGGGCATGGCCGATGAGCCTTCCGTGCGCGGCGTTCCGGTGATTTTGCTGCACGGCAGCTTTTCCAATCGGCGCTTCTGGTTTTCCCCCAAAGGCCTTGGCTTGGGCGCCTACCTGGCGCGCGCCGGTTTTGATGTGTGGATACCGGAAATGCGCGGTCACGGATTGTCCGCGCGCAACCAGAACTATCGAAAGAACCGCGTTGCCGACTATGCCCGTTACGATCTGCCGGCGATTGCTGCGTTCGTTCGTGAGCAAAGCGGTCAGGTTCCGCACTGGATTGGTCATTCACTGGGTGGTATCACTCTGGCGGCAGCGCTGGGTGGTCAGTACCTGGGTGAGCCAGCCGTGGCTTCTGCCGCATTTTTTGGGACGCAGGTCAGTCGCACCTATTGGCCGCTGAAAATTCCCCCGGTGGAGTGGAGCGGGCGGTTCATCTTGAAGCGTTTCGCGCAGATTTCGGGCTCTCGCCTCAAGCGTGGCCCGGAGGACGAGCCGATCGGCCTGGCCCTGGAAGGCATGCGCTGGTATGGCTTGTTCGGGCGCTTTGGCGATGCTGAGAAAGACTGGTGGGGCGGGCTGGCCGAGGTTCAGGTGCCGGTATTGGGCGTCAGCGCGACCAGCGATCATCAGGACCCTGAATGGGCGTGTCGCAAGCTGTTCGATCAGATCGGCTCCGAGCACAAACAGTTCATCTGCCTGGGGCGCGAGCAGGGCTTTTCGGACAATTTTGGGCATGTTGAAATGCTGGTCAGCAAAGCCGCACAGGCCGAAGTCTGGCCGTTGGTGCAGCGCTGGCTGACCGATCAGCAGACGCCATTATTGGCTGACAAGCCGGATTTGGCCGCAGCAGTCTGAGACGAATGCTCTGACAAGAGCGTTTCGCACCGATCAGCTAACGGCTAAGATATGACGCATTGAGCTGTTCTGGTCACAATCGGTTGCTGAGTCACCCTTATGTTCGTGCCACTTGAGCGTCTGATCAATCTGGATGAAGGTTATCGGCGGACGTTCCAGGTCGAAGGGCGTAGCCTGCTGTTGATGGTGCTGGATAATCAGCCGTTGTTGCTGATAGACAGTTGCCCGCATCAGGGTGCGCCGCTGAGCAGTGCGACATTGTCGGGAAATATCCTGCGTTGTCAGCGCCACGGCATCGAGTTTCAGTTGCCCAGCGGCGTTCCGGTACAGGCGCCGTGCCCTGGCTTGAGCATGCTGAAGGTGGCTTACGAGGGTGATCGCATCGGGATCGATGTTTAATCCTTTGCGACTACTCGTTTCAGTACTGTAACCCCGGCGATTTTCGACAGCCCACAATCGTGTTCTTTCTCTTACAGGAGTTTCTCGATGAACCATTACCTCACTCCCGACCTGTGTGATGCCTACCCGGAACTGGTGCAGGTGCTGGAACCGATGTTCAGCAATTTTGGTGGCCGTGATTCCTTCGGCGGCGAAATCGTTACCATCAAGTGCTTCGAAGACAACTCGCGGGTCAAGGAGCAGGCCGAGCTCAAAGGGAATGGCAAGGTGCTGGTGGTCGATGGCGGTGGTTCGCTGCGCCGCGCACTGCTGGGCGACATGATTGCCGAGAAAGCCGCGAAAAACGGTTGGGAAGGGCTGGTGATCTACGGCTGCATCCGTGACGTCGACGTTATTGCGCAAACCGATCTGGGCGTGCAGGCGCTGGCCAGCCATCCGATGAAAACCGACAGACGTGGCCTCGGTGATCTGAACGTTGCGGTAACCTTCGCCGGCGTGACTTTCCGTCCAGGCGAATACATCTACGCGGACAATAATGGCGTGATCATCTCGCCAAGTCCGTTGAAAATGCCAGAATAAATAACTGATTCAAGCCAGGGGTGAGGATGTTCGAGGAAGAAAACGCGCAGTGGGGGCTGGTGCATGCCCTGGTGCTGGATGGCAAAGGCGGTGCGCGTTGGCTTACCCGGACTGAACTGGATGACCTGCAACTGCAACCCCATGAAAGCCTTTGGCTGCACTGGGACCGTAGTCACCCGCAAACTCAGACCTGGTTGCGTAAATCCAGCGGTCTGAGTGAGTTCAGCTGCGATCTGTTGCTCGAAGAAAACACCCGGCCGCGCCTGTTGGCGCTGCCGGACTCCGAGCTGTTGCTGTTTTTGCGTGGAATCAACCTCAATCCGGGTGCCGAGCCTGAAGACATGGTCTCGGTGCGGATCTTCGCCTCTGCTCAGCGGGTCATTTCCCTGCGTTTGCGTCCGTTACGCGCCACCGATGAGTTGTTGGTGCAACTGGCCGAGGGCAAGGGGCCGAAAACCACCTCTGACCTGATCCTTTATATGGCTCAGTACCTCACCCACAAGGTGCAGGATCTGGTCAGCGATCTCTCCGAAATCGTCGATGACGAAGAAGAAAAGCTGGATGCCGACGAACGGTATACTCCAGAACATGGCGCCATTTTGCAGATCCGTCGGCGAGCGGCAGGACTGAAGCGTTTCCTTGCTCCGCAGCGGGATATCTTCGGTCAACTGACGCGAATAAAACTGCCATGGTTTGTCGATGATGACGGCGACTACTGGAACGAATTGAACAACAGCCTGACGCGTTATCTGGAAGAACTGGAATTGACCCGGGAGCGCGTGGGGCTGGTGCTGGAGACCGAAGACCGGCGTTTGAGCGTGCACATGAATCGCATCATGTACCGTTTCGGGATCATTACCGGGATCTTTTTGCCGATGAGTTTTCTAACCGGTTTGCTCGGTATAAACGTCGGTGGAATTCCTTTTTCCGGGAACCCTTATGGCTTCGTGATTGCCTGCCTGATGATGGTGACAGTCGGGGTGGGGCAGTGGTGGTTGTTCCGGCGTTTGCGCTGGGTATGAGGGAGAGCCATGTGACCCAGAGAATTTTGATCGCGTCTTTCACAGATATCACGAGAGGTGCGTATGCACGATCCGTTTGAACAGTCCTTGCGTGACATGCTCAAGGCATCACCGTCCACCCGTGACGATGATGCCTGTCTGGGGCGTGTACTGAAAACTGCCAACCGCCAGGTCGGCGCCGGTGATCTGTTCAGCCTGCTGGGCCGCTGGCTGCCCGCGCTGATGATTGCCCTCAATAACGGATCGGCCCATGTCTCGCCGGTTTCCCGTCGTAAACCTACTGCTCGCACTGCTGATAAGGCTGATTGAATATGGAACTTGATCTCTGGACTCAGAGCCTCGTCACGGCAATGACAGCGTTGTGGACCAAGGTAGCGAACTTCATTCCGAACCTGTTCGGCGCACTGGTAGTGCTTTTGCTGGGTTTTGTCGTGGCCAAGCTGCTCGACACCCTGCTCTCCAAATTACTCGCAAAACTGGGCCTGGATCGCTTGATGGGCGGTACCGGTTTGACCAAGCTGCTGGCTCGCGCAGGCCTGCAGGTGCCGATTTCGACCCTGATCGGCAAGATCGTTTATTGGTTCGTTTTGCTGATTTTTCTGGTTTCTGCTGCAGAATCCCTTGGCTTGGAGCGAGTTTCGGCTACGCTCGATATGTTGGCGTTGTATGTGCCGAAAGTATTTGGTGCCGCGCTGGTGTTGCTGGTGGGCGTGCTGCTCGCGCAATTGGCCAATGGGCTGGTGCGCGGCGCCGCAGAAGGGGTAGGACTGGATTACGCATCGGGCCTGGGGCGTATCGCTCAAGGCCTGGTGATCATCATCAGTATTTCGGTCGCGATCAGTCAGCTTGAGGTCAAAACCGACCTGCTGAACCATGTGATCGTGATTGTTTTGATTACCGTTGGTCTGGCAGTTGCCCTGGCCATGGGGTTGGGAAGCCGGGAAATTGCCGGCCAGATTCTTGCTGGAATCTATGTGCGTGAGTTGTACCAGGTTGGGCAACAAGTGCGTGTTGGTGAGGTCGAAGGCCAGATCGAAGAGATCGGCACGGTTAAAACTACATTGCTGACCGATGAGGGTGAGCTAGTCTCACTTTCCAATCGGATCCTCCTGGAACAGCATGTTAGTAGCCGCTAACCCGGCAAACCCTGCTAATGTATGCCGCCGCAAAATGCCCGATACGATGGGTTGCGGCGGACATTGACCTGACTGTCGGCCCGACTTGTTTTGAATAAAGCCCAATCGCTATCCATGCGCTACGACCCCCGCGAGCTCTCTGATGAGGAGTTGGTCGCGCGCTCGCACACGGAGCTGTTTCACGTGACGCGCGCCTACGAAGAGCTGATGCGGCGTTATCAGAGAACATTATTTAACGTTTGTGCACGGTATCTTGGGAACGATCGTGACGCAGATGATGTCTGTCAGGAAGTGATGTTGAAGGTGTTGTACGGTTTGAAGAACTTCGAGGGAAAATCGAAGTTCAAAACGTGGCTCTACAGCATCACGTACAACGAGTGCATCACGCAGTATCGGAAGGAACGGCGTAAGCGTCGCTTGATGGACGCTTTGAGTCTGGACCCCCTTGAGGAAGCGTCTGAAGAGAAGGCGCCGACACCTGAGGAAAAGGGTGGACTTGATCGCTGGTTGGTGTATGTGAACCCGATTGACCGAGAAATTCTGGTGCTACGATTTGTCGCAGAGCTGGAGTTTCAGGAAATCGCGGACATCATGCACATGGGCTTGAGTGCAACGAAAATGCGGTACAAACGCGCTCTTGACAAATTGCGTGAGAAATTTGCAGGCATTGCTGAAACTTAGTTCAGCGCAAATATCTCTTACGTGTAGGCAAGTTCTGATAGACTTGCCGCCGAGTTGTCCCCCGGTTTGCGGGACTGCTTTACAATCACCAGATGGGGATTTAACGGATGAAACTGAAAAACACCTTGGGCTTTGCCATTGGTTCTCTTATTGCCGCTACTTCGTTCGGCGCTCTGGCACAAGGCCAAGGCGCGGTCGAAGGTGAGCTGTTCTACGGCAAGACGTTCAACCACAGTATTGACTCTTACGAGAACGGCCGCACTGGTCCTGGCTACTCGATCGGTTACTTCTTGACCGACGACGTTTCTGTGAATGCCACCTACCGTTCGGACGACTACACTCGTTCTGACACCGACACTGGCAACCAGAAAATCCGTGGCGATCACTTCGGTCTGAAGTCCCAGTACCACTTCGGTACTGTTGGCGATGCCATCCGTCCTTACGTTGAAGGCGGTGTTCAACACGGCAGCATGACCAACGTCGCTGCTGACGGCCACACTGGTCGTGATAAGTCCACCTATCTGACCACTGGTGCTGGCGCCAAGTGGTACATGACCGACAACTTGTACGCTCGTGCCGGCGTTGAAGCCGACTACAAGCTGGACAGCGGTCGTTGGGACTACCAGGCCCTGATTGGCTTGGGCGTTAACTTCGGCGGCACTGGCGGCAAAGTTGCTCCAGCTCCAGTAGCTCCAGTAGCTGCGGCTCCAGAGCCAGAGCCAGAAGCTCCAGTTGCTGAAACTGTTAAAGTTCAGCTGGACGTGAAGTTCGACTTCAACAAGGCTGTTGTTAAGCCAAACAGCTACGGCGACGTGAAGAACCTGGCTGACTTCATGAAGCAGTACCCGAACACCACCACCACCGTTGCAGGTCACACCGACAACGTCGGTCCTGACGCCTACAACCAGAAACTGTCCGCGCGTCGTGCCGACGCTGTGAAACAAGTCCTGGTCAAGGATGGTGTTGCAGCTAACCGCGTTCACTCGGTTGGTTATGGCAAGTCCCGCCCAATTGCTGACAACGCAACTGAAGCTGGCCGCGCTATGAACCGTCGCGTAGAAGCAGAAGTTGAAGCTACCGCTAAGTAATTAGCGTGTAGTTCGGAAAAGCCCGGCTTAGGCCGGGCTTTTCTTTGTCTGCGATTTGGTTTTTTGAAAGGATCGCAGCCTGCGGCAGCTATGCTAGATGGGCGTTCCAGCGCTCCTCTGTAGCTGTCGAAGGGCTCGGGCCGCGTTCGGACGATCTTTTAGCATTGTCATGGGCTGCCACCGCGCCGATCACCAGGATTGCCGGGCTTTTCAACTGGAAGCTGCGGGCGTCTTCCTGCATTGCTGTCAGGTTGCTCCGGCATTCGCGCTGGTGTGGCAATGAAGCGTTTTCAATCATCGCCACCGGCGTATCAGCAGCCATCCCACCGGCCAGCAATTGCTCGCCAATTGAGCTCAATTTCGCCACGCCCATGTAAATCACCAGCGTCGTACCGCTTTGGGCCAAGGCTCGCCAGTTAAGCTCGCTGTCGTCCTGAGTGTGCGCGGTGACCAGGGTTACGCCGCGGGCGACGCCGCGCAGGGTCAGGGAAATATCGCATTGTGTTGCGCCGGCCAGGCCTGCGGTGATGCCATTGACCAGCTCGACCTCAACCTCACGCTCGCGCAGCCACTGTGCTTCTTCACCGCCGCGTCCGAAAATGCACGGATCGCCACCCTTGAGCCGCACCACGCATTTGCCTTGGCGGGCATAGCGCAGCATCAAGCGATGAATGAACGCCTGCGGAGTAGAACGACAGCCACCGCGTTTGCCGACCGCAATGATTCGCGCCTGCGGGCAATGCACCAGCACTGCTTCGTTGACCAGATCATCGATCAGCACCACATCGGCTTCGTTCAGCGCCCGAACGGCTTTGAGGGTCAGCAATTCAGGGTCGCCGGGACCTGCACCTACCAACCAGACTTTTGCGCTCATGTTCTATTCCTCACGACGTGATTGCGATCGGCTGCACGCTGGCCGCCAACAGACGCTTGATTTCCGGGACGCAGGAGCCGCATTGCGTGCCGCAACCGAGTTGTTGTTTCAGGCCCTGCAAGTCCAGCCCGCTGCGAATGCCGGTACACACCGCGTCTTCACTGACGTTCATGCAGTTGCACAGGGTCTTGCGGGGGCTGACAGCGGCGCCTGCACCGCCGGGTGGCGTGCTCAACGGCGCCAGAAGCCAGCGCCGCAGTTGTTCGTCGGCACGGCCTTCCAGCCACAGGTTTTGCAGCCAGTGTTGTGCAAGGGTTTCACCGGCCAGGCGAATGGCGGTAATCCGGCCGTGTTCGATGCGCACTCGTTTGCCAATGGCGCGCCGTGGATCGTCATAGGCCAAGACCGGGCCATCGTTGAGTCCCAGTTGTTGATCGATGTCATGCAGCAATTGCGGATCGGGCGCCTGGGCGCTGGCAGCGCGTATCAGCAGCGCCGGGCGTTCACGGCCGGCCAGGCTGAGGCTGACGTAGGCAAAGTCCTCGCAGAGCGGTCGTAAGGTCTCGAAATGCAGCTGAACATCGCCCTCAACCAATGCGAACAAATGCCATGGCAGCTTTGCCGGTTCGATACGCACGCCGCTGTGTTTGAGTTCGGGTTGTTTCGACAGCGGATCGAACGCCGGCTGCGTGAGCACATTGATGCCGCCCTTGAGGAAACGGTCCCCCCAATGCATCGGCAGAAACGCCTGGCCTGGACGCACGCTGTCATCACTACCGACCGCGACGATCAGGCTGCCTCGACGGCTTTTGAGGCTGACCAGGTCACCGTTTTGCAGCCGATACCGACGCAGTTCATCAGGATGCAGGCTCAACAAGGCTTCGCTGACGTGGCCGAACAGCTGCGCGGCGGTGCCAGTGCGGCTCATGCCATGCCATTGATCGCGCAGGCGTCCGGTGATCAGGGTCAGCGGAAAGCGTGCATCACGTTGCTCCTTGGCGGCGCGATAAGGGTCGGCGACAAACTGTGCACGGCCACTCTCAGTGGGGAAAATCCAGTCCAGATAAAGCCGTGGCGTTCCGCTCAAGGCGCCTTCCGGGAACGGCCATTGCTGTGGGCCGAGGCGGTCGAGCAGCGCATGGCTGATCCCGCAGAGGTCCAGGTCCCGTCCGCGTGTCAGCTGTTTGTATTCATCAAAGACCTGCGCCGGTTGTTCGAAGGCAAACAGGCTGGGTTTCCCCGGACGCAGGCGCCGTTCCAGGCGCTGTGCGAAATCCACAGTGATCGCCCAGTCCGGGCGTGCTTCACCCGGTGCGCTGATGGCGCGGCGAACGTGGGAAATCCGCCGTTCAGAGTTAGTCACTGTGCCTTCCTTCTCACCCCAACTGGCGGCGGGCAACAGCAGGTCGGCGAAGGGGGCGGTTTCGGTAGTGCGAAAGGCTTCTTGCAACACCACGAATGGGCAAGCCTGCAACGCCGAGCGCACGGTTTGCTGATCCGGCAGCGACTGCGCCGGGTTGGTGCAGGCGATCCACAGGGCTTTGATTTTGCCGCTCTGGACCTGTTCGAACAGCTCAATGGCGGTCAGCCCGGTGGTGTCGGGCAGTTTTTCGACACCCCAGTAAGCTGCCACGTCGGCGCGATGCTCGGCATTGGCGGCTTCGCGATGTCCTGGCAGCAAGTTCGACAAACTGCCGGTTTCGCGTCCGCCCATGGCATTTGGCTGACCGGTGAGCGAGAAGGGGCCGGCACCTGGGCGGCCGATTTGCCCGGTGGCCAGGTGCAGGTTGATCAGCGCACTGTTTTTTGCACTGCCGGCGGTGGACTGGTTGAGGCCCATGCACCACAGCGACAGAAAACTCGCTGAAGTGCCGACCCACTCTGCGCATTGCTGTAATTGCTCAACGCTGATTCCGCAGAGTTGCGCGACCATTTGCGGGGTGTAATCGCGCACCAGGTTTTTCAGCTCGGCCAAGCCTTCGGTGTGCGCCTTGATGAACTCACGGTCGACCCAGTCTTCCCACAGCAACAGATGCAATATCCCATGGAACAGTGCGACATCGGTGCCGGGCAGTATGGCCAGATGCAGGTCGGCCAAGTCACAGGTGTCTGTGCGCCGAGGGTCGATGACGATGACTTTCATCTGTGGCCGGCGGGTTTTGGCTTCTTCCAGGCGACGAAACAGCACGGGATGGGCGTAGGCCATGTTGCTGCCGACGATCATCACGCAATCACTCAACTCAAGGTCTTCATAGCTGCACGGCGGAGCGTCGGCACCCAGGCTACGCTTGTAGCCGACCACCGCTGACGACATGCAAAGTCGTGAATTGCTGTCGATGTTGTTGGTGCCCACCAGTGCCCGGGCCAGTTTGTTGAAGGCGTAGTAGTCCTCGGTCAGCAATTGCCCCGAGATATAGAACGCCACGCTGTCCGGGCCGTGCTCGGCGATGGTGTCGGCGAAAACGCTGGCGGCGTGATCGAGGGCGGTGTCCCAATCGGTACGGCTGCGGGCCATACCTTTGCCGAATCGCAGTTCCGGGTATAGCGCCCGCGCCGCGAGGTCGCCGGTGAGGTGCAGGGTCGAGCCTTTGCTGCACAGTTTGCCGAAGTTGGCCGGGTGCGTCGGGTCGCCGCTGACGCCGAGGATCTGCTCGCCGTCATGCTCGATCAGTACGCCGCAGCCCACCCCGCAGTAACAGCAGGTCGAGGCGGTCGTCTGGCGGCTCATCAGCCTGCTTCCCGCAGAGCGAGCATGACCCGGCCGTTCTCCACCCGTGCCGGATGGTGATGGGCGCAACCGACATCAGGCGCCAGGGCCTGACCGGACTCCAGGTCGATCTGCCAATTGTGCAACGGGCAGGCGACGCGTTTGCCGTAGATCAGTCCCTGGGACAGCGGTCCGCCCTTGTGGGGGCAGCGGTCGTCGAGGGCGAAAACCTCATCGTCGCTGGTGCGAAAAATCGCGATGTCACCTTTTGGCCCGCTGACGATGCGCGAGCCCAAGGCGTTGATTTCTTCCAGTGCGCAGATATCCAGCCAGTTCATGCCGACACCTCCAGGTTTTTCACGGGGATGACATCGAACTCCTTCTTCAGCAGCGGCTGCTCAAGGCGTTCTTTCCACGGGTCCTGCTCGAACGACAGGGAGAATTGCAGGCGATCGTTGAGCGCTTTGCGGCGCTCCGGGTCTTCCAGCACGGCTTTCTTGATGTGCTCCATGCCAACCCGCTGCAGGTAGTGCACGGTCCGTTCGAGGTAGAAGGCCTCTTCGCGGTACAGCTGCAGGAAGGCGCCGTTGTACTCGCGCACTTCTTCGGCAGTTTTCAGTTTGACGAAGAACTCCGCGACTTCGGTTTTGATCCCGCCGTTGCCGCCGATGTACATCTCCCAGCCAGAGTCGACGCCGATGATTCCTACGTCCTTGATCCCGGCTTCCGAGCAATTGCGCGGGCAGCCAGAGACCGCCAGCTTGACCTTGTGCGGCGACCACATGTTGAACAGGTCATGTTCCAGTTCGATGCCCAGTTGCGTGGAGTTTTGCGTACCGAAGCGGCAGAACTCGCTACCGACGCAGGTTTTGACCGTGCGGATCGATTTGCCGTAGGCATGCCCGGAAGGCATGTCAAGGTCCTTCCAGACGCCGGGCAGATCCTGCTTCTTGATTCCCAGCAAGTCGATGCGCTGGCCGCCCGTGACCTTAACCATGGGCACGTTGTACTTGTCGGCCACGTCGGCAATGCGCCGCAGCTCCGAAGGATTGGTCACGCCGCCCCACATCCGTGGGACTACTGAGTACGTGCCGTCTTTCTGAATGTTGGCGTGGGCCCGTTCGTTGATCAGCCGCGATTGCGGATCGTCCTTGGCCTCGCCTGGCCAGGTTGAAATCAGGTAGTAGTTGAGCGCCGGACGGCAGGTGGCGCAGCCATTCGGGGTGCGCCAGTTCAGGTAGCTCATGGTCCCGGCGATGGTCAACAGATGCTCTTCGCGGATCGCCTGGCGGATCTGCCCGTGGTTGAGGTCGCTGCAACCGCAGATGGCTTTTTCGCTCTTCGGTTTGACGTCCGCCGCACCGCCGACGGTGTTGATCAGGATCTGCTCCACCAGTCCGGCGCAGGAGCCGCAGGAGCTGGCCGCTTTGGTGTGTTTCTTGACCTCGTCGACGCTGAACAGCCCGTGTTCCTGAATCGCCTTGACGATGGTGCCTTTGCAGACGCCGTTGCAACCGCAGACTTCGGCGTTGTCGGCCATGCTCATGGCTTTGTCCTGGCCTTGGTGGCCGACATCGCCCAGAGCGTTTTCGCCGAACATCAGGTGATCGCGGATCTCGCCGATGGCGTGGTTCTCACGAATCTGCCGGAAGTACCAGCCGCCATCCGCTGTGTCGCCGTACAGACAGGCGCCGACCAGCACGTCATCCTTGATCACCAGTTTTTTGTAGACCCCGCCGATGGGGTCGGAGAGGGTGATGGTCTCGGTGCCTTCGCCGCCCATGAAGTCGCCAGCGGAGAACAGGTCGATGCCGGTGACTTTCAATTTGGTCGAGGTCACCGAGCCCGAATAGCGGGCAAACCCCAGTTGTGCCAGGTGGTTGGCGCAGACCTTGGCCTGCTCGAACAGCGGTGCCACCAGGCCGTAGGCGATGCCACGGTGGCTGGCGCATTCGCCGATGGCATAGATGCGTGGGTCATAGGTTTGCAGGGTGTCGTTGACCAGAATCCCGCGGTTGCACGGGATGCCGGATTTTTCCGCGAGTTCGGTGTTGGGGCGAATGCCGGCGGCCATCACCACCAGGTCAGCGGGGATAATGTCGCCGTTCTTGAATTGCACCGAACCGACCCGGCCATTGCCGGCGTCGTGCAGGGCCTGGGTCTGTTCGCTCAGGCGAAAGTGCAGGCCACGACCTTCCAGGGCGGTTTGCAGCAATTGTCCGCTGGTTTTGTCCAGTTGCCGTTCCAGCAACCACTCGCCGAGGTGCACCACGGTCACGTGCATGCCGCGCAGCATCAGGCCATTGGCGGCTTCAAGACCCAGCAGGCCGCCGCCGATGACCACCGCATGTTTGTGGGTTTTGGCGGTGTCGATCATGGCCTGGGTGTCGGCGATGTCGCGGTAACCGATGACGCCCTGCAAGGTATTGCCAGGAATCGGCAGGATGAACGGCGTCGAACCGGTGGCAATCAGCAGGCGGTCGTATTCGGCTTCGCTGCCGTCTTCGGCGATGACCCGGCGTTTGACCCGGTCGATCTCCACCACTTTGCGGTTGAGCAGCAGTTTGATGTTGTTGTCCAGGTACCAATCAAGATCGTTGAGCACGATTTCGTCGAAGGTCTGCTCGCCCGCCAGCACCGGCGAAAGCAGGATGCGGTTGTAGTTGGTGTGGGGTTCGGCACCGAAGACCGTGATGTCATACAGTTCATTGCTCAGCTTGAGCAGTTCTTCCAGGGTGCGAACCCCGGCCATGCCGTTGCCGATCATCACCAGCTTTAGTTTTTTCATCAGGTTCTCCGGGGAGCTCAGGCCTGTCTCATCAGAGCGATCAGGCTGGCTCGACATATTTTGCGCAAACAAAAAAAGGCGTCCCGCTAGTTACCTAGCGAGGACGCCTTTGTCCTGGTCCCGTTCTCTCGGGAAGCACACCCTTCGTCGTTGAAGGTTGGGCTTTATGTATGGTGAAACAGGTAATGCAGTGGTCGTGCCAAGTGGCGCAAGGGCCGTATTTACGGACGTTCCCTATGAGTAACGGGCTTTTTAGTGCACCGGATAAAGGCGCAATGCACGGTTTTGAAGCAGAAAATCAAAAGATCAGCCATGAAATGCCAGATACAACAGCACCAGATTGATCAGTAACGACACCAGCGCCAAGGTCCGCCAGACCTTCAAGGGTTCACGTTCCAACAGCGGCCTGCGGCGCACACTCAAACTGCGTCGTTCGCCTTGCTCCAGCAGCAGCAACCATTCCTCCGCCGTCTCATAACGTTGCGCCGGGTCGGCGCAGACTGCGCGTTCCAGGCTTTGCCCGAGCCAGTCCGGCAAATCCGGCCGATAGCGGTTGGCGTTGACTGGCGAACCAAAGCGCGGTCGTTGAAAGGCTTCGATTTCCCCATAGGGATAATGTCCGGTGGCCAGGTAATACAGCGTCACGCCGACCGCATACAGATCCTGTTGCGGCGTCGGCGGAGTCCCGTTGAACGCTTCCGGGGCGATGTAGCTTGGGGTGCCCGGCAGCGCGTTCGATTGGTCTTCGGATAAGCCAGTGCAGTACGCCAGACCGAAATCCAGCAGCCGTAACTCACCGTCCTCAGCCAGCAGCAGGTTTTCCGGTTTGATGTCGCGATGGAAGATCTGCCGCCGATGCAGCATGCCGACTGCTCGCAGCAGACGCTCGGCCAGTTGTTGCCATTGGGGCAACGGCAACGGACCGTTCTGCGCGAACAGTTCGGCCAGGGTCATTCCGGGATACTCGCGCATCACGTAATACAGGTGCTGACGTTGCGTCGCCGGGTGAATTTCCGGAAAGCTGCGACCGGCAACACGCTTGAGAAACCACTCTTCAGAGAGCAGTGCCTGTGCGGCCGTTGTGTCGTTGTTCAGTTGCAAGGGGAGGGTCTTCAGCAGCCAGGGCTGTTGCTGGCCATCGCGAACGCGATAGATCAGCGACTGTTGACTCTGCCCAAGCAGTCTCTCGACATGCCAGCCCTCGAAGGCTTGGCCGGGTTTGAGCAGCGGCGGCAATGGCCATTGCTGCAGTTGGATCAGCGTATCACCGATGCTCGTTTCGCCAAGGGTGTCGACCCGCACCAACAGTGCGCTGGCGTTGTCCTGACTGCCCGCCAGGTGGGCCGCGTTGACCAGGGTTTGCGCAGCGCTGTCGAGGTCGGGCTGGTCGCGAAGAATGGCCGCGATTGCGGTGTCGCCCAGCGTCGCCCAAACACCATCGCTCAGCAGGACGAAACTCTCGCCGGTGCGCAGTTCGCCGTCGAGAAAATCCAGCACCAGATGCTGATCCAGTCCCAGTGCGCGCTTGAGCACATGCTGCATGCCCGGTTGTTCCCAGACGTGGTCCTCGCTGATGCGCTGCAATTGGTTGGCGTGCCAGCGATACACCCGACAATCGCCGACATGCGCCAAGGTGAAGCGTCGACCGCGCAGCACCAGCGCGCTAACGGTGGTGAGCAATGGCTGGCCACCGCCATTGGCCTGCAACCAGCGATTCTGCGCCAGCAGCAGGCGGTCCAGCGCTTGCGCCACCGCCCAGGTCTGCGGCGTGGCGTAGTAATCGAGGGCCAGAGCCTGCAAGGTCGCGCGGGCTGCGAGTCCGCCATCGGCGCATTGGCTGACGCCGTCGGCGATGGCGAACAGAAACCCCTTGCTCGCCGCCAGTTCAGCGGCGGGCGTGACCAGGCGCAGGGCGTCCTGATTCTCGTCTCGTGGGCCGATGGCGCTGGCCTCGGCGAAGCTCAATTGCAGGCTCATCGATGCATCATACCCGCGCTGCGGTCACGGCGGCCGAACCCCAAGTGGTTCTCCAGCGACGTTTGACCCCGTGCAAGCCAAACCAGGCCAGGACACCGAGGCAGGCGAACAACCACAAGGCCAGCTGATAGCTGCCGGTGCTCTGTTTGATCGCCCCCATGCCCGCCGCAAGGGCGAAACCGCCGATGCCGCCCGCCATGCCGATCAACCCGGTCATCACGCCGATTTCGCGCCGAAAGCGCTGCGGCACCAACTGGAACACCGCACCATTACCCGCGCCAAGACCGAGCATGGTGCAGACGAACAGCGCCAGCGCAGCGTAGGAACTGGGCAGGTTGAACCCCACGACAGCCATGCAGATCGCGGCCAGCGTGTACATCACCAGCAAGGTGCGAATACCACCGAAACGATCCGCCAGTGCACCACCGAGTGGCCGCATCAAACTGCCACCAAACACGCAGGCGGCGGTGTAGTAGCCGGCGGTGACCGGGCTCAGGCCGTATTGGTCGTTGAAGTAGCCGGGCAGGGCGCTGGCCAGGCCGATGAAGCCGCCGAAGGTCACGCTGTAGAAAAACATGAACCACCAACTGTCGCGGTCACCAAGGGCCTTGAAGTAGTCACTCATGGATTTGGCTTTCGGCCGCTCAGGTGCGTTTTTCGCCAGCCAGGCGAAGATGATCAGCGTCAGGATCAGCGGAATCAGCGCGAAGCCGAAGACGTTGCTCCAGCCAAATGAGGCAGCCAATATCGGGGCGATCAGCGCAGCGAACACCGTGCCCGAGTTGCCCGCGCCGGCGATGCCCATCGCCTTGCCTTGATGCTGTGGCGGATACCACTGCGAAGCCAGGGGCAGGGCAACCGCGAACGAGGCGCCGGCCATGCCGAGGAACAGCCCCAGCAGCAATGCTTGCTCGTAGCTGTGGATGCCGAGTTTCCAGGCGCCGAACAGGGCGCAGATCACGATCACCTGACCGATCAACCCAGCGGTTTTCGGTGACAGTCGATCCGCCAGCAAGCCCATCACGAAGCGCAAGAACGCCCCGGCCAGAATCGGCGTGGCCACCACCAGTCCGCGTTGCTGGGTGGTCAGGTGTAAGTCGGCGGCGATTTGCACCGCCAACGGGCCGAGCAGGTACCAGACCATGAAGCTCAGGTCGAAATACAGAAAGGCCGAGAAGAGTGTCGGGGTATGGCCGGATTTCCAGAAGCTTGAATTCATCGCGCACCTCAGCTGTGAAGAGTCTCGAAGGGAGTCATGAGCTTTGCGGTGGGGCGCCGCGACGGCCGCACCACCGGCCCCGGGCTGTGGGGCCAAAACGAAAAAACGCCGCAACCCGCTGCGCTTGCGCGAAAGGGGTGTGCGACGTCTTTGTCGTAGGTGGGGCAACCGCCGTTGGCTACCTGTGTGGTTTACCTAGCGAGATCTGTGCCAACAGGTGAAGCCGCGTCGCGGCCATTCGCGAGCAGGCTCGCTCCCACAGTTGATTTGTGTACGACGCAATTCCCCTGTGGGAGCGAGCCTGCTCGCGATTGGCGCCCTTACAGGCGCTGAAGGCTCAGCCCAGCAACTCACTCATGGCAATGATCTGCTCGGCGACCTGGATCAGCTTCTGTTGGCGGCTCATGGCCTGACGACGCATCAGGGTGTAGGCCTGTTCTTCATTGCAGTCCTTCATTTTCATCAGCAGCCCCTTGGCCAGCTCGATGCGCTTGCGCTCGGCCAGTTGCTGATCGCGGGCCTGGAGCTGGGCGC
This sequence comes from Pseudomonas sp. GW822-FHT02D10, assembly GCF_058802345.1. Lineage (NCBI taxonomy): Bacteria > Pseudomonadati > Pseudomonadota > Gammaproteobacteria > Pseudomonadales > Pseudomonadaceae > Pseudomonas > Pseudomonas sp. GW822-FHT02D10. The sequence goes on from NZ_JBXAOB010000010.1 coordinate 152,469, forward strand.
GCAGGGCCTGGTCGCTTTCAAAACGCGCCATGGCCACATCGAGGATCGGTTGCAGGCGTGCGGCATGAATGCCTTCGACGATGTAGGCGCTGACGCCGGACTTGATCGCCTGACGCATCACGTCCGGGTCGTGCTCGTCGGTGAACATCACGATCGGCCGAGGCTGGTCGCGGCTGACCAGCACCACTTGCTCCAGCACATCACGGCTCGGTGACTCGGTATCGATCAGGATCACGTCCGGACGCACCGTTTCGACGCGCGCAGGCAAGTCGATGGTCAGGCCGGACTCGTCGATCACCTCAAAACCGGCTTCGGTCAGCGCAGCCTTGAGCCGCCCTACCTTTTTCGCGGTGTCGTTGATCAGCAGGATACGCAACATGTTTGCAGGCTCCTGTCAGCGGCGGGCGAGAAGGGTGGGGGCGTCGGCCATGGCGTGCAGCTTGAAACTGCGGGCATACGCCGCCGGGTCCGAACCATCCCATATTTTACCGTCGATCAACTGGCTACTGCGCATTTCCTGACCCTGGGCCGCGACACCCAGCGCGCTGGCGGCGTCGCGGTAGACGCCGAGTTGCTGGACTTGACGCGCCACTTGCAGATAGTCCGGGTCTTCGCGCAATAAGCCCCAACGCCGGAATTGGGTCATGAACCACATGCCGTCGGACAGGTACGGCACGTTGACGTCGCCACCGCCGTGAAAGCGCAGCGCGTGAGGGTCTTGCCAGCGATTGCCAAGGCCGTCGGCATAGTCGCCCAGCAAGCGCGGTTCGATACAGTCGAGCGGCGCGTCGAGGTATTCGGGGGCGCTCAACAGCTGTGCGGTGCTGCGGCGATTTTCGGTGTTTTGTTCGATGAACCGGCTGGCTTCCAGAATCGCCATGACCAGCGCCCGAGCGGTATTCGGGTATTGCTCGACGAAGGCGCGGGTGCAACCGAGGACTTTTTCCGGGTGGTCGGGCCAGATGGCCTGGGTCGTCGCCATCGTGAAACCGAGGTTCTGCTTCACTGCACTGGCGCTCCACGGTTCGCCGACGCAGAAACCGTCGATCCGTCCGGCCTGCAAGTGCGCAACCATTTGCGGTGGCGGCACCACGACACTGTCGACATCCTGCAACGGATGGATGCCCTGGCTCGCCAGCCAATAATACAACCACATGGCGTGGGTGCCGGTGGGGAAGGTCTGGGCGAAGGTGAGTTTTGGGCGACTTTGGTGCACGTGACGGTCCAGCGCTTCAGGACTGGTCACGCCCAGCCCTTGCAGGCCGTGAGAGAGGTTGATGCTCTGGCCGTTCTGGTTCAGCCCCATGAGCACGGCCATGTCCGTTGCCGCGACGCCGCCGATGCCCAAGTGCACCGCATAGATCAAGCCGTAGAGGCTGTGGGCGGCATCCAGTTCACCGCTGACCAGTTTGTCTCGCAGGTTGGCCCAGGACGATTGGCGTTTGAGGTTCAGGGTCAACCCATAGGGTTGGGCGAAGCCTTGGGTCGCGGCAACCACCACTGACGCGCAGTCGCTCAGGGCCATGAAGCCCAGGTTGATCGCGGTTTTTTCCGGGGCATCGCTGCCGTTGACCCAGGCCAGCGGTCCCGCTTGAGGTTCAGTCATCAAATAAGCACCTTGCATGAAAAAGCGCCGTACCCGGGCCCGTGTGCAAACCAGGCCAGGTGACGACGCCGTTGTCCTTTCTAATCGCAACCTGGCACTCATCCCGCCATTGGCATGGGTGCTGATAAGCAAGTTGGTGCAAGGCATATGCCACTCATGGCTGATTTCGTCGTGCGTCTCGCTTGCGACCCCGATGCACGGCTATAATCGCCGCCTTATTTCGCCGTCAACCGAGTCAATCCCGCCCATGTATACCCTGGCCCGCCAACTGCTGTTCAAACTCTCCCCGGAAACCTCCCACGATCTGTCCCTGGACCTGATCGGCGCAGGTGGGCGTTTGGGTCTCAATGGCTTGTTGTGCAAGGCGCCAGCGCAGATGCCAGTGAATGTCATGGGGCTGGACTTTCCGAACCCGGTGGGTCTGGCGGCCGGTCTGGACAAGAATGGTGCGGCCATCGACGGGTTTGCTCAATTGGGTTTCGGCTTCGTTGAAATCGGCACCATTACCCCGCGTCCGCAGCCGGGCAATCCAAAACCACGGATTTTCCGCCTGCCCCAGGCCGAGGCGATCATCAACCGCATGGGGTTCAACAACCTCGGCGTCGATCATCTGCTGGCGCGTGTGGCGGCTGCCAAATACAAGGGCGTGCTGGGGATCAACATCGGCAAGAACTTCGATACGCCGGTTGAGCGTGCTGTCGACGACTACCTGATCTGCCTGGACAAGGTCTACGCCCACGCCAGTTACGTGACGGTCAACGTCAGCTCGCCGAACACCCCGGGCCTGCGCAGCCTGCAGTTTGGTGACTCGCTCAAGCAATTGCTCGCAGACCTGGCTAAGCGCCGGGAAGAACTGGCTCAGCACCACGGCAAGCGTGTACCGCTGGCGATCAAGATCGCTCCGGACATGACCGACGAAGAAACCGTTCAGGTGGCGCAAGCGCTGATCGACACCGGAATGGACGCGGTGATCGCGACCAATACCACCCTGAGCCGGGTCGGCGTCGAAGGCATGGAGCACGGTGACGAGGCGGGCGGTTTGTCCGGTGCACCGGTACGCGACAAGAGCACTCACACGGTCAAGGTGCTGGCGGCTGAGCTGGCCGGGCGTTTGCCGATCATCGCGGTTGGCGGTATTACCGAAGGCAAGCACGCCGCTGAGAAAATCGCTGCGGGCGCCAGTCTGGTGCAGTTGTATTCGGGCTTCATTTACAAAGGTCCGGCGCTGATTCGCGAATCGGTGGATGCTATCGCCGCGCTGAGATAACCATAGATGTAGGAGCTGCCGCAGGCTGCGATCTTTTGATCTTGTTTTTTGCGTCAGCAGAAAAAAGTCGTAAAGCAAAATCAAAAGATCGCAGCCTTCGGCAGCTCCTACGCGAGGTATCGCGGGATTTGTGTTGCAACAGGCATAAAAAAGGGCTCCTCGAGGGAGCCCCTGGGCCGAAGCCCGCCGTCCGGAGAGGACGTGCGTGGTTAAGTCGTTACGTAATCAGATTGTCGTGTCGGAGTGTGTGCCCTGTTTAGCCGACGGCGTGAAGTTCGTTGAGTCTATGGATTCCCGCAGTGCCGGTCATACCGTCCCAGTTGTCGCCGCGTCCTTCTCGCCAGCCGTTGATCCAGGCTTGACGTACCGACGGTAGAGTAAATGGGCAAAGCTCACGGGATTTTCCACCAACGCCATATTGATATCCGCGCAAAAATGCTCTTTCCAACGGATCACGCTTAAGTCTTCTCATAGGGTGTTTCCCTCACTTGTTGACTGTATTTATCGCGTCGACCTCTATCGAGGTCAGGCAGAAAAATTTCTGCCGTTGGTGGCTCGCTGCCGGCGTCACGAGCCAAGGTGTTGACGTCGTTGCGGCGTCAACCTGTATTGAGTTCTAACCAATGCGTCACATCGAGGGAATGATCGTTTTGTCATAAGGACGTAACGATAAAGATGCTAAGGCCATAAGTAACACGATGTAATTCCCATGTTCATTGGTCAAAGCCCGCTATGATCAGCCTTTCACAAGATGACGAGGCTAATGCTTTGGTGAGAATGTCCACCCGTTGCGCTCGGGTATTATTCGACGAAGGGTCGAGTTATGACATTTTGTTGCAAAGAATTTTTTATCTGCCCGGGCATCTAAGCTCATTCAACCGGTTGGTTGGCTGTGCGGTCAGGGTGGGACGGCACACTTTCGTGCCTCGCGAGCGCTCTTCAAGAAAAGCGCTTGATTGAAAACCGAGCGGTCAATGCGTTGCCCGTTCACTTATTGCTAAAGGCCCTGGAACTCCCATGTCGGATCGTTACGAACTCTTCCTCACTTGCCCAAAAGGCCTCGAAGGTCTGCTTATCGAGGAAGCCGTCGGGCTTGGCCTTGAGGACGCGCGCGAGCACACTTCTGCCGTGCGCGGCATGGCCGACATGGAAACGGCTTATCGCCTGTGCCTGTGGTCGCGTCTGGCTAACCGGGTGCTGCTGGTGCTCAAGCGTTTCCCGATGAAGGATGCCGAAGACCTGTACCACGGCGTGCTGGATATCGAGTGGCAAGACCACATGCTCAATGACGGCACCCTGGCCGTTGAGTTCAGCGGTCACGGCTCGGGCATCGACAACACCCACTTCGGCGCCCTGAAAGTGAAGGACGCCATCGTCGACAAACTGCGCACCCCGTCGGGCGAGCGTCCGTCTATCGACAAACTCAACCCGGACCTGCGCATTCACCTGCGTCTGGACCGTGGCGAAGCGATCCTGTCCCTCGACCTGTCTGGCCACAGCCTGCACCAGCGCGGTTACCGTTTGCAGCAAGGTGCAGCGCCGCTGAAGGAAAACCTCGCGGCGGCGATTCTGATTCGTTCCGGCTGGCCGCGCATTGCCGCTGAAGGCGGCGCCCTGGCTGACCCGATGTGCGGTGTCGGTACGTTCCTCGTCGAAGCCGCGATGATCGCCGCCGACATGGCGCCGAACCTGCGTCGCGAGCAGTGGGGTTTCACCGCCTGGCTCGGTCACGTGCCGGCGCTGTGGAAAAAACTACACGAAGAAGCCACTGCCCGCGCCGCTGCCGGTCTGGCCAAACCACCGCTGTGGATTCGCGGTTACGAAGCCGACCCGCGCCTGATTCAACCGGGCCGCAACAACGTCGAACGCGCCGGTCTGAGTGAGTGGATCAAGATCTACCAGGGCGAAGTCGCGACCTTCGAGCCGCGTCCAGACCAGAACCAGAAAGGCCTGGTGATCTGCAACCCTCCGTACGGCGAGCGTCTGGGCGATGAGGCGAGTTTGCTCTACCTCTACCAGAACCTCGGCGAGCGTCTGCGTCAGACCTGCCTGAACTGGGAAGCGGCGGTGTTCACCGGCGCGCCGGATCTGGGCAAGCGCATGGGGATTCGCAGCCACAAACAGTATTCGTTCTGGAACGGCGCCTTGCCGTGCAAATTGCTGCTGATCAAAGTGCTGCCGGATCAGTTCGTCACCGGTGAGCGTCGTACCCCGGAACAGCGTCAGGCCGAGCGTGAACAGGCGGCCTACGATCAGTCGCCGGCCGAGCCGCAAGAGCGTCAGTACAACAAGAACGGTAACCCGATCAAGCCGGCACCGGCGCCGGCTCCCGTCGTTGAACAGGCACGCCTGAGCGAAGGCGGGCAGATGTTTGCCAACCGCCTGCAAAAGAACCTCAAGGCCTTGGGCAAATGGGTCAAGCGCGAAGGTGTCGACTGCTACCGCGTTTACGATGCCGACATGCCGGAATACTCCATGGCCATCGACCTGTATCACGACTGGGTCCATGTCCAGGAATACGCGGCACCGAAGTCGATCGATCCGGAAAAAGCCTCGGCGCGTATGTTCGATGCGCTGGCGGCCATTCCGCAGGCCTTGAACATCGACAAGAACCGCGTGGTCGTCAAACGTCGCGAGCGTCAGAGCGGCACCAAGCAGTACGAGCGCCAGAGCGCACAGGGCAAGTTCACCGAGGTGAACGAAGGCGGCGTGAAGTTGCTGGTCAACCTGACCGACTACCTCGACACCGGGCTGTTCCTGGATCACCGTCCAATGCGTCTGCGGATTCAGAAAGAGGCGGCCGGCAAGCGCTTCCTCAACCTGTATTGCTACACCGCGACGGCCAGCGTCCATGCGGCCAAGGGCGGCGCGCGCAGCACCACCAGCGTCGACCTGTCGAAAACCTACCTGGATTGGGCACGCCGCAACCTGTCGCTGAACGGTTTCTCTGACAAGAACCGCCTGGAGCAGGGCGACGTGATGGCTTGGCTGGAAGCCAACCGTGACGAGTTCGACATGATCTTTATCGATCCACCGACCTTCTCCAACTCCAAGCGCATGGAAGGCATCTTCGACGTGCAGCGTGACCACGTGCAGTTGCTGGACCTGGCCATGGCCCGTCTGGCGCCGGGTGGCGTGTTGTATTTCTCCAACAACTTCCGCAAGTTCCAGCTTGAAGAAAACCTCACGGCGCGCTATGCCGTCGAGGAGATCACCGCACAAACCATCGACCCGGACTTTGCCCGTAACGGCAAGATCCATCGCGCCTGGAAAATCATGGCGCGCTAACGGCCGATTGGATCCACAGGGCCTTGATTTTTCTGGGCTCTGTGGTCTTTTTGCGCTGGCTAATCTGATGGCTAATGGCTATAACTTCACTCAAAGCCAAGGTGACGCCAAAGCACGCCGGCGTTCTGAGTTTTGCTTATGCCGTTGCACGCCGTACGACCCAAGATTCTGGGCTTCATCAGTGAAGATGTTTCGGCCTGGTTGGTTGCGCTGCTGGTTCTACTGACCGGCGGCGTGCTGACGGGGCTGCTCGCCTGGGCCAGTCTCAATGTGCACCGTCAGCAGATGGCGCAGAGTTTTCAATTGCTGGTCAACGAGCGCAAGAGCCGGATCACCGAACGTTTCGACGATCAGGAACAGCGCCTCGATAGCCTGCGGCGATTCTTCGTCAACTCCGAATCGGTGTCCCGTGAAGAGTTCGACGGTTTTACCAAAGCACTGTTGCAAAGAACCCAGGCTTACACCTGGGTGCCGTTGGTTGCCCGCAGTGAACGTGCCGCGTTCGAGCAACGAGTGCGAGAGCAAGGTAAAACAGGGTTTTCCATCCGCGATCTGACACCTTCAGCAGCGTTGCAACCTGCCGCCGAACGTGATGAGTATGCGCCGGTGTTGTACAGCCAGGCGCAACGCTCAAAAAGCTCGCCGCTGGGTTTTGATTTGCTCTCGGAGCCGGCGCGTCGCGCAACCCTGCAAAGGGCTCGCAGCCTGAATGGGATGGCGGTGTCCGAGCCCGTGCAACTGATTGGCGTCGACCCTGGATATGCCCGTGGTGTGCTGCTGGTCGAACCGGTTTCGCGCAATGCCGCAGCGTCCGCTCACGACGCCACCCCCCTTGGTTTTGTGCTGGCGGTGATCAGCATGCGGCAGTTGGTGGTCGATGGTTTTCCAATGCCAGGTCAGGACAACCTCGTGGTGCAGATTCGCGGTCGGGCGCAGGACGGCCAGTCAGAAACGCTCTACGAATCCACCAACCCGGTGGCGAATCAGCCGTTGCATTACGGCTCGATGTTGCGACTGGGCGATCACGTCTATGATCTCGACATTCGCACTAGCGCGGTATTTGAGCGTGCCAATCGTTCGACGGTTGCCAGTCTGATCGTGATGGGGGTTCTGTTGAGCGTGCTGCTCAGCGCCTTGCTCTACATTCTGGTCAGTCAGAGGCAACGGGCACTGGCGCTGGTTGAGCAGCGTACCCGCGAGTTGCGCCTGCGTGAGCAGGAATTGCACCGTGCTCATGGACAGTTACGCGGGGTGCTGGACGCGGCGACCCAAGTGGCAGTGATTGCTACCGACCTGCGCGGCGTGATCACGACCTTCAATGCCGGTGCCGAACACATGCTCGGTTATCGCAGCGCCGATGTGCTGGGGCACATGACCCTCGAGGGGCTGCACCTGCCCATTGAGCTGGAAGCGCGCGCCGCCCAGCTCAGTCAGCGTTACGGCAAGCCGGTGCCGAGCTGTCAGGCGATGCTGGTGGAAGGTGGCGAAGAGGGTGGGCGTGAAGCGCGTGAATGGACCTTGGTGCGTCAGGATGGCAGCCATCTGACGGTGAACATGCTCGCCACGGCCGTGCTTGATGAACTGGGGCTTTGGGTCGGGCATCTGGCGATCTGTATCGACATCACCGAGCGCAAGCGCGTGCACGAAGCATTGGCGGCGCGCGATTTGTTGCTCAAGAAACTCAGCGCGCATGTGCCGGGCGGCATTTATCAGTTCAAGATGACGGCAGACGGGCGCTTCAGTGTGATCTACGCCAGCGACGGTATCCGCGATATTTACGAGCTCGATCCAGACGTGCTGCAACAGAACGCCGAGGCCATTTTCGAGCGGATTTATCCGCAGGATGTGGTCCGGGTGCGTGCCTCGATCCGCATCTCTTCGCTAAAGCTCAGCCCGTGGCGCGAAGAGTACCGTGTACAGTTGCCCGTCCGTGGTCTGCGTTGGGTACGCGGTGAGGCAACGCCGGAAGAACTGCCCGGTGGTGGAGTGCTGTGGCATGGCTACATTTCGGATATTTCCGACCTCAAGCGAGTCGAGGAAGAACTGCGCGCGTTGTCGGTGACCGACTCACTGACCGGCATTCACAATCGGCGCTATTTCCAGGAGCGGTTGACCACGGAAATGGCTCGGGTCGAGCGCGGTACCGGGGAATTGGCAGTGATCATGCTGGATATCGATCACTTCAAACGCATCAATGATGCGTACGGCCACGCGGCGGGCGATCGGGTGTTGCAGGCGATCTGTCAGCGCATCCGCCACCGCTTGCGGCGCACCGATGTGTTCTGTCGCCTGGGGGGCGAGGAGTTCATGGTGCTGTGTCCGGACACCGACGGGCAGCATGCTCATACGTTGGCCGTCGAGCTATGGCAGAGCTTGCGTAATTCGCCGATCGACGGATTGGGCACGGTGACTGCCAGCTTTGGCATCGCCAGTTGGCGTTCCGGAGAAGGTGCTGATGCCTTGTTGTTGCGCGCTGATTCGGGGGTTTACGCGGCGAAACAGTCGGGACGGGATCGGGTTGAGATGGAGTTGGCGTAAGCCGGTTGCACACCAGCTTTTGTGGGAGCGAGCTTGCTCGCGATGAACGATGACACGGTCATTCCGATACACCGCATCGCGAGCAGACGAACGTCGCCCGGCTCTTCCCACACTGGATCTGTGGCGTTTGATAGATCGGCTTAAAGCGCCGACTCGGCTGTCGCCAGTTTCGGCTGGCGGTACAAATCCAGCAGCACCTGATCAAGCACCGTATGCGCGCCAAAAGGCGCGGGATCGTTGAGGATTGCGACCACTGCCCAGGTGTTGCCGTTGCTGTCGCGGCTGAAACCGGCGATCGCACGCACAGTGTTCAGGGTGCCGGTCTTGACGTGTGCTTCACCCCTCATTGCGGTGGTCTTGAGGCGTTTGCGCATGGTGCCGTCCATGCCGCTGATCGGCAGCGAACTGACGAACTCGGCCGAATACGGGCTTCTCCAGGCGGCTTGCAGCATGCTCGCCATTTCACGGGCGCTGACCCGTTCGGCACGCGACAGGCCGGAGCCGTTCTCCATCACCAGGTGCGGCGCGGTGATGCCTTTCTTCGCCAGCCACTGACGGACCACGCGTTGTGCAGCTTTTGCATCGTCAGCATCGGCGTCGGTGCGGTATTTCGCACCCAGGCTGAGGAACAGCTGCTGAGCCATGGTGTTGTTACTGTATTTGTTGATGTCACGGATGATTTCCGCCAGGTCCGGCGAGAACGCCCGGGCCAGTACCTTGGCGTCTTTCGGCACGGCGGCCAGACGATCCTTGCCCTGGATGCTGCCACCCAGTTCTTGCCAGATCGCGCGTACGGCGCCAGCGGTGTAGGTCGCGTGGTCGAGCAGCGAAAGGTAAGTCTGCGAGCTGCAACCGTCGGCCAACTGGCCCGCAACCGTCACGGACACGCTGCCGTCGGCCTGGGTCACGGGGTTGTAGCGCACGCCACCGGCACACTGCTTGCCGTTGATGGCCTTGACCTGGTTGTCGATGCGAATGCTGGCGATCGGCGGCTCAACCGACACCAGCACCTTGCCCGAGTCGTTGCGAGCCACGAAGCGCAAGGCCTTGAGGTTGACCATCAGCGCGTCGGGCTTGACCAGGAACGGCTTGTTTTCATTGTTGCCGTCGTCATTGAATTCAGGCAATTGCGGTTGGACGAAGAAGCTGCGGTCCAGCACCAGGTCACCGGTGACTTGCTGCACGCCATTGGCCCGCAGGTCACGCATCAGCAGCCAGAGTTTTTCCATGTTCAGCTTCGGATCACCGCCACCCTTGAGGTACAGGTTGCCGTGCAGGATGCCGCCACTGAGGGTGCCGTCGGTGTAGAACTCGGTTTTCCACTGATGGTTCGGGCCAAGCATTTCCAGCGCGGCGTAGGTGGTCACCAGTTTCATGGTCGAGGCTGGATTGACCGAAACGTCAGCGTTGAAAACGGTCGCTGTGCCGGGGCCATTGAGTGGAATCATCACCAGCGACAGGGCGCTGTCCTTCAACTTGCTGGCTCTGAGAGCCTTTTCAACATTGGGTGACAGGGCTGTGTTGGTCGGGGCAGCGGAAACAGGGAAGGCCAGAGGCACAAGCAGGCTGGCAAGAAGCAATGGACGCAAAGATTTGATCATCTGAAGTAAAACCCTACAGCCGAGGGGAAAAAGATGAGGGCATGAAGATAAAATCCCTCAGTGGTCACGAAAGTGTCGGCATTATGCCCCAAGGTATGGCGCCTTGTGCCGTACACAGGGGGCCGAATCCGCTATTTTTTTTACCGGCGGTAGGCACAAGCTCCCAGAGAGTCGGGCAAACAGCGGCTTAAACTGCTAAAGTGCCGCCCGTTATTACTTTTGAGGATTGTTCCAATGGCGACTAACCGTTCCCAGCGTCTGCGCAAAAAATTGTGCGTCGATGAATTTCAAGAGCTGGGTTTCGAACTGAACCTGGATTTCAAAGAAGATTTGGCTGATGCAGCCGTTGACGCTTTCCTCGACGCGTTCTTGAAAGAAGCCATGGAAGCTAACGGCCTTGGCTACGTTGGCGGCGACGACTTCGGTCTGGTTTGCCTGCAAAAACGTGGCTCGGTCAGCGCAGAACAACGCGCCGCCGTTGAAGCCTGGCTGAAAGCTCGCACCGAGCTGACCAGCGTAGAAGTCAGCCCGTTGCTGGACGTTTGGTACCCGGAAAAGCCGATCAATCCGGTAGCCTGATGTTCTAAAAAACGGCGACCCAAGGGTCGCCGTTTTTTTATCTCTCAGGCCTTGCGCCCATTCAGAATCATCAGTGTCACCACCCCCGCCACAATCCCCCAAAATGCCGAACCGATGGAAAACAGCGTCAGCCCCGACGCAGTGACCATAAAGGTGATCAACGCCGCTTCGCGCTCCTTCACTACACTCATGGCGATGCTCAGGCCGTTGATGATCGAGCCGAACAGCGCCAGCGCGGCAATCGACAGCACCAGCTCTTTCGGCAAGGCGGCGAACAGCGCCGCGAGGGTCGCGCCAAAGACCCCGGCAATCCCGTAGAAAATCCCGCACCAGACGGCCGCGGTGTAACGCTTGTTGCGGTCTTCATGGGCATGCGGCCCGGTGCAGATCGCGGCGCTGATGGCTGCCAGGTTGATCCCGTGGGAGCCAAATGGCGCCAGCAACAGTGAGGCGATGCCGGTGGTGGTGATCAGCGGCGAGGCCGGCACGTTGTAGCCGTCGGCGCGTAACACGGCGATGCCGGGCATGTTCTGCGAGGTCATGGCCACCACGAACAGTGGAATGCCGATACTGATGGTCGCTGCGAGGGAAAAGTGCGGGGTGGTCCAGACCGGGGTTGCCACTTCAAGATGAAAACCGCTGAAATCCAGCAGGCCCATGAAGCTGGACAATGCAGTGCCGATCAGCAGCGCCGCCAGCACCGCATAACGCGGCGACAGGCGCTTGACCAGCAAATAGGTGAAAAACATCCCCAGTACCAGGCTGGTGCGATGCTGGGCGGCGACGAAAATTTCGCTGCCGATCTTGAACAGAATCCCCGCCAGTAACGCAGCTGCCAGGGATGCAGGAATACGTTTGACCAGACGTTCGAAGCTGCCAGTCATACCGCAAAGGGTGACGAGCAGGGCGCAGGTGATGTAGGCGCCAATCGCCTCGCCGTAGGTCACGCCCGACAGGCTGGTGATCAACAGTGCCGCACCGGGTGTCGACCAGGCAATGGTGATTGGTGTGCGATAGCGCAAGGACAAACCGATCGAGCACACGGCCATGCCAATCGAGATCGCCCAGATCCACGACGAAATTTGCCCGCTGGTCAGGCCCGCCGCCTGGCCGGCCTGGAACATCAGCACCAGCGAGCTGGTGTAGCCGGTCATCATGGCGATGAATCCGGCGACGATGGCCGAAGGTGAAGTATCGGCCAATGGGCGAAGTTGCGCGTGAGTGGCGTCGGTCATGGCGCGGTGTTCCTTGCTCTTGATAAAGATGATGCACCCCGGAGTGCCAGGGTATTCAAGCCTAAACTTAAACGTGACCGGTCGTTGCAATACAGCCGGGGGCGTATATGGCCGTACAGTCGTGTTGCCACCACCGGTTGTGTACAATGTGCTGTGTTTTTTACGCAATACTTGCCAGCGACCTACTGTGCCGTATTACAGTCACAGTCAATTCGCCGCAGTTCTCCCGACTCGAGTGCCCATGAACGAACAGTTGCAGCCCCTCAAGAAACAACCGCGAGCAGGTAAAGCCGGCCGCAGCGGAACCCAGGACGATATCGTTTATGCGCATATCTTCGAGGCCATCCTCGAACAGCGCCTGGCGCCCGGTACGAAATTGAGCGAAGAGGCGCTGGGAGAGATTTTCGGGGTCAGTCGCACCATCATTCGCCGTGCGTTGTCGCGTCTGGCCCACGAAGGTGTGGTGCTGTTGCGTCCCAACCGTGGCGCCGTGGTTGCCAGCCCGAGTGTTGAAGAGGCCCGTCAGGTATTCATGGCGCGGCGTCTGGTTGAGAAGGCGATCACCGAGCTGGCAGTCGTACACGCGACCGCCGAACAAATTGCCGAACTGCGGCAGATGGTCAACGACGAGCGCGACAGCTTCTCCCGTGGCGACCGTGGTGCCGGCATCCGTCTGTCTGGCGAGTTCCACCTGAAGCTGGCCGAGGCGGCGAAGAACGCGCCGCTGATCAGCTTCCAGCGCAGCCTGGTGTCGCAGACTTCCTTGATCATCGCCCAATACGAAAGCGGTAACCGCTCGCACTGCTCCTACGATGAACACACTCAGTTGATCGATGCCATCGAGGCCCGTGACGCCGAACTGGCGGTGAACCTGATGATGCATCACATGGATCACATCGACAGCAAGCTCAACCTCGACGAAGAAAGCGCCTCAGACGATTTGCACGCCGTGTTCTCGCACCTGTTGCAGACCAAGAAGCCAGGGCGGCCAACCGCCAAGTTTTGATAGACCGCGGCGCGCCCATCGCGAGCAAGCTCGCTCCCACATTAGATCTGTGTCGTGCATAGATCTCCTGTGGGAGCGAGCTTGCTCGCGATAGCGGTCTGACAGGCGATAAAAAAATCCCCCGCAACCAACGATTGCGGGGGATTTTTCGTTTCTGAAGGGCTTAGCGCTGATGAACGAGATTCCCCGCCGCATAAGTCTGCAGAACAGTCCGGTCATCACCCAATGTCATCAGCACAAACAACGTCTCGGCGATGGTGTTGGCCTGTTTCAGGCGATAGCTGAGCAGCGGTGTGGCGTTGTAGTCCAGCACCAGGAAGTCGGCGTCGGTGCCCGGTTGCAGGGTGCCGATCTTGTCTTCCAGGCGCAGTGCGCGGGCGCCGCCGAGGGTCGCCAGGTACAGCGATTTGAACGGGCTCAGGCGTGCACCTTGCAACTGCATGACTTTGTAGGCTTCGTTCAGAGTCTGCAGCAGCGAGAAGCTGGTGCCGCCGCCGACGTCAGTGCCCAGGCCCACGTTCAGGTTGTGCTTCTCGGCCATCGGCAGGTTGAACAGGCCGCTGCCGAGGAAGAAGTTCGAGGTCGGGCAGAAGGCGATGGCCGAGCCGGTTTCAGCCAGACGTGCGCACTCGTCGTCGCACAGGTGCACGCCGTGCGCGAATACCGAGCGCTCGCCGAGCAATTTGTAGTGGTCGTAGACGTCCAGGTAACCCTTGCGCTCCGGGAACAGTTCCTTGACCCATTCGACTTCCTGCAGGTTTTCACTGATGTGAGTCTGCATGTACAGGTCGGGGTATTCGCTGAGCAACTGGCCGGCGAGGGTCAACTGTTCCGGGGTGCTGGTCGGTGCGAAGCGCGGCGTCACCGCATAGTGCAGGCGACCCTTGCCGTGCCAGCGTTCGATCAGTGCCTTGCTTTCGACGTAGCTGGATTCAGCGGTGTCGGTCAGGTAGTCCGGGGCGTTGCGATCCATCATCACCTTGCCGGCGATCATCCGCAGATCAAGCGTCCGTGCGGCTTCGAAGAACGAGTCCACCGATTGCGGGTGCACGCTGCCAAACACCAGTGCGGTGGTGGTACCGTTGCGCAGCAATTCCTTGATGAAAATGCCGGCGACTTCTTCAGCGTGGGCCTTATCGGCGAACTGGCTTTCGCACGGAAAAGTGTAGGTATTGAGCCAGTCCAGCAGTTGTTCGCCGTACGCGCCGACCATGCCGGTTTGCGGCAGGTGAATGTGGGTGTCGATGAAGCCTGGGGTGATCAAGGCATCCTGATAATGGGTGATCTCAATGCCGGCGGGCAGGCTGGCGAGCAGTTCGCGGGCCGGACCGATGGCGCTGATCTGGCCGTTTTCGGTCACCAGCAAGCCATCTTCGAAATACTCGTAGGAGGCTTCGATGCCAACCACGGCAGGGTCGGCGATGCTGTGCAGAATGGCGGCGCGGTAGGCTTTGCGAGTCAAAGGCATTGTCGTTCTCGGTTCGTGGCTTTTTAGTTCGAAGCGTGGCTGCGGCGTGAGGCGGGCAGCAGTTTGGCAATCGGTTCGGCTTTCGCGGTGTGCTGGCCGAAATTCGCGTTATAGGTGGCGATGATTTCACCGGCGATGGAAATGGCGATTTCCACCGGCAATTTACCTTTGACCTCGCCCAGGCCCATCGGGCAGCGCATGCGTTGCAGCACGGCGTTGTCGAAACCGCGCTCGCGCAGGCGGTGTTCGAACTTCACCCGTTTGGTCTTCGAGCCGATCAGGCCGAAGTAGGCGAAGTCGTTGCGCTTGAGGATCGCCGCGGTGAGTTCCAGGTCGAGTTGGTGATTGTGGGTCATGACGATGCAGTAACTGCCGGCGGGCAGGTCGTCGATTTCGTCCACTGGTTCTTCGGCGACGATTTTACGCACGCCATGGGGGATCTGTTCGGGGAACTCCGCTTCCCGCGAATCAATCCAGCGCACGCGGCAGGGCAGGCTGGCCAGCAACGGCACCAGCGCCCGGCCGACGTGGCCGGCGCCGAACACGGCGATCTGTGCCTGTACCTGGCCCATGGGTTCGAACAGCAACACGGTCACGCCACCGCAACACTGGCCGAGGCTGGCGCCGAGGGTGAAACGTTCCAGGTGGGTGTCCTGTTTGCCGCTGGCAAGCATCTCCCGGGCGACTTGCATTGCCTTGTATTCCAGATGCCCGCCACCAATGGTGTCGAACGTCTGCGTTGCGCTGATGACCATCTTTGAGCCGGCATTGCGCGGTGTCGAGCCGAGCTCTTCGATGATGGTCACCAACACGCAGGGTTCACCCTGGGTTTGCAGGTCGGCGAGGGCGTCGATCCAGTTGTACATGTTTTCACCCCTACAACATTGTTGTCTGTTCGGGCTTCATCGCGAGCAAGCTCGCTCCCACAGGGTTATGTGCTGACTGATGGACCTGTACATATCCATTGTGGGAGCGAGCTTGCTCGCGATGGCCGCGACACGGTCTTTACAGCGAAGCCAGCTCGGTCTCGGCTTCCACGGCTTTCACCGCCTTCAATTGGCGCATCTGTTCACAGCCCCACAACACCCGCTCCGGTGTGGCGGGTGCGTCGATTTTTGGTTGATGTTTGTAATCGCCCAGGCTCGCCACCGCATCCTTGATCGCACACCAGGCGGCGATGCCGAGCATGAACGGCGGTTCACCCACGGCCTTGGAATGGAACACCGTGTCTTCCGGGTTCTTGCGGTTTTCCACCAGCTTGATTCGCAAATCCAGCGGCATGTCGGCAACCGCCGGGATCTTGTAGCTGGCCGGGCCGTTGGTCATCAGTTTGCCCTTGTTATTCCAGACAAGCTCTTCCATGGTCAGCCAGCCCATGCCCTGGATGAAGCCACCCTCGACCTGGCCGATATCGATGGCCGGGTTCAGCGAGGCGCCGACGTCATGCAGGATGTCGGTACGGAGCATTTTGTATTCGCCGGTCAGGGTATCGACGATCACCTCGGCGCAGGCTGCACCGAAGGCGTAGTAGTAGAACGGCCGACCACGTGCCTGACTGCGGTCGTAGAAGATTTTCGGGGTCTTGTAGAAGCCGGTGCTGGACAGCGACACCTGAGCGAAATACGCCTGCTGGATCAACTCTTCGAAGGTCAGGATGTGATCGCGAACCCGCACGTGGCCGTTGTGAAACTCCACGTCTGCTTCGCTGACCTCAAACTTGCGTGCGGCAAATTCCACCAGGCGTTGCTTGATGATTTCGGCGGCGTTTTGCGCGGCCTTGCCATTCAGGTCGGCACCGCTGGACGCGGCGGTCGGCGAGGTGTTCGGGACCTTGTCGGTGTTGGTCGCGGTGATCTGCACACGGTCGATTTCAACCTGGAACACTTCGGCCACGACTTGCGCGACCTTGACGTTCAAGCCCTGGCCCATCTCGGTGCCGCCGTGGTTCAGATGGATGCTGCCGTCGGTGTAGACGTGAATCAGCGCACCGGCCTGGTTGAGGAAGCTGGCGGTGAAGGAAATACCGAATTTCACCGGGGTCAGCGCCAGGCCTTTTTTCAGGACCGGGCTGTTGGCGTTGTAGCGCCGGATTGCTTCGCGGCGTTCGGCGTACTGGCTGCTTTCTTCCAGCTCGGCGGTTATTTCCTCGAGCATGTTGTGCTCGACGGTCTGGTAGTAATGGGTGACGTTGCGCTCGGTCTTGCCGTAGTAGTTGGCCTTGCGCACGGCCAGTGGATCAAGGGCCAGATGACGGGCGATGGCGTCCATCACTTCTTCGATGGCGACCATCCCTTGCGGGCCACCAAAGCCGCGATAGGCGGTGTTCGACGCGGTGTTGGTTTTGCAGCGGTGACCGTTGATGGTCGCGTCGCCCAGGTAGTACGAGTTGTCCGAGTGGAACATCGCCCGGTCGACGATGGAGGCCGACAGGTCCGGTGAACAACCGCAATTACCGGCCAGTTCCAGCTGGATGCCGTGCAGGCGTCCGGTGTTGTCGAAGCCCACATCGTATTCAATGTAGAACGGGTGACGCTTGCCGGTCATCAGCATGTCTTCGACCCGTGGCAGACGCATTTTGGTCGGTTGGCCGGTCAGGTGTGCGATCACTGCGCAGAGGCAGGCCGGGCTGGCGGCCTGGGTTTCCTTGCCGCCGAAACCGCCGCCCATGCGACGCATGTCGACAACGATTTTGTTCATCGATACGTCGAGCACTTCCGCCACCAGTTTCTGCACTTCGGTGGGGTTCTGGGTCGAGCAGTAGACGATCATGCCGCCATCTTCAGTCGGCATCACCGAAGAGATCTGGGTTTCCAGATAGAAGTGTTCCTGGCCGCCGATGTGCAGCGTGCCCTGGATACGGTGCTCGGCAGTCGCCAGCGCAGTGGCTGAATCGCCGCGTTTGTGGGTGTGGCTATCCAGCACGAAGTGGCGTTTGCGCAGCGCTTCGACGACGTCGAGCACCGGCTCCAGATCTTCGTATTCGATGATCGCTGCCATGGCGGCTTTGCGTGCGGTTTCCAGGTCTTTCGCGGCCACCGCGAGCACCGGTTGACCGACGAATTGCACATCATCGATGGCCAGCAACGGATCGCCCGGCAACAACGGGCCGATGTCTTTCAGACCCGGCACGTCTTCGTGGGTAATGGCGATGCGCACGCCTTCGAAGGCATAGCAGGGCTGGGTGTCGATGCTGATGATTTTCGCGTGGGCGCGGTCCGAGAGCCGTGCGTAAACGTGCAACTGATTCGGGAACTCCAGCCGATCATCGATGTACTGCGCTTCACCGGACACATGCTTGTCGGCGCTGTCGTGCTTGACGCTGCGACCGACACCGGTGGTCAGGTCCTTGGCAAACAGTTCGGCCAGTTCAGCTTGGGTCTTTTCGACTTTGTGATGGTTAGACATAAGCGGTCACCCGGGTCTCGATGTGCGGTGTTTGCAGTTCGATGAAGTATTTACGCAGCAGGTTCTGCGCACTGAGCAGGCGGTATTCCTTGCTCGCACGGAAGTCCGAAAGCGGCGTGAAGTCTTGCGCAAGCGCGGCGCAGGCGCGTTCGAGTGTGGTGTTGTTCCATTGCGCGCCGAGCAATGCAGCTTCGCAGCTCTTGGCGCGTTTTGGCGTCGCCGCCATGCCACCGAAGGCAACGCGAGCGTCAGCGATCACGCCGCTTTCGATGCGCAGGTTGAACGCCGCGCAGACGGCGGAAATGTCATCGTCCAGACGCTTGGAAACCTTGTAGGCGCGGAACAGTTGTTCAGCGCTGGCACGCGGCACAATGATTTTCTCGATGAACTCGCTTTCCTGGCGCGCAGTGACCCGGTAATCGATGAAATAGTCTTCCAGCGCCAGGGTGCGACGGGTTTCGCCTTTGCACAGAACAAGCTGTGCGCCCAGAGCGATCAGCAGCGGTGGCGAGTCACCAATCGGCGAGGCGTTGCCGATGTTGCCGCCAAGGGTGCCCTGGTTGCGGATTTGCAGCGAGGCGAAACGTTGCAGCAATTCGCCGAAGTCCGGGTACTCGGCCTTGAGAGCGTCGTAGCAGTCGGAGAGGGCGGTGGCGGCGCCGATTTCCAGGCGATCGTCGAAGCGTTCGATGCGCTTCATTTCTGCGACGTTGCCGACGTAGATCATCACCGGCAGCGTGCGGTGGAACTGGGTCACTTCCAGCGCCAGGTCGGTGCCGCCGGCCAACAGCCTGGCTTGCGGATAGGCGTCATAGAGATCGGCGAGATCAGCGACGGTCAGTGGCACCAGGCAGCGTTTGTCGCCGCTGTTCAGTTCACCGGTGTCGGTCGGCGCGATGGCCTTCAGGCGAGCGATGGTCTCGGCTTCGCGAGCGTCGAACTGGTCGGGCTGTTTGGCGCAGCACACTTGTTCGGCGGCAGCCAGAATCGGCCGGTAGCCGGTGCAGCGGCAGAGGTTGCCAGCGAGGGCTTCGTGGGCTTTATGGGAATCGGGTTGATCGCTGTTTTTCTGCAAGGCGAACAGCGACATGACGAAGCCCGGTGTGCAGAAGCCGCACTGTGAGCCGTGGCACTCGACCATGGCTTTTTGCACGCTGTGCAGTTGGCCTTGATGCTTGAGGTCTTCGACGCTGATCAGTTGTTTGCCGTGCAGCGACGAAACAAATGTCAGGCACGAGTTGAGGCTGCGATAGCGAATGTGTTCGCGTCCGGTGTCGTCGGTCTGCAATTCGCCGACCACCACCGTGCACGCGCCACAGTCACCACTGGCGCAACCTTCTTTGGTACCGGGTTTGCCCAAATGCTCGCGCAGATAGTTCAGCACGGTCAGATTCGGGTCCAGGGCGTGCTCGCTACGGAGTTCCTGGTTAAGTAAAAACTGGATCACGGAAGGCCTCGCAGACTCATTATTGTTGTTAACCGACTTGAACCTGAATTTATCAGGTCTGACTTTTCGGTCAATGATTTTCTGACTTAAAGGTCAGGAAAATCGCTTTTGCCGATCAACAGTAGCTTCTTTCATTATTGACCCTCTCGGGATACCTCGCTTTTTGCTTGAATCGTGCCAAATTCCGCTGGCTGGGCCCTGCGCCATTACGTATCAATTGCGCTACACTGCGCCGCTTGTGCCGATCGAAGATTTTGAAGGAATACCATGACGTTCAAGGCGCCGGACAGCCTCGCCGAGCAAATTGCTCACCACCTCGCCGAACGCATCATTCGCGGCGACCTCAAGCCGGGAGAGCGCATCCAGGAACAGAAGGTCACGCTGGCCCTCAATGTCAGCCGCGGCTCGGTTCGCGAAGCCTTGCTGATCCTCGAACGCCGGCACCTGATCGCCATCCTGCCGCGTCGTGGCGCCCACGTGACCGAACTCACCGCGCACAAGGTGCAGAGCCTGTGCACGCTGATGAGCGAGCTGTACATTCTGCTCGGCAATTCGGTAGCCAATGGCTGGCAAGTCCAGGCCGACATGGCGCCGTTCCTGCAAATCCAGCAGCGCCTGAGTGCCAGTTACGAGCGTCAGGACATCCGCGCCTTTGTCGAAGACAGCTTCAACGTGATGCGCGCGGCGTATCCCTTCGCCAATAACCCGTACTTGCAGGAAACCGTCGAGAACCTGCAACCGGCCATGAGTCGTGCCTATTTTCTTGCCCTGGAACAGCGCAAGGCCGAGATGAGCGAGTTCCTTGAACTGTTCGAGCGCTTGCTCGCGGCCGTGCTGGCTCGTGATCTACCAGAGATTCGCGTCGTGCTCTCGGCTTATGCCCGGCGCAGTTGCGATCTGGTGCTGTCTGCCTTGCCGGTTGCCTGAGCGTGCGGCTCAAGTGCATCAAACTGGCGGGGTTCAAATCCTTCGTCGACCCGACCACGGTAAACTTCCCCAGTAACATGGCGGCGGTGGTCGGGCCCAATGGTTGCGGCAAGTCGAACATCATCGACGCCGTACGCTGGGTGATGGGCGAGAGCTCGGCAAAGAACTTGCGCGGCGAGTCGATGACCGATGTCATCTTCAACGGTTCCACCAGCCGCAAACCGGTGAGTCAGGCAAGTATCGAGCTGGTGTTCGACAACTCCGATGGCACGCTGATCGGCGAGTACGCGGCTTACGCGGAGATCTCCATTCGCCGCAAAGTCACCCGCGACAGCCAGAACACCTATTTCCTCAACGGCACTAAATGCCGTCGCCGGGACATTACCGATATCTTCCTCGGCACTGGCCTGGGCCCACGCAGTTACTCGATCATCGAGCAGGGGATGATCTCCAAGCTGATCGAAGCCAAGCCCGAAGACCTGCGTAATTTCATCGAAGAAGCGGCGGGGATCTCCAAGTACAAGGAGCGCCGACGCGAGACTGAAAACCGCATCCGCCGCACCCACGAAAACCTGGCGCGCCTGACCGACCTGCGTGATGAGCTGGAACGTCAGCTCGAACGCTTGCACCGTCAGGCCCAGGCGGCGGAGAAGTATCAGGAATACAAAGCCGAAGAGCGTCAGCTCAAGGCTCAGCTGTCGGCGTTGCGCTGGCAGGCATTGAACGAACAGGTCGGCCAGCGCGAGGCGATCATCGGTAACCAGGAAGTCAGTTTCGAAGCCCTGGTCGCTGAACAGCGTAACGCCGATGCCAGCATCGAACGGCTGCGCGACGGTCATCACGACCTGTCTGAGCGCTTCAATCTGGTACAGGGGCGTTTCTATTCGGTCGGCGGCGACATCGCCCGGGTCGAGCAGAGCATCCAGCACGGCCAGCAGCGTTTGCGTCAGTTGCAGGACGACCTCAAGGAAGCCGAGCGTTCACGCCTGGAAACCGAATCACACCTGGGCCACGACCGCACCTTGCTGGCGACCCTCGGCGAAGAGCTGGACATGCTCAAACCCGAGCAGGAAGTCACCAGCGCCGCCGCTGAAGAAGCCGCCGCCGCGCTGGAAGAATCCGAAACTACCATGCACGGCTGGCAGGAACAGTGGGACAGTTTCAACCTGCGCTCGGCCGAGCCACAGCGTCAGGCTGAAGTCCAGCAGTCGCGCATCCAGCAGCTGGAAACCAGCATGGAACGCCTGGCCGAGCGTCAACGTCGCTTGGCTGAAGAGCGCGACCTGCTCTCGGCGGACCCGGAAGACGCGGCGATTCTCGACCTCAGCGAACAACTCGCCGCCAGCGAAGCGACCCTCGAAGATTTGCAGGCCAGCGAAGAAGCTCAGGTCGAGCGGCTTGAGCAGTTGCGTCAAGAGTTGCAACTGGCCCTGCAAAACCAGCAGCAGGCGCAGGGCGATTTGCAACGACTCAATGGGCGCCTGGCCTCACTAGAGGCGCTGCAGCAAGCGGCGCTCGATCCGGGCACTGGCACTGCCGAATGGTTGCGTGAGCAGCACTTGGCCGAGCGTCCACGTCTGGCTGAAGATTTGAAGGTTGAAGCGGGTTGGGAACTGGCGGTGGAAACCGTGCTCGGCGCCGACCTGCAAGCGGTGCTGGTCGATGACTTTGCGGGCTTCGATCTGTCCGGGTTTACCCAAGGCGATTTGCGCTTGCTCAGCCCGGCCAGCGACGGTGTACGGATCCCTGGCAGCCTGCTCGACAAAGTTGAGGCGCAGATCGATCTGTCGCCGTGGCTGGGGCAGGTCAAACCGGTGGAAAGTCTCGAACAGGCGTTGGCGCTGCGTGGCCAGTTGTCGCTCGGCGAAAGCCTGATCAGCCGTGACGGCTACTGGGTCGGTCGGCACTTTTTACGAGTGCGCCGCGCCAGTGAAGCCGAGAGCGGCATGTTGGCGCGCGGGCAGGAAATCCAGCGTCTGGGGCTTGAGCGCGAAGAGCGCGAAGCGACCGTGGAGACCCTGGAAACCACCTTGCAAAACCTGCGCGCCCAGCAGCGTCAGCAAGAGAACGGCCGCGAACACCTGCGCCGTTTGCTGCAAGACGAAGCGCGCCAGCAAGGCGAATTGAAAGCTCAGCTGTCCGCCGGTAAAGCCAAGGCCGAGCAGCTGACGTTGCGCCGCACGCGTCTCGATGAAGAGCTCGGCGAGTTGGGTGAGCAGCGCGCGTTGGAACACGAACAGATTGGCGAGTCGCGCCTGCAATTGCAGGAAGCCCTCGACAGCATGGCCATTGACACCGAGCAGCGCGAGTTGCTGCTGGCTCAGCGCGACAGCTTGCGCGAGCGCCTGGATCGGGTGCGGCAGGAAGCCCGCCAGCACAAGGACCACGCGCACCAATTGGCGGTGCGTCTGGGCTCGCTCAAGGCGCAACACGACTCAACCCGTCAGGCGCTGGAACGGCTGGAATTGCAGTCCGAGCGTCTGACTGAAAAGCGCGAACAACTCAGCCTCAATCTGGAGGAGGGCGAAGCGCCGCTGGAAGAATTGCGGCTCAAGCTTGAAGAGCTGCTCGACAAGCGCATGAGCGTCGACGAAGAATTGAGAACCGCGCAGATCGCCCTGGAAGATGCTGACCGCGAACTGCGTGATGCCGAGAAGCGCCGTAGTCAGGCCGAGCAGCAATCGCAGCTGATCCGTGGTCAACTCGAACAACAGCGCATGGAATGGCAGGCCCTGACCGTGCGCCGCAAAACCTTGCAGGATCAATTGCTCGAAGACGGCTACGACCTGCACGGCGTGCTCGCCACGTTGGTGGCCGAAGCGAATGAAAAAGACGCCGAAGAAGAGCTCGAACGCATTGCTGCGCGAATTCAGCGCCTGGGGGCGATCAACCTCGCGGCCATCGACGAGTACCAGCAGCAGTCCGAGCGCAAGCGTTATCTGGATGCTCAGGACGCTGACCTGGTGGAAGCGCTCGACACCCTGGAAAACGTCATTCGCAAGATCGACAAGGAAACCCGTAATCGCTTCAAAGATACCTTTGATCAGATCAATGGCGGTTTACAGGCGCTATTTCCAAAAGTTTTCGGTGGTGGCAGCGCTTATTTGGAACTGACGGGCGAAGATCTACTCGATACAGGGGTAACGATCATGGCGCGTCCGCCCGGGAAAAAGAACAGCACCATCCATTTGCTCTCAGGCGGTGAAAAAGCCCTGACTGCATTGGCGCTGGTTTTTGCGATCTTCAAGCTGAACCCGGCACCGTTTTGCATGCTCGACGAAGTTGACGCACCGCTGGATGACGCTAACGTTGGACGCTATGCCCGATTGGTGAAAGAGATGTCACAAACGGTGCAGTTCATCTATATCACCCACAACAAGATCGCCATGGAAATGGCCGAGCAATTGATGGGGGTTACGATGCACGAGCCCGGTTGTTCACGTCTGGTGGCCGTGGATGTCGAGGAGGCGATGGCAATGGTGGACGCCTGAGTCATGGTGCGTAGGCCATATGTTTGCGGGAATCAGGGATTTTTACCCGCGCAGATTGCTGGCCAATCGACATAATGGCGGAAGCCATCGTGACTGACGGTGTAAAGTTATCTTTGGTCGTGCTAGTTTAATGTCAATTTTTCGTATGCGTGGGCAAAACGCCATTCAGAACAGAGAGTTGGCGCCACGTTTTAAAGCGGTTTGCAGGTTGTAAACCCCTTATTTTTCAGCATTTTTTATAGAGGCACGGGATTACA
Source organism: Pseudomonas sp. GW822-FHT02D10 (assembly GCF_058802345.1). NCBI lineage: Bacteria > Pseudomonadati > Pseudomonadota > Gammaproteobacteria > Pseudomonadales > Pseudomonadaceae > Pseudomonas > Pseudomonas sp. GW822-FHT02D10. The sequence goes on from NZ_JBXAOB010000010.1 coordinate 176,584, forward strand.
TGGAAATCGGTCTGCGCGAGTGGCTGATCGTCATCGGCATTATTGTCATTGCCGGTATTCTTTTTGATGGCTGGCGGCGCATGCGCGGCGGCAAAGGCAAGCTGAAATTTCGCCTGGACCGCAGCCTGTCCAACCTGCCGGACGAGGACAGCGGCGCTGAGCTGTTGGGTCCGCCGCGCGTGCTGGATACCCATAAAGAGCCGCAACTCGACGAGCATGACTTGCCGTCGGTGAGCATGCCTGCCCGTGAGCCGCGTGAATCGGGTTCCAAGCGCGGCAAGCGTGGCAGCGAGCCATCTCAGGGCGACCTGAATTTGAACCTGGACCTGGACGGTGGCCCGAGCTTCAGCAGCCGTGATGATTTCCCGGACGAAACCAAAACGTCGAGCGCTGCGGCAAATAAAGAACAGCCGCAGGCAGAAGAAGTACTGGTCATCAGCGTGATCTGCCGTGATCCGGGCGGTTTCAAAGGCCCGGCCCTGTTGCAGAACATTCTGGAAAGCGGCCTGCGCTTTGGCGAGATGGATATCTTCCATCGTCACGAAAGCATGGCCGGTAATGGCGAAGTGCTGTTCTCCATGGCCAACGCGGTCAAGCCTGGCGTGTTCGATCTGGACGATATCGATCTGTTCAGCACCCCGGCTGTCAGCTTCTTCCTCGGCTTGCCAGGCCCGCGTCACCCGAAACAAGCCTTCGACGTGATGGTCGCCGCCGCTCGCAAACTGTCTCAGGAGCTCAATGGCGAACTGAAAGACGATCAGCGCAGCGTGCTGACCGCTCAGACCATCGAGCACTACCGTCAGCGTATCGTCGAGTTCGAGCGCCGCGCCCTGACCCAGAAGCGCTGATTCAAAGGTTGCTCCCGCGCCGGGCGCGGGGCAATCAGCAAAATAGATTGAGCAGCCTCGGCTGCTCTTTTGCTTGTGCGCCAGGCATGGCGCGTTGCGCGCAAGCGCAACCAGCTTGGCTGTGGTGGCCTCGCTGGTGACTTGGAGGTGAAAGTCCTCTACACACCCGGCAAGGGGAAGTGTTAGCCAGAGGCAAGGGTGTCGCGGGCGACTGCGAATCTGAAGGAAGCCCGAGGCAAAATGCTGGCCTGACGAACAGGAAGCGGATAGAGGCGGCGCAGCGGGGTAAGAAGGCAAGCATCTTCAAGGCCCGATACTTGCACGGAACGCTGTGACGTAGATCCGACAGGCATAAGCAGGAAGGTCGCGCGAATTACCCTGGGAGATCTGCAGGTTTGCCACTGTGCTACCGAGCGCCGCGAGGCGACGGGATGAATCTGCAGAAGTCAGCCGAGGCCGTAGTAAGTGGCGAGTAACCACGCCACCAAGGGCCGAACAGGTTATGCCGCCAGTAGGCGTCAGAGTCTCGTCGAATGCTGAAACGCAGAATATTCTCCAAGAGAAAACTGTTACCCCAAGTCCCGGACGGTATTCGAGGATGACGGCTGACAGGGCGCAAGCATCGACGGCGTCTGTGACGTGGACGAACGCGGAGCCGGACACGCTGATGGCGCGGGTGCTTGCACCCGCCAACCTCAGACGTGCGTATCAACGCGTAGTCAGCAACAAAGGCGCGTCGGGTGCCGATGGCATGACGGTCGAGCATTTGTCAGGCTACGTGAAACAGTATTGGCCGACCCTCAAGGCTCGGTTGCTGGCCGGTGAGTACCACCCGCAAGGTGTGCGCACTGTCGAAATCCCCAAACCCAAAGGCGGAACCCTCCAGCTGGGCATCCCCAGCGTCGTGGATCGCCTGATCCAGCAGGCCCTGCTACAACAGCTCACGCCGATCTTCGATCCGCTGTTCTCGGACTACAGCTACGGCTTTCGTCCGGGCAGAAGCGCTCACCAAGCCATCGAAACCGCTCGCGGCCATGTGGCGGCGGGACACCGCTGGTGTGTGGAGCTTGATCTGGAGAAGTTCTTTGATCGGGTCAACCACGATGTATTGATGGCCTACCTCGAGCGTCAAATCGAAGACAAACGGGTGCTCACGCTGATCCGTCGTTATCTCGAGGCGGGAACGATGTCAGGTGGACTCGTCAGCCGACGGCAGGAAGGGACGCCGCAAGGCGGCCCGCTCTCGCCGCTGCTGTCGAATATCTTGCTCAACGAACTCGACCGCGAACTGGAACGGCGGGGCCATCGTTTCGTGCGTTATGCCGACGACGCGAATATTTATGTGCGTAGTCGTCGCGCCGGCGAACGAGTGATGGCTGGCGTCGAGCGTTTCCTGAACCAGCGCCTGAAACTGGTGCTGAATCGGGAAAAGAGCCGAGTCGTCGGGTCGTGGATATGTGATTACTTGGGCTATGGAATGAGTTGGCATCAACAGCCGAGACTAAGAGTGGCAACGATGAGTCTGGATCGCTTGCGCGACCGACTTCGAAGCCTGCTGCGCACAATGCGAAGCCACAAGATGGCGAGCGTCATCGAGCGGATCAACCCCGTGCTGCGCGGCTGGGCTGGCTACTTCAAGTTGAGTCAGAGCAAGCGGCCACTTGAGGATCTTGATGGCTGGGTGCGTCACAAACTTCGCTGTATCATCTGGCGCCAATGGAAGCAGCCCTCTACGAGGGCGCGCAACTTAATGCGTCTAGGGCTCAACGAAGCTCGTGCTTGTCACTCAGCATTCAATGGTCGAGGCCCTTGGTGGAATTCGGGAGCACCCCATATGAATCAGGCGCTGCCGAAGAAACTCTGGGATCGACTCGGGCTGGTCTCAATACTGGACACGATAACCCGGCTTAACCGCTTAACCTGAACCGCCGTATACGGAACCGTACGTACGGTGGTGTGAGAGGACGGCGGATGCAAATCCGCCTCCTACTCGATTATGAGAGAACACCCATGACCGCCGCTGAAAATCGCATTCTAGAGCTGCGCGCTGAGCTGGATCAGCACAACTACCGTTACTACGTCCTCGACGAGCCGAGCATTCCGGACGCCGAATACGATCGGCTGTTCCACGAGCTCAAGGCGCTGGAAACGGCAAACCCCGAGCTGGTCACTATCGACTCACCGACCCAGCGGGTTGGCGGTGCGGCGCTTGCGACGTTCACTCAAGTGCGGCACGAAGTGCCGATGCTCAGTCTCGGTAACGCCTTCGAAGAAACCGACATGCGCGAGTTCGATCGCCGGGTCACCGAAGGTCTGGATTTGCCGGCCGGCGATTTGTTCGGCGGTGGCGCCGAGGTTGAATACAGCTGTGAGCCGAAGCTCGATGGCCTGGCAGTCAGCTTGTTGTATCAGGACGGCATGCTGGTGCGCGGCGCTACTCGCGGCGACGGCACCACCGGTGAAGACATCAGCGTCAACGTGCGCACCGTGCGCAACATTCCGCTCAAGCTGCAAGGCAGTGGCTGGCCGGCGACCCTGGAAGTGCGCGGCGAAGTGTATATGTCCAAGGCCGGTTTCGAGCGTCTTAACGCCACGCAGCTGGAAGTCGGCGGCAAGACCTTCGCCAACCCGCGCAACGCCGCGGCGGGCAGCTTGCGCCAGCTGGATTCGAAGATCACCGCCAGTCGCCCGCTGGAGTTTTGCTGCTATGGTCTCGGCCAGGTCTCGGCCGAGATTGCCGACACACACATCGGCAATTTGCTGCAGCTCAAGCAGTGGGGCATGCCGGTCAGCCGCGAGCTGAAACTGGCCAAGGGCATCGATGAATGCCTTGATTACTACCGCGACATTGGCGAGCGCCGTAATGCGCTGCTTTATGAAATCGACGGCGTGGTGTTCAAGGTCAACAGCATTGCCTCGCAACGTGAGCTGGGCTTCCGCGCTCGCGAGCCGCGCTGGGCGATTGCCCACAAGTTTCCGGCGATGGAAGAACTCACCGAGTTGCTCGACGTGGAATTCCAGGTCGGCCGAACCGGTGCGGTCACTCCGGTTGCGCGGTTGAAACCGGTGAAAGTGGCGGGTGTGACCGTGTCCAATGCGACGTTGCACAACATGGATGAAGTGGCGCGTCTGGGTTTGATGATTGGCGATATGGTAATCATCCGCCGCGCCGGTGACGTGATCCCGCAAGTGGTGCAAGTGGTCACCGAGCGTCGTCCGGAAAACGCCCGCCCGGTACAGATTCCCGAGTGCTGTCCGGTCTGTGGTTCGCAAGTCGAGCGCACGCAACTGGTCAAGCGCAGCAAGGGCCGCGAAACCGTCAGCGAAGGCGCAGTGTATCGCTGTGTCGGTCGTCTGGCCTGCGGTGCGCAGCTCAAGCAGGCGATCATCCATTTCGTTTCGCGCCGGGCCATGGACATTGAAGGCTTGGGCGAGAAGAGCGTCGAGCAGTTGGTGGACGAAGGTCTGGTCAGCTCGCCGGCGGATTTGTACGCCTTGAGCTTCGAGCAGATCGTTGACCTGGAAGGTTTTGCCGAGCTGTCGAGCAAGAACCTGCTAGGCGCCATTGCCGATAGCAAGAAGCCTGGCCTGGCACGTTTCATCTACGCCCTTGGTATTCCGGATGTCGGCGAAGAGACGGCCAAGGTCCTGGCGCGCTCACTGGCGTCGCTGGCGCGGGTTCAGCAGGCGTTGCCGCAAGTGCTGACGTACTTGCCGGATGTCGGGCTGGAAGTCGCCTACGAGATTCACAGCTTCTTCGAAGACGCGCACAACCGGAAAGTGATCGAAGAACTGCTCAAGCATGGCCTGGAGATTCAGGATCAGGGCGAGTTGGGCGCCGAGTTTGCTGCCAGTACCACGCTGGGCGGGATGATCGACAAGCTCAACATTCCCTCGGTCGGGCCGGGCGGGGCGCAGAAGCTGGCCGACAAGTTCGGTTCGCTGGAGGCAATCATCAGCGCCGACTGGCTGGACATGCGTCAGGCGTTGCCTGAGAAACAGGCCAACGCTGTGCGGGAGTTCTTCGCCATCGAACAGAATCGCCAGCTGGCGCTGGATGCCGAGAAGCAATTGCGCGACTTCGGCATGCACTGGCAAAGCGAGAAAAAAGTCGTCGAAGGCTTGCCGTTGGCAGGCCAGACCTGGGTGCTCACCGGCTCTCTGGAGCTGATGAGCCGCGACGTCGCCAAGGACAAGCTCGAAAGCCTCGGCGCCAAGGTGGCGGGCTCGGTGTCGGCCAAGACTTACTGCGTGGTGGCGGGGCCTGGCGCAGGCTCAAAATTGGTCAAGGCCAATGAGCTGGGGTTGAAGGTGCTGGACGAAGAGGCGTTTGTCGGGTTTCTGAAGGAGCGCGGTATCAACGTTTAAGATCGCAACTGCGACAGCTCCGGGATCGGCGTTTACCGGTCGGAGCTGCCGCAGGCTGCGATCTTTTCAGGATCAACGCAGGTCCTTGACGCGGCTCATATTTTTTAATCTGTACCAACGGTTGTAACTTCGTCTCAGATAGGTACAATGGCGCGGCTCGCCGTCAGGTGAGCGTCGTTATGGTGACCCCATCGGTCCCCCCGCAACGATTACCCGTGAACCTGGTCAGATCCGGAAGGAAGCAGCCACAGCGGGAACATTGTGTGCCGGGGTGTGGCTGGTGGGGTTGCCACCTTAACGCCAGGCCTTCTTTCGCAAGGCTTGTACTCTCTCAAAAAATTCCAGACTTTTATCTCATTGATCTTCCCTGATCGATGCTTCGTTTTGTCTGAAACAACCTCTCCGTCATTCCGAAAGCGCAAACACCCGCAACCGATGCCCATCAGGATCGAGTGCCACGAAGGTGTAGCCGAAATCCAGTGCAGTCGGTGTTTGGGCGATGCGCAGCCCTTGTGCGGTCCATGCGGCGTACAGCGTGTCGACCGCCTGCTCGTCGGCCACCGAGAATCCCAGTTCGCCGCCACCGCCCGCCGCTTCGGCCGCAGGTTCCACGGTGTGCCTGGACCACAGCCCAAGCTTTAGCCCTGAATCGAGAATGAACAGTGCGAAGGTCGGTTGCAGTTCAACCGGTGGTTTGTCCAGTAGGCGGCTGTAGAAGTTGGCACTGGTGGCGGGGCTGTCGACGTACAGCAGCAGATAATGTTGGGCGTTCATGGCGACTCCGATGTCGTTGGCATTGATGGCTCAAGCCTAGATGGTCGGGTTGTCAGTTTCTGTCAGTAGTCGATAGCAAAAGAGCAGGCGCGCCTATCAATCCGATACGCATGCCTGCTCTTTTTTTGTTTCTGGCTCTAAGGCTTGGACAAGGCCTGGTCAACCGCCGCGATCAGCCTTCCCAGATCCTTCGGGGTGGCGTTGTGTATGACACCGAACAAATACGCTCGCTGCTCGTCTTCGTCGCCAAGATCGGCAAAAAACGCTTTGAGCTTCACTCCCAGCACATCGGCAAGCATGAACAGGGCTTCCACACTAGGGGTATAGGTGCCGGTTTCGAAGCGGCTGATGGTTTTGGGGTCAAAACCGGTTTTTTCACCGAGTTCAGCCTGAGTAAGCCCCGCCACCTTGCGATAGCGTCTTATGGCTGGACCCAAACTTGAAATTTGCATCGCTCAATTCCCATTTAGAATCAAGAACTTAACGATAGATTTTTGCATTAGACAACTGCATGATCCATCACCTTGCTTTGCAAAATGTGATGTATTTCGTAGAATCACCGCTTCGTACGGGCATTTGGTGACCTGGCTTCATAAGTCCAGACAATGTGAGAAAGCCAGCATTGCGTTACTTCTCAGAGTGTGCGGAGACGCCGCTGACGACGCGAAATACCGTTTCAATATTACCCGAGTCAGTGTTTTTGACGTGCCTGTACGAGGCCTCTGAGCCTAGTTGATCTTCGTCTGTTCGGGGGCCATCGAATGCTGTTCATGGAGTTTTAACGTGCATCTGAATTTGCCGGCCCGCTCTTTTACAAGGATGTTGCCCCGACAGCATCACGCGCTGCGATCCCCTGCGCAGTGCAACACCTTTCAAAACATCTCTTCCGGGCGTCGTGCGCTGGTCGAGCGGTACAACCGCTAGCCACAGTGAGCCGTACTCATGGATGAGAAGTACCGCAGGGCCGTAGATGCAGCCGCTATTTTTTCCGAGACTGACCTGGCGGGGCGCATTACTTACGTCAACGATTTGTTTTGCGCGGCGTCTGGTTATAGCCGCGAGGAACTGCTGGGTGCCGACCACCGCATCCTCAACTCAGGCCTGCATCCTGACGATTTTTTCGCAGCGATGTGGCGCACCATTGCTCTGGGCAAGGTCTGGAAGGGCGAAATCTGCAATCGGGCCAAGGACGGTAGCCTCTACTGGGTCGATAGCACCATGGTGCCGGTGCTGGACGAGTCGACCGGGCGGGTCCATCGCTATCTGTCGATTCGCTTCGATATCAGTGAAAAGCGCCAGTTGCTGCACTCGCTGCAATGGCGGGTCGGCCATGACGTGCTGACCGGTCTGCCCAATCGGGCGTATCTCTCCGACTTGCTCGAGCAGGCCCTGGATTATTCCCGCGTCGAGAACGTGCCGTTGGCGGTATGCATGCTCGACCTCGATGGTTTCAAGGCAGTCAATGACGGCTATGGTCACGCCAGTGGCGACGTGTTGCTGATTGAAGTGGCCAAGCGCCTACGCACCATCGTTCGTGGTGAGGATGTGGTGGCACGGCTGGCCGGGGACGAGTTCGTGCTGATTTTGCGGTTTGTGCGCGATATGCCGGAATTGCGCGCGGCGCTGCATCGGGTGCTAGGGGCGATCTCTGCGCCGTATTCCATTCTGGGCAAGGACATCAATGTCTTTGCCAGCATCGGCGTCACGCTGTTCCCGGACGACAGTGAAGACGCGGAAACCCTGCTGCGCCACGCCGATCAGGCAATGTACGTGGCCAAGCAAAGCGGGCGTAACCGTTTTCACCTGTTTGATGTGATGCACGACCAAGAGGTCAAAGCGACTCATCAGACGGTCGCACGGGTCCGTCAGGCCTTGCTCAGCGATGAGCTGCGCCTGCATTTTCAGCCCAAGGTCAATATGCGGTGCGGTGCGGTGGTGGGCTTCGAGGCGTTGCTGCGTTGGGAGCACCCGCAGAATGGCCTGGTGCCACCCAGGGAGTTTCTGCCGTTTGTGGAGGAGACTGATCTGATCGTCGATATTGGCGAGTGGGTGATGGAACAGGTTCTGGCGCAGTTGTCGCGATGGCAAAAGGACGGTCAGCGTTGGCCGGTCAGCGTCAACATCGCTGCTCGGCATTTTCAGCGAGCGGACTTTTTTGATCGGCTCAAGAACGTGCTCGAACGGCACGCCTGGGTCGCGCCCCAGTTGCTCGACCTGGAGATTGTCGAGTCGGTGGCGATCGAGAATATTCAGCACGTCAGTACCTGCCTGCAAGCCTGTCAGGCGCTGGGCGTGAGGTTCTCTCTGGGGGATTTTGGCACCGGTTATTCGTCGCTGAGCTACCTCAAGCGTCTGCACACGCATACCATCAAGATCGATAAGTCATTTGTGCGCGACATATTGCATGACCGCGATGATCTGGCGTTGACCACTGCGGTGATCGGCCTGGCTCGGGCATTCGGACGAGAGGTGATCGCCGAAGGCCTGGAAAGCATTGAGCATGGCCAGTTGCTGTTGCGCCTGGGTTGCGAGGTGGCGCAGGGCTATTTCATTGCGCGGCCGATGCCGGCCAGTGAGGTGCCGGGTTGGGTCAAGGCCTTCGTCGCGCCGACCCAGTGGCAGGCGCTGGACCAGGCGGTCTGAGGCTGATGGCGGCGGGTTGGCCTGGGCCGGCTCACTTGAGCCAGGCTGAGCATCACGTCGTACCCGATGCCTTGGGTCGGCCGAAACTCCCCAGCAAAAGAACCGGCAGGAGCCGATTAAAACGCCTCCAAAGACCAGCTTAGCCAGATTAGCCGAGCGCACCGGATGCAATTTTGCCCTTGCTCCGCTAGCATTACCCGCTTCCGCTTCCCAGTTGCGACGGTTTTCGATGAGTTATCAGGTTCTTGCACGTAAATGGCGTCCGCGCTCGTTTCGCGAAATGGTCGGCCAGACCCATGTGCTCAAGGCTCTGATCAATGCCTTGGACAGCCAGCGGCTGCACCACGCCTACCTTTTTACCGGCACCCGCGGTGTGGGCAAGACCACCATCGCGCGGATCATTGCCAAATGCCTGAACTGTGAAACAGGTATCACTTCGACGCCGTGTGGCGAGTGCTCGGTGTGCCGCGAAATTGATGAAGGGCGCTTCGTCGACCTGATCGAGATCGACGCCGCGAGCCGGACCAAGGTCGAGGACACCCGCGAACTGCTCGACAACGTGCAGTACGCGCCGAGCCGTGGGCGTTTCAAGGTCTACCTGATCGACGAAGTGCACATGCTCTCCAGCCATTCCTTCAATGCGCTGTTGAAAACCCTCGAAGAGCCACCGCCCTACGTCAAGTTCATCCTGGCGACCACCGATCCGCAGAAACTTCCTGCAACGATTCTGTCGCGGTGCCTGCAGTTCTCGTTGAAAAACATGACGCCGGAGCGTGTGGTCGAGCATTTGACCCATGTGCTCGGCGTCGAGAATGTGCCGTTCGAAGACGATGCACTGTGGCTGTTGGGCCGTGCGGCCGACGGTTCGATGCGCGATGCGATGAGCCTCACCGACCAGGCCATCGCCTTCGGTGAAGGCAAGGTCATGGCGGCTGACGTGCGGGCGATGCTCGGCACGCTCGATCATGGCCAGGTCTACGACGTCCTGCACGCGCTGCTCGACGGTGACGCCAAGGCGTTGCTCGAAGCGGTGCGGCATCTGGCCGAGCAGGGCCCGGACTGGAACGGCGTGCTGTCGGAAATTCTTAACGTGCTGCACCGCGTCGCGATTGCCCAGGCCCTGCCTGAAGGCGTCGATAATGGTCATGGCGACCGCGACCGGGTGTTGGCGCTGGCTCAGGCGTTGCCGGCCGAAGACGTGCAGTTCTATTACCAGATGGGCCTGATCGGACGCCGCGATTTGCCGCTGGCACCCGACCCGCGCGGTGGTTTCGAAATGGTCTTGCTGCGAATGCTCGCGTTCCGACCGGCAGACACCGCGGACGCACCGAGGCAGCCGCTAAAGCCAGTGGGGATCAGCCAGGCCACAGTTGATTCCGCAAACTCAGTGGCTGGCGCACCGCGTGTTGCGCCGGTAGTCGCTCCGGCTCCCGTTGCTGCTGCGCCTGTCGCTGCGGCGCCGGTTCAACCGGTTGCCGAGGTGGTTGCACCCGTGTCGGCACCTGAGCCGATTGCTCCAGTGGTCGTGCCTGCGCCTGAGCCTGTGGCCATCGTCGAAGCAGTCGTCGACCTGCCCTGGAACGATCCGGTGGAGCCTGAGATCGTGCAGCAACCGGCCGTCGAGCCGGTACTGGAGACGACCGCCGAACAGCCTGACCTGACCCCCATGCCGATGCCGACTCCGGACAGTGTTGTACCCGATGCTCCGGAATGGGCGGCAGCGCCGATTCCCGAGCCGTCGGTGGCTGAAGTCGACGCCGCCACGCCGGGCATGGACCTGGATGACGAGCCGCCGCTGGACGAGGACTACATCGAGCCGGACATGGATTCGGCCTATAGTTACCTTGATGAACTGGCCAGTGAGCACACCGCAGAACCAACGCCGGCACCCGAACCTGAACCGGCCGCGATGCCGGCCACCGGTCTGGCATTGCAATGGCTGGAGCTGTTCCCGAAATTGTCGATTTCCGGCATGACCGGCAGCATCGCCGCCAACTGCACGTTGATCGCGGTCGATGGCGATCACTGGCTACTGCATCTGGACCCGGCCCACAGCGCGCTGTTCAATGCGACTCAACAACGCCGGCTGAACGATGCACTGAACCAGTATCACCAGCGCACCCTGACGGTGAGCATCGAGCTGATCAAGCCCGAGCAGGAAACCCCGGCCCAGGCGGCTTCGCGTCGACGCGCCGACCGCCAGCGCGAGGCCGAGGATTCGATCCATGGCGATCCGTTCATCCAGCAAATGATGCAACAGTTCGGCGCGGTGATCCGTAACGATACTATTGAACCTGTCGAGGCTCTGGTCAGCCAGGGCTAATAACTGAAGGCGTTCGGCCCACTGGGCCGGGCGCCGTTTTGATCCAAGTACTTTTGAGGTGATTCCCATGATGAAAGGTGGCATGGCCGGCCTGATGAAGCAGGCGCAGCAGATGCAGGAAAAAATGGCCAAGATGCAGGAAGAGCTGGCCAACGCCGAAGTCACCGGTAAAGCCGGTGGCGATATGGTCACTGTGGTAATGACCGGTCGTCACGACGTCAAGCGCGTGACCATCGATCCAAGCCTGGTGGAAGGCCTGAGCGAAGACGACAAGGAGATGCTGGAGGCCGTGTTCGCCGCCGCCGTCAACGACGCCGTGCGCAAGATCGAAGCCAACAGCCAGGACAAAATGTCCGGCATGACCGCAGGCATGCAACTGCCGCCGGGCATGAAACTGCCATTCTGATTCGCTAACGCGTCGGATGGACTACAAAAATGTCAGGCATCGTGCCTGGCTTTTTTGTTTCTGCGACACGCAGATGAGCATTTGACGTCGGCCTTCAGGCGCAGGTATAAACCGCGTCTCGTTGTTTTGTCGGACCTTTCCCCCATGAGCTTCAGCCCTTTGATTCGCCAACTGATCGACGCCTTGCGCACACTGCCCGGTGTTGGTCAGAAAACCGCCCAGCGCATGGCGTTGCAACTGCTCGAGCGCGATCGCAGCGGTGGCTCGCGGCTGGCGCTGGCCTTGAGCCAAGCTATGGAAGGGGTCGGCCATTGTCGTCTGTGCCGCACGCTGACTGAAGACGATCTGTGTCCGCAGTGCGCCGACACCCGCCGCGACGACACTTTGCTGTGCGTGGTCGAAGGGCCGATGGATGTCTATGCGGTGGAGCAGACCGGGTATCGCGGTCGCTACTTCGTGCTCAAGGGGCATTTGTCGCCACTCGACGGTCTGGGCCCGGAAGCCATCGGCATTCCGCAGTTGCTGGCGCGGATCGAAGAGGCGGGTACATTCACTGAAGTCATCCTGGCCACCAACCCGACGGTTGAAGGTGAAGCCACGGCGCATTACATCGCCCAGTTACTCAGCAATAAAGGCCTGATCGCCTCGCGCATCGCCCACGGTGTGCCGTTGGGTGGCGAGCTTGAGCTGGTGGATGGCGGGACTCTGGCCCATTCGTTTGCCGGACGTAAGCCGATCGTTCTGTAGCGCGTGAACTGACGTCATCGCGAGCAAGCTCGCTCCCACATTGGACCGCATTCGACAGGACAATTCGGTCAACTGTGGGAGCGAGCTTGCTCGCGATGGCGTCGGTGAAGACGCCGAGTTATCTTTCGCTCAACGCAAACTGCGTCAGGCAGAACGTCGGAATACCCATGTCTTCCAGCCGCTGTGAGCCGCCCAGTTCCGGCAGGTCGATAATCGCCGCCGCTTCGAAAATCCGTGCGCCCATGCGTCGAACCAGATTGGCCGCAGCGATCAGCGTGCCCCCGGTGGCGATCAGGTCATCGAACATCAGCACCGAGTCGCCTTCACAGAGGCTGTCGGCGTGGACTTCAAGGAAGGCTTCGCCGTACTCGGTCTGATAACCCTCGGACAGCACGTCAGCCGGCAGTTTGCCCTGCTTGCGAAACAGCACCAGTGGCTTGTTCAACTGATAAGCGAGGATCGAGCCGATCAGAAAACCGCGAGCATCCATGGCGCCGATGTGGGTGAAGTCGGCTTCGACATAGCGGTGCGCAAAACTGTCCATCACCAGGCGCAGGGCCTTGGGGGACTGGAACAGCGGGGTGATGTCGCGAAAGATCACGCCCGGCTTTGGGAAGTCGATCACGGGGCGGATCAGGGATTTGATGTCGAAGGAGTCGATGACCATCGTCGAGGTGTCCTGGCAGGCTACAAACGCCGCAGTATAACTGCGGCTGAGCGGGTTCGCTCAGCCGCAGTCGCAAGATCAGCCTTCGACCGAACCACCGGCCAGCGCGCAGAGCTGGATCGGGTCGAGGATGTGCACTTCCTTGCCTTCGGCGGCGATCAGCTCGTTCTGCTGGAAGCGCGTGAACACGCGGGACACGGTTTCCACCGCGAGGCCCAGGTAGTTGCCGATTTCGTTGCGCGACATGCTCAGGCGGAACTGGTTGGCCGAGAACCCGCGAGCGCGGAAACGTGCCGACAGGTTGACCAGAAACGTGGCAATACGCTCGTCAGCGGTTTTCTTCGAGAGCAACAGCATCATCTGCTGATCGTCACGAATCTCGCGGCTCATCACGCGCATCAATTGGCGGCGCAACTGCGGCAGTTGCAGGGCCAATTCATCGAGGCGCTCGAAGGGGATTTCGCAGACCGAAGTGGTTTCCAGCGCCTGGGCCGAAACCGGGTGGCTTTCGGTGTCCATGCCCGACAGCCCGACCAGCTCGCTCGGCAAGTGGAAGCCGGTGATCTGCTCTTCGCCGCCGTCGCTCAGGCTGAAGGTTTTCAACGCGCCGGAGCGTACTGCAAAAACGGAATCGAACTCGTCACTCTGGCGGTACAGAAACTCGCCTTTTTTCAGCGGGCGACCACGTTTGACGATGTCGTCCAGCGCATCCATGTCTTCCAGATTCAGAGAAAGTGGCAGGCACAGAGGGGCCAGGCTGCAATCCTTGCAATGTGCCTGGTTATGAGCGCGCAGTTTAACTGACTCGGACATTTCTTAGATCCTTGTGGGAAAACACACATAAGATGTAAGGGTAACTCACACAATGACCTTGAGGCCAGCTTGCGGCGTCTTAAATCACCCGAGAGAAACGCTGGCGATTCTGCTGTTCCAGGTAAGCATCAAAGACCATGCACACCGAACGGACCAACAACCGGCCGGCTGGCAGGACCACGATTTTTTCGCTGTCGAGTTCGATCAGGCCATCCTCGGCCATGCTCTGCAACTGCGGCCAGAGCTCGCTGAAGTAGCCGCGAAAATCGATGTTGAAGGCCTGCTCGATCTGTGCGAATTCCAGGCTGAACGTGCAGATCAGCTGCTGAATCACTGCCCGTCGCAGACGGTCGTCCTGGTTGCACAGCAAACCACGACTGGTGCCCAGTTGCGCGCTGGCCAGAGCGTTTTGGTATTGATTCAGATCGCTGCTGTTCTGGCAGTACAAATCACCGATCTGGCTGATGGCCGACACCCCCAGGCCGATCAGGTCGCAATGACCGTGGGTGGTGTAACCCTGGAAGTTGCGTTGTAGCGTTGATTCTTCCTGAGCGATGGCCAGCTCATCGTCCGGCAGGGCGAAATGATCCATGCCGATGTAGCGGTAACCGGCGGCGGTCAGTTGTTCGATGGTGCGCTGGAGCATGTTCAGTTTTTCGGCGGGTGCCGGCAGGTCGTTGCTGTCGATTCGCCGCTGCGGCATGAAGCGTTCGGGCAGGTGCGCGTAGTTGAACACCGAGAGCCGATCCGGTTGCAGGTTGATGACTTCGTCCACAGTGCGGGCGAAGTTCTCGGCGGTTTGTCTGGGCAGGCCGTAAATCAAATCGATGTTGATCGAGCGGAACTGCAAGGTGCGCGCCGCCTCGATCACCGCTCGGGTCTCCTCCAGACTTTGCAGGCGATTGACCGCGCGCTGTACCGCGGGGTCGAGGTCCTGCAGGCCGATGCTGACCCGGTTGAAACCCAGCTCGCGCAGCAGGCCCATGGTCGACCAGTCGGCTTCCCGTGGGTCGATCTCGATGCCGTAATCGCCGGAGTCATCGTCCAGCAGATTGAAATGCTTGCGCAGTTGCGCCATCAACTGGCGCAGTTCGTCGTGGCTGAGAAAGGTCGGGGTGCCACCGCCGAAGTGCAATTGTTCGACTTTCTGGCTTGGGTCCAGGTGACAGGCGATCAGCTGAATTTCCTGTTCCAGCCGCTGCAAGTAGGGCAGGGCGCGGCCGCGGTCCTTGGTGATGACCTTGTTGCAGGCGCAGTAGTAGCAGATGTTTGCGCAGAACGGCACATGCACGTACAGCGACAATGGTCGCAGGGCCTTGCGGCTGTCACGCAGGGCGTGGAGCAGGTCGAACGTACCGACCTGACTGTTGAATTGCACCGCGGTCGGGTACGAGGTGTAGCGTGGTCCCGCCAGGTCATAACGGCGGATCAGATCTGTGTCCCAACGAATGGCGTCGAGCATGCGGGCATTCCCCCGGATAGGCTGGCAGTGTTGGCGAGTCTAGGGGGTGCGGCGTTGGGGCATCTTGATTTGCATCAACGGGGCATTCGGTCGGGATCCGCGTTGTCGGTGACGGCCCCATCGCGAGCAAGCTCGCTCCCACAGGGATTTTGTGAACACCGGAAATCCAATGTGGGAGTGAGCTTGCTCGCGAAGGGCGCACCGCCGATCTAATGCCCCATCAACCAATGCTGATGCGGCCCCGGCAGGGTCCAGATGCCGAACAGGATGACCAGCAAGCCGCCGGTCATGCGTACGCTGCGTTTGCGCAAAAGCGCGGTGACCCGCTCGGCGGCAAGGCCAGTGGCGAGCAGCACCGGCCAGGTGCCAAGGCCAAACGCGAGCATCAATAACGCGCTATCGATGGCGTTGCCCTGGCTGGCAGACCACAGCAGCGTGCTGTAGACCAAACCGCAAGGCAGCCAGCCCCAAAGTGCGCCAAGCAGCAACGCCCGCGGCAGGCTCGACACCGGCAGCAGGCGGTTGGCAATGGGTTGTATGTAGCGCCACAGACCGCGTCCCAGGCTTTCGATACGGGTCAGGCCGCTCCACCAGCCGGCCAGGTACAGGCCCATGGCGATCAGCAGCAATCCGGCCAGAATACGCATGAACATCGCCGCCGGGCTGTTGGCCACGGCCCATCCCGCCAGGCCGATCAGCAGGCCGGCGGTGGCGTAGCTGAGAATCCGCCCGAGGTTGTACGCCAGCAGCAGACGAAAACGCCGGCTGCGCTGTTCCTTGGGAATCGCCAGGGTCAGCGCGCCCATCAACCCGCCACACATGCCCAGGCAATGGCCGCCACCGAGTAGACCAAGGATCACCGCAGAAACCAGCAGTGGCGCCAACTCAAGCATGAGGCGGGGCCTTGTCGGTCGGTTTGGCCGGATCAGTCGGTGAGTGACCGCTGGCTTCATCGACCGCTGCCTGATGGTTCGGGTCCTGGTCGTCGAACAGGATGCTGTGGGCCGGACCGTCGAGGTCGTCGTACTGACCGCTGTCGACCGCCCAGAAGAAGATGTAAATGGCGATGGCGACGATCAGCAGCGCCGCCGGGATCATCACATAAAGAGCTGGCATCTGGACTCCATGCTCGCGCGGTCAGGCCGGCAGCGGGCGGGTTTCTGGTGTGGTGCGCAATGGCGGCATACTCGGCATGCGAGTCAGGCGGAGCGCATTCAGTACCACAGTCAACGAGCTGATGGACATGCCGACCGCAGCCCATACCGGAGTGATCCAGCCGAGGGCGGCGAACGGCAACATGAGGCCATTGTACAGCCCGGCCCACAGCAGGTTCTCGATGATTACCCGGCGTGTACGTCGGGCCAGGCTGAAGGCTTGCACCAACGCATCGAGACGATTGGACAGCAGCACCGCGTCGGCGCTGGTTTTCGCCAGATCGGTGGCCGAACCCATGGCCACGCTGATGTCGGCGGCGGCCAGCACCGGCACGTCGTTGACCCCGTCACCGAGCATCAACACCTTGCGGCCTTCCTGGTGCAGTTGCTTGAGCACTTGCAACTTGTCATCCGGGCGTAAACCGCCTCGGGCTTCGTCGATACCCAATTCAGCGGCGACACTGGCAACCATCGGTGAGCTGTCACCAGACAGCAGCAACGTGCGCCAACCGCGTGCTTTACACGCTGCGAGCAGCGCAGGAGCATCGCTGCGCAGACGGTCATCGAGCACGAACCAGGCCAGCGCGCCGTGGCTGTCGCCGAGCAACAGCCATTGGCCGGCTTCACCCGGGATTGCCGGCACAGCACAGCCGCTGAGTTCGCAGACAAACGCCGGTTGACCGATGCGCAGACGCTGTTCGCCAACCAGGCCCTCAAGGCCCAATCCAGGGGTGCTGAGCACTTCTTCGGCAGCCAGCGGCGCCCGGCCAAAGGCGCGGGCGATCGGGTGTTCGGAGCGGTTTTCCAGGGCGGCAGCGAGGCCCAGGCACTGGTCGCTGTCGAGCGCGCCCAGTGGCCGAATCGAACGCAAAGCCAGGCGACCTTCAGTGAGCGTCCCGGTCTTGTCGAAAATCACCGTGTCGATCTGATTCAGGCCTTCCAGTACGTGGCCGCGTGTCAGCAGCAGGCCGAGTTTGTGCAAGGTGCCGGTGGCGGCGGTGAGCGCGGTCGGCGTGGCCAGCGACAAGGCGCAAGGGCAGGTCGCGACCAGCATCGCCAGCACGATCCAGAAGGCGCGGGACGCATCCAGTTCCCACCAGAGCAGACCGATGGCAGCGGCGGCAATCAGTGACAACAGCAGGAACCACTGTGCGGCGCGGTCGGCAATTTCTGCCAGGCGTGGTTTCTCGGCCTGGGCGCGCTCCAGCAGACGGACGATGGCCGAGAGGCGAGTGTCCTGACCCAGCGCCAGCACTTCGACGGTCAGCGCGCCCTCGACGTTCAGGGTGCCGGCAGTCACTGCATCGCCCAGTGTTCGAGGTTGTGGCAGGTACTCGCCAGTCAGCAGCGACTCATCGATGCTCGACTGGCCGTCGAGGATTTTGCCGTCGGCCGGGAGGATGGCGCCGGGATGCACCAATACCTGGTCCCCGAGACGCAACTCGCTGAGCAGGATGCGCTCGCTCTGACCGTCCGCGCTCAGGCGCAGGCATGACGCGGGTAACAGGTTGACCAGTTGCGCGGTGGCTGCGGCGGTGCGTTCGCGGGCGCGGCGTTCCAGGTAGCGGCCAGCCAGTAGAAACAGTGCAAACATCCCGACTGCGTCGAAATACAGCTCGCCGACTCCAGTGATCGAGGTCCAGATCCCGGCGAGGTAGGCGCCGCCGATGGCCAGCGAAACGGAAACGTCCATGGTCAGGTGGCGGGTGCGCAGGTCGCGCATCGCGCCTTTGAAGAACGGTGCGCAGCTGTAGAACACAATCGGCGTGGTCAGGAACAGTGCGACCCAGCGCAGGATGGTGTGCAGTTCGGGACTGAGGTCGATGTTGAATTCCGGCCAGGTGGCCATGGTCGCCATCATCGCCTGAAACCACAGTAAACCGGCGACGCCCAGTTGGCGCAAGGCCAGGCGGTTTTCGCTGGCCAGTTGCTCGCTGGCGCGGTCGGCCTGATACGGGTGGGCGGCATAACCGATGTGGCGCAGCTCGCTGAGCACCTGGCTCAACGGCAACTGGCTGTCGGCCCAGCGCACGTGCAGGCGATGGTTGGACAGATTCAGCCGTGCTTCGGTCACGGCCGGCAGGCTGCGCAGGTGTTTCTCGATCAACCAGCCGCAGGCCGCGCAGCTGATGCCTTCCATCAGCAAGGTGGTTTCAGCGAGTTCGCCTTCGTGGCGAACAAAAGGTTGTTGCACGTCGGCGCGGTCATACAGCGCCAACTCGTCCACCAATT
The DNA here is from genome assembly GCF_058802345.1 of Pseudomonas sp. GW822-FHT02D10. Classification (NCBI taxonomy): domain Bacteria; kingdom Pseudomonadati; phylum Pseudomonadota; class Gammaproteobacteria; order Pseudomonadales; family Pseudomonadaceae; genus Pseudomonas; species Pseudomonas sp. GW822-FHT02D10. The sequence goes on from NZ_JBXAOB010000010.1 coordinate 195,021, forward strand.
GCACCGGCAAGGCTTCGGGGTTGGCCGAGGCCTCGCTGCGGTGGCTGTAATAATGTTCCAGCCCGCCTGCGACAATCGCTTCGGCCACGGCCTGGCAGCCTGGACAGCAGAGCTCGCGGGTTTCGCCGAGGATGACGGCGGTAAACCGGCTGCCAGATGGGACGGGCAGGGCGCAGTGGTAGCAGGGAGTTGGCGTGGTCATGAGTTGGATCTATGTCGGCTGGGAGGGCCTCATCGCGAGCAAGCTCGCTCCCACATTTGATCGGCGTCGTGCACAAGAGGTGTGTACACAGGGGGATTCACTGTGGGAGCGAGCCTGCTCGCGATGCGCGAAGCGCAGGCTCTTTACTGCTTCAGATCTTCCGCGCCTTGCAGCGGTTCGTCGCCGAGTAGCAGGTCTTTGTCGTGACTGATCTGTTCTTCTTCGAACATGCGCCACACATGATCGTCCTGGCTGCCCAGCAGCTCGACGAAGCGCCGGCCTTCGATCTTGTCGCTCAGTTGGCCGATATAACGGCCCTGTTCGGTCTCGCTGCGGGTCAGGGTGATCTTGCGATCTTTTTCCGGCTGGGTCGGCGAAATCAGGTTCAGTTCCAGGGTCGCTGGCGTGCTGTTACCGGTCAGGCGCACGTCGACTTCGCCGGTCACGTCATCCAGGTGCACATGGGCGCGCAGCAGCAGGGTCTGGGCCAGCAACTCGCGGTCCAGCGAGCGGTTGATGCCTTTACCCGCCTCGTAGTAATTGTCATTGACCAGGTTGTCCGGGTTGTTCACCGCGATGGTCACCATGGACAGGGTCAGCGTCACCGAGCAGGCCAGAATACCGATGATGATCCATGGCCAGAGGTGCTTGTACCAAGGGCTGGCGGCAGTTGCTGCGGGCATGATGACTTCTCTCAACGAATTTGTGGGCCGATGAACCGGCTCTTGGCTTCAACGTGGACGCTGCTGTCGTCGGCATCCTTGAGGATGAATTTCACCTCGTTGGTGCTCGATGGCAGTTGTTCCGGTGCGCTCGATAACTCGACTGGCATGCTGAAAATTTCCCCGGCGGCCACCTTGATCTCGCGCTTGCCTTGCAGCTTGAGATCCGGCAGCCCGGAGGCTTCCAGCACATAAGTGTGGTCGCGCTGGTCCTTGTTCATGACTTTGAGGCTGTAGACGTTCTCGATCCGGCCTTCGGCGTTCTCGCGATATAGCACGCGGTCCTTGCTGACATCGAAACCGACCAGCGAGCGCATGAAGAACGCGGTGATCAGCAAGCTGATCATCGCCAGCAACACCAGCGCGTAACCGATCAGGCGCGGACGCAGTTTATGGGTTTTTTGCCCGGACAGGTTGTGTTCGGTGGTGTAGCTGATCAGCCCGCGCGGGTACTCCATCTTGTCCATGATGCTGTCGCAGGCATCGATGCAGGCGGCGCAACCGATGCATTCGATCTGCAAGCCGTCACGGATGTCGATACCGGTCGGGCACACCTGAACGCACATGGTGCAGTCGATGCAGTCGCCTAGTCCCTGGGCCTTGTAGTCGATGCCTTTTTTGCGAGGTCCACGGCTTTCACCACGGCGCGGGTCGTAGGAAACGATCAGCGTGTCCTTGTCGAACATCACGCTCTGAAAGCGTGCGTAAGGGCACATGTATATGCACACCTGCTCGCGCAACCAGCCGGCGTTGCCGTAGGTGGCGAGGGTGAAGAAGCCGACCCAGAAATATGACCAGCCATCGGCCTGGCCGATGAAGAAGTCGATGGTCAGTTCACGAATCGGCGAAAAGTAGCCGACGAAGGTCATACCGGTGACGAAGCCGATCAACAGCCACATTGTGTGTTTGCTGAGTTTGCGCAGGAATTTGTTGGCGCTCATCGGCGCCTTGTCGAGCTTGATGCGCTGGTTGCGGTCGCCTTCGGTGACCTTCTCGCACCACATGAAAATCCAGGTCCAGACGCTCTGCGGGCAGGTATAGCCGCACCAGACACGCCCGGCGTACACGGTAATGAAGAACAGGCCAAAGGCGCTGATGATCAACAAGCCGGACAGCAGAATGAAATCCTGCGGCCAGAAGGTTGCACCGAAGATGAAGAATTTACGCTCCGGCAGATCCCACCAGACGGCTTGGTGGCCGCCCCAGTTGAGCCAGACCGTGCCGAAATACAGCAAAAACAACGCGGCGCCGCCGGTCATTCGCAGATTACGGAACAGGCCGGTGAAGGCGCGGGTGTAGATTTTTTCCCGAGAGGCGTAGAGGTCGACGCTGTTGTTCGCGTTCTTGGCAGGCGGGGTAACGTCGTGTACCGGAATCTGGTTGCTCATCTATTGCATCCCACGGCAGTGGAAAAATGCCCCGGTCAGTACGTGCCGACCGCGGTCAAAAAGGGGTGTTGCAGTGGCGCAATGATACGCCTGTAGCTCTAGTGCAAGGGTGCGACCTTTGGTCGCGTTGGGTAAAAATCGTGGATGGTGTAGCAAATGTAACAAATCATGATGCAGATCAATTGACTTGTTGAGTATAGCTGCCCGCTCAGCAGGGGGGCGACAGTGCGCCCGCAAGGGGCGTAACGAGTCGGGCTCACTCGCCCCATGCCCTCCACTGGTTTAACGTTCATATGTGCTGGAATGTATAGAGCATGTTTTTAGTGGGCTTTTGAAACGTGTAAGTGTCAGAGAATGTTGGACATATTTTCTGTTGATCTGCAGAGGCTTGTTGTTTGTTAATTATGAGTAGGCAATATATTTTGCAGTGGCTGCAGTCAAGTGGCAGTTAAATATCAATGGAAATGGATTTCTATGACGCTCTATAAAAGAAGTAAGCTGTTAGTGTGTTTTGCGTTAGCGATGGTTGTTCCGGTGGCCTATGGGGCCTCGTCAGCAGAAACACCGCACCACCTGGTGTTTGTTTCGGACTCGCAATACCCCTGGAGTGATCTTACCGATCAGGACCTCCCGGACCCAAACAAGGAGGCGCGCTCAAAGGAGTTAATAGAACTGCAATACTCCGATATTTCAAGCTTCAGGAGACTGAATGGCGGTGCGTCCCGTATACCGGTGATGATCAATGGTGACATCACGGCATTTGGTCATGCTGGCGAGCGCTCATACATGCGTTCGGTTTTCGAGAATAAACTGGAGGGGCTCTATGATTACGGGTTGGGTAATCATGACTATGCCAATAATGTGGATGACTGCTTCCTGAATAACTGTGCGGCTGGAAGTGTCAACAACCTCAAGGACCGTTACTGGGGGAAGGTCGAATCCTTGGATCTGGCGGCAAGAAGCTCAGGCTTTGGGAAGGTCTACTATGGCAGTCTCGCTTACTCGAAAAGTGTCGGTGATGTGCATTTGGTTCAATTGAATAACGAGCCGACCTATACCGTAGGTTTTACCTCCGGTAATCCGCTTGCTCCAACAGTGTTTGAAATTACGCCTGCGCTTGACTGGCTGGAGCGGGATTTAAAAAAGGCTCGAGAGCAGGGCAAGATCATCATTCTGAATATGCACAAGGTTTACCGGTGGGACGGCAACGATGAGCAGATTTCGAGATTCAAACAGATGATCGAGCAATACAAGGTGACGGCGGTCTTCGGTGGGCATGACCACTGGGGCGCGGGGACTTATTTTGATTGGGATAAAACCAAGCATTTTGGTGATGTGCCGGTATTCCTCAGCGGCTCCGCTTCGCAGCAAACGTATTTGATTGCCGATCTTTCCATTGAGAAGCAGTCGCTCACTGTCAGCGTCGTTCGAAACAGCAATTGGCCAAGTCGCAAAGTCGACAAGGTCATACCGCTGCTCAAGTAAGCGTGGAATGAAAACGGCCCCGTCAATTCTCATTGGCGGGGCCGTTTTTTGTTGCTTCAAGCGTTTGCCTTACTGGGCGTCAGCCGCTTTCTCACCGTGAGAGAGGCTGTAAACGTAAGCAGCCAGCAGGTGAACCTTGTCGTTGCCTTGCAGTTGCGCTTGCGCAGGCATCTGGCCCTGACGGCCGTAACGGATGGTCTGCTGCAGTTGGGCGAAGCTCGAACCGTAGATGAACGCTGCCGGGTGAGTCAGGTTAGGTGCGCCCATGGCTGGGGTGCCTTTACCTTCCGGACCGTGGCAAGCCACGCAGTTGGCGGCGAAAATCTTCTGGCCGGCAACCGGATCAGCCTTGGCACCTTCCGGCAGTTTGCGGCCATCGAGGTTGGTCAGTACGTAAGAAGCGACGTCGCTGACGCCTTGCTCACCGATGACTTCACCCCAGGCCGGCATCATCGCGTGACGGCCGCCCATGATGGTGGTCTTGATGGTTTCCGGCTCGCCGCCCCAACGCCAGTCTTCGTCGGTCAGGTTAGGGAAGCCGTAAGCGCCTTTGGCGTCGGAACCGTGGCAAACCGAGCAGTTGGAGGCGAACAGGCGGCCCCCCATCTTCAGGGCTTGCGGGTCCTTGGCGACTTCTTCAATCGGCATGGCCGCGAATTTGGCAAAGATCGGACCGAACCTGGCGTCCGATTTGGCCATTTCCTTTTCCCACTCGTGAACACCGGTCCAGCCGGCCTGGCCGTTGGCGAACGCGGTCTGCTTCTCGTTGTCGAGGTAGCCGTAACCCGGCAGCAGACCTTTCCAGTTACCCAGGCCAGGGTACAGCGCCAGGTAGCCAAGGGCGAAGATGATGGTGCCGACAAACAGCATGAACCACCATTTCGGCAGCGGGTTGTCGTACTCCTCGATCCCGTCGAAGGAGTGGCCAACCTTCTCATCCGTCTGTTCGGCGCGCTGGCCCTTGCGGGTCGACAGCAGCAGCCAGGTCAGGGCGAAGATGGTACCCAGACTGAGGACTGTGACGTACAGACTCCAGAACGTAGTCATTCTTTGTTACTCCTAGAAGCTTGCTCGACGTGCTTGATGGCTTCGGGATCATCCGCGAAAGGCAGCAAGGTCGCGTCTTCAAACTCCGACTTGCGCTTGGGGCTGAACACCCACAACGCCAGACCGATAAAGGCAACCATCACGACAACGGTGCCCAGGCCACGAATCATCCCGATATCCATCTAAATCACCGTTTGCTTTTGATGATGGTGCCCAGGCCTTGCAGATAGGCCACCAGCGCGTCCATTTCGGTTTTGCCCTTCACGGCATCTTTTGCACCGGCGATGTCTTCGTCGGTGTAAGGAACGCCGAGCGTGCGCAAGACTTCCATTTTCTTCGCGGTGTCCTTGCCGTCGAGCTTGTTTTCCACGAGGAACGGGTAAGCCGGCATTTTCGACTCAGGCACCACGTTGCGCGGGTTGTACAAGTGCGCACGCTGCCAGTCATCGGAATAACGACCGCCAACACGGGCCAGGTCCGGACCGGTACGCTTGGAGCCCCACAGGAACGGGTGGTCCCAGACGCTTTCGCCGGCTACCGAGTAGTGGCCATAACGTTCGGTTTCAGCACGGAACGGACGGATCATCTGCGAGTGGCAGCCGACACAACCGTTGGCGATGAAAATGTCACGGCCTTCAAGTTCCAGCGCCGGGCGCGGCTTCATGCCTTCAACCGGCTTGTTGGTCACGTCCTGAAAAAACAACGGGACGATCTGGGTCAGGCCGCCGATGCTGACGGCGATGACCATGAAGAAGGCCAGCAGGCCGATATTCTTCTCGACTACTTCATGCTTCATCAGTGAGCTCCAACGACAGCGATCTGAGCGGCGGCTTCAGCTTCTTCCGGATTCGAGGCGCGTACGGTACGGAACACGTTGTACGCCATGAACAGCATGCCGCTGGCAAAGAACGCACCGCCAATGGCGCGAACGATGAAGCCAGGGTGGCTGGCTTGCAGCGCTTCGACGAAGGAGTAGGTGAGGGTGCCGTCATCGTTGATGGCACGCCACATCAGGCCCTGGGTGATGCCGTTGACCCACATCGAAGCGATGTAAAGCACGGTACCGATGGTTGCGAGCCAGAAGTGCGTGTTGATCAGGCCGATGCTGTGCATCTGCGGACGACCGAAGACTTTCGGGATCATGTGGTACAGCGCACCGATCGAAATCATCGCCACCCAGCCCAAGGCGCCGGCGTGTACGTGGCCGATGGTCCAGTCAGTGTAGTGAGACAGCGAGTTGACGGTCTTGATGGCCATCATCGGGCCTTCGAAGGTCGACATGCCGTAGAACGCCAGGGACACGACCAGGAAACGCAGGATCGGGTCGGTACGCAGCTTATGCCAGGCACCCGACAGGGTCATCATGCCGTTGATCATGCCGCCCCAGCTTGGCGCCAGCAGGATGATCGACATCGCCATGCCCAGCGACTGAGCCCAGTCCGGCAGTGCGGTGTAGTGCAGGTGGTGCGGGCCAGCCCAGATGTACAGGGTGATCAGTGCCCAGAAGTGCACGATCGACAGGCGATACGAGTAGATCGGACGCTCGGCCTGTTTCGGCACGAAGTAGTACATCATCCCCAGAAAGCCGGTGGTCAGGAAGAACCCTACCGCGTTGTGGCCGTACCACCACTGGATCATGGCGTCAGTCGCACCGGCGTACGCCGAGTAGGATTTGAAGAAGCTGACCGGCAAGGAGGCGTGGTTGACGATGTGCAGCATCGCCGTAACGATGATAAAGGCACCGTAGAACCAGTTACCGACGTAGATGTGCTTGGTCTTGCGCTTGACGATGGTGCCGAAGAACACCAGACCGTAGGTGACCCAGACGATAGCCAACAGGATAGCCAGAGGCCATTCCAGTTCCGCGTATTCCTTGGTGGTGGTGTAACCCAGCGGCAAGGTAACGATCGCGCCAACGATTACAGCCTGCCAACCCCAGAAGTGGAAGGCGGCCATGCTGTCGGAAATCAGTCGCGTTTGGCAGGTTCGCTGCACGACATAATAAGAAGTGGCAAACAGTGCACAACCACCGAAGGCGAAAATCACCAGGTTGGTGTGCAGCGGGCGTAGGCGTCCAAACGTCGTCCACGGCAGGCCGAAATTCAACTCCGGCCAGACCAGTTGCGAGGCGATGAAGACACCGAGCCCCATGCCAAGGATCCCCCAGACCACCGTCATGATGGCGAACTGGCGGACTACCTTATAGTTATAAGCAGTCGGACTGATTGCTGTGCTCATTCTAAGGTTCCACGGTTTAGGTGTTTTATTAGGGATAAAAATCGGTCGCAAGTATGGAGAAAGCGGGGGGTCATTGCAACGCGCCATGACCCATGTCAATGCTTTCTAAAGCTGATTCTGCGGCCTTTCCATGCGCCGCGTAGGGACAAAATTACCCATGGGCAAAATGTCTCGGCGGACGAAAAAGGCGAGGGGGTCGGGTCGGTTGTAACTGGGTGTGTTCAAACGAGGCGGGCAGGTGACAGACGGCAACTTGCGCGACAGCCGGTATCTACCAGCCTTTGCGGCCTGTCATCGAACAGATTCGTCGAACGCATCGTGTACGGTTGACCCATGACCGGCTGTTGCCAGTCCGCTTCGGAGCAAGCTTAGACGTGAATCCGTCGAACCGAAAGGCGGACTCATGGAGGGGTGCGACAATGGGTCGCAAAGGGGCAGGGAACTGCCGCATTCGGGTGAATGCGGCAGTAGAGCGCTCAACATTTATTCGCTTTTGCTTTCAGCCTGCAAACGCTCGGTACTGGCGTTGTGAGACAAGCTGTACACGTACGCGGCCAGCAATTGCACCTTGTCGTTGCCCAGCAGTTCGTTCTGCGCCGGCATGTGACCCTGGCGACCATGGCGGATGGTCTGTTGCAACTGCGTCAGGCTGGTGCCGTAGATGAAACCTGCCGGTTGCGTCAGGTTTGGCGCCCCCATCAGTTCCGTGCCCTGGCCGTTTGCACCGTGACAGGCTACGCAGGTGGTTTTGAACGTTTGCTGTCCGGCTTGCAGGTCAGCGCCGCTGTCGGCGGGCAGTGGCAGGCCGGCGAGCTCGTGACGAACATACGCCGCGACGTTTTTCACCCCGGTCTCACCCAATACTTCGCCCCAGGCCGGCATGGCCGCCATGCGTCCACCCATGATGGTGGTCTTGATGGTGTCGGCACTGCCGCCCCAGCGCCAGATGCTGTCCGCCAGATTGGGGAAACCGAAGGCGCCCTTGGCATCCGAGCCGTGGCAGACCGCGCAGTTGGAGGCAAACAGGCGTCCGCCCATTTTCAGCGCTTGTGGGTCTTTGGCGACTTCTTCCACGGGCATGGCCGCGAATTTGGCGAAGATCGGTCCGAATTTGGCGTCGGCCTTGGCCATTTCCTTTTCCCATTCGTGGGCGCCGGTCCAGCCTTCCTCGTAACCCGGCAGAATGCCTTTCCAGTTGCCCAGGCCCGGATAGAGGATCAGGTAACCGACGGCAAACACCAGGGTCCCGGCGAACAGCATGAACCACCACTGCGGCAAGGGATTGTCGTACTCCTCGATGCCGTCGAAGCTGTGGCCCATGGTCTGGTCGACGCTGCCCTTGGTTTCGCCCTTGCGGGTACCAATCAGCAGCCAGGTCAGGCCGATCAGGCTGCCAATGGTCAGTACGCAGATCCACGTACTCCAAAAGGTCGTCATGGCTGGGTACTCCTTGTTGTTGCGGTTTCTTGGCGAGTGGCGTCGTCGGGTTGCGGTTCATCGGCGAAGGGCAGCAGGCGCGCTTCGGCGAATTCCGGGCTGCGTTTGCCGTTGAACACCCACAGCGCCAGTCCGACAAACGCTACGAATACGACGACGGTACCCACGCCGCGGATCATTCCAGTACTCATTTCAAGCACCATGGCTCACCTCTTGCTCTTGATGGCAGTGCCGAGCACTTGCAGGTAGGCGACGAGTGCGTCCATTTCGGTCTTGCCCTTGAGCGTTTCGGTGGCACCGGTGATGTCTTCGTCGGTGTACGGAACGCCAAGAGTGCGCATGACCTGCAACTTGGTTTGGGTGTGGCTGCTGTCGAGCGGGTTGGCCACCAGCCATGGGTAGGCGGGCATCTTCGACTCCGGTACGACGTTGCGCGGGTTGTACAAGTGCGCGCGGTGCCAGTCTTCCGAGTAGCGGCCGCCGACCCGGGCCAGGTCCGGCCCCGTGCGCTTGGAGCCCCACAGGAAGGGGTGATCCCAGACACTTTCACCGGCCACCGAATAGTGGCCGTAGCGCTCGGTCTCGGCACGGAACGGACGAATCATCTGCGAGTGGCAGCCGACGCAGCCTTCGCGGATGTAGATGTCGCGCCCTTCGAGCTGCAGCGCGGTGTAAGGCTTCATGCCTTCGACCGGCTTGTTGGTGACGTCCTGGAAGAACAGCGGGACGATCTGGGTCAGACCGCCGATGCTCACCGCGAAGACCATCAGCAGCAACAGCAGGCCGACGTTTTTCTCAATCGTTTCGTGTTTCATGGCGGACTCCTCAGGCCATCTGCGCCGCGGCGGCGACTTCGGCTGGCTGCGCGGCACGCACGGTGCGCCAGGTGTTGTAAGCCATCAGCAACATGCCGCTGAAGAAGATCGCGCCGCCCACCAGTCGCACGACGTAGCCTGGGTGGCTGGCCACCAGGGTTTCGACGAAGGAGTAGGTCAGCGTGCCGTCTTCGTTGACCGCGCGCCACATCAGGCCCTGGGCGATGCCGTTGACCCACATCGAAGCGATGTAGAGCACGGTGCCGATGGTCGCGAGCCAGAAGTGCGCGTTGATCAGGCCGAGACTGTGCATCTGCGTGCGGCCGAAGATTTTCGGGATCATGTGGTACAGCGCGCCGATCGAGATCATCGCCACCCAGCCGAGTGCGCCGGCATGTACGTGGCCGATGGTCCAGTCGGTGTAGTGAGACAGCGCGTTGACCGTCTTGATGGCCATCATCGGCCCTTCGAAGGTCGACATGCCGTAGAACGCCAGCGACACCACGAGGAAGCGCAGGATCGGGTCGCTGCGCAACTTATGCCAGGCCCCCGACAAGGTCATCATACCGTTGATCATGCCGCCCCAACTTGGCGCCAGCAGTACCAGCGACATCACCATGCCCAGCGACTGTGCCCAGTCCGGCAGCGCGGTGTAGTGCAAGTGGTGCGGGCCGGCCCAGATGTACAGGGTGATCAGTGCCCAGAAGTGCACGATGGACAGGCGATACGAGTACACCGGGCGTTCAGCCTGTTTCGGCACGAAGTAATACATCATCCCGAGGAAGCCTGCGGTGAGGAAGAAGCCTACCGCGTTGTGCCCGTACCACCACTGCACCATGGCATCCGTCGCACCGCCGTAGGCCGAGTAGGACTTGGTCCAGCTCACCGGCAGGGAGGCGTGGTTGACGATATGCAGGATGGCCACGGTGATGATGAACGCACCGAAGAACCAGTTACCGACGTAGATGTGCTTGGTCTTGCGCTTCATCAGTGTGCCGAAGAACACGACGCCGTAGGCGACCCAGACGATGGCGATCAAAATGGCGATCGGCCATTCCAGCTCGGCGTATTCTTTGGAAGTGGTGTAGCCCAGCGGCAGGCTGATGGCGGCCAGGACAATGACCAACTGCCAGCCCCAGAAGCAGAATGCGGCGATTTTCGGCGCGAACAGCTGCGTCTGGCAGGTACGTTGCACCGAATAGAAGGAGGCGGCGAACAGTGCGCAGCCGCCGAACGCGAAGATCACGGCGTTGGTGTGCAGCGGGCGCAAGCGGCCGAAGCTGGTCCAGGGCAAGTTGAAGTTGAGTTCAGGCCAGACCAATTGAGCCGCGAGAAAAACCCCGAGCCCCATGCCGACGATGCCCCACACCACCGTCATAATGGCGAATTGGCGGACCACCTTGTAGTTATAGGCGGTACTTAAAGAAGTGTTCATGGTTCCCCATCCACGGTTCAGCCGAAGTGAAGACGTCTGCGCAAGGCAATGACGCTCCCTTCGCCTGGAGTTATAGGCAGATTAAAAGCGAGGCAAGCATGGACAAACAGCACAAAGCCAGTATTGACGGGGATCAATGGGCGCAGTGCGTGCGGGATCACGGATGGTTGTGGGATACCGCTTCATCGGCGGTGTCGGGCGAGCCGCGCACCTTGATTCTCGCTCACGGTGCGGGCGCGCCGATGGACAGCAGCTTCATGACCGACATCGCCGCACGCCTTGCCGCGCAGGGCGTCAACGTGTTGCGTTTCGAGTTTCCCTACATGGCGCAACGGCGTCTGGATGGCGGCAAGCGCCCGCCGAATCCGGCACCTAAATTGCTCGAATGCTGGCGTGAGGTGTATGCGCTGGTGCGACGCCATGTCGCTGGGCGGCTGGCCATTGGCGGCAAGTCCATGGGCGGGCGCATGGCCAGTTTGCTGGCCGATGAGTTGGGCGCGGATGCGCTGGTGTGTCTGGGGTATCCGTTTTATGCGGTAGGCAAACCGGAGAAGCCGCGCGTCGAGCATTTGGCCGGGCTCGAGACGCCGACGTTGATTGTGCAGGGGGAGAGGGATGCGCTGGGGAATCGCCAAGCGGTCGAGGGTTATGTGTTGTCGCCGAGTATCGAGGTGTTCTGGCTGGTGGCTGGCGATCATGATTTGAAGCCGTTGAAGGCTTCGGGGTTTACTCATGAGCAGCATTTGGCGGCTGCGGCGCAAAAAGTGGCCACATTCCTTCAGTTAAAGCTTCGGTAGCCGTCAGGGCGACATCACTTTCAAACTGGCAATAAAAAACCCGGAAGTATCACCTCCCGGGTTTTTGTATTTGCCAGCAACGATCAGCGGTTAAAGCGCTCCACCAACGAATACTGGGTATTCGCCGTACGGGTCAGCTCTTCACTCAGCAAGGCCGAGTTCTGTGCCTGTTCCGAGGTCTGGTCAGCCAATTGCGCAATGGTGCTGATGTTGCGGCTGATCTCTTCGGCCACCGCACTTTGCTCTTCGGTAGCGGCAGCGATTTGCGTGGTCATGTCGGTGATGTTGGCTACCGCTTCGCTGATGCCCACCAGCGCCTGGTCAGCTTCCAGAACCCGCGCCACGCCTTCTTCAGCCTGACGATGACCCGCTTCCATGGTTTGCACCGCCGTGCTGGCGGTTTGTTGCAGCTTGGCGATCAGGCTGTGGATCTGCCCGGTCGATTCGCTGGTGCGTTGCGCCAGTTGCCGCACTTCATCGGCCACCACCGCAAAACCACGACCCATCTCGCCGGCACGAGCCGCTTCGATGGCGGCGTTCAACGCCAGCAGGTTGGTCTGGTCGGCAATGCCTTTGATCACGTCGACCACGCCACCGATTTCGTCGCTGTCCTTGGCCAGTTGGGTCACGGTCAGACCGGTTTCACCGACCACCACCGACAGACGCTGGATCGCCTCACGGGTTTCGCCGGCGATGTCACGACCGCGACCGGTCAGGCGATTGGCTTCCTGGGTGGCGTCAGCGGTACGTTGCACGTGGCTGGCGACTTCCTGGGTGGTGGCGGCCATCTGGTTGACGGCGGTAGCGACTTGCTCGGTTTCGACGCGCTGACGTTCCAGGCCTGTCGAGCTTTTGTGCGCCAGGGTGTCGGATTGTCGAGCCTGTTCGGTCAGGTGCTCGGCGGTGTCTTGCAGGCGAGTCAGGCAGGTTTTCAGACGGGCTTCCTGGCTGAGGATCGACATTTCCAGGCGCGCTTGAGCGCCGCGGCTGTCGGTGTACATCTGCGCAATCAGCGGGTCGGAGGTGGTCTGTTCGGCCAGGCGCAGCAAACGCTTGAGACCGCGCTGTTGCCAGCTCAAGCCCAGCAGGCCGAGCGGCACCGAAAGCCCGGCAGCGAGGGCAAAGCCCCATTGCGAGTTGAGGGACGCGCCGATCATGAAGCTCAGCTGGCTGATCAGAATGAACGGCAACCAGTCCTGTAGCACCGGCAGCCATTTGTCTGTTTGAGGAATGGCCGACTTGCCCTGATTGATGCGTTGGTAGAGCGCTTCGGCGCGGCGGATCTGTTCGGCGGTGGGCTTGACCCGCACCGACTCGTAACCGACCACCTGCTTGCCGTCGAATACCGGTGTGACATAGGCGTTAACCCAGTAGTGGTCACCGGTCTTGCAGCGATTCTTGACAATGCCCATCCATGGCAAGCCTTGTTTCAGTGTGTCCCACATGTGCGCGAAGACTGCAGCCGGGACGTCGGGGTGACGAACCAGGTTGTGCGGTGCACGGATCAGCTCTTCACGAGAAAACCCGCTGATTTCGACGAACGCGTCGTTGCAGTAGGTGATCAGGCCTTTGGCATCGGTAGTCGAGATCAACCGTTGCTGAGCAGGGAAGGTTCGTTCGCGTTGTGTAATGGGCTGGTTATTACGCATGGCTTTTTCAATCCGCAAGGCTTTGACAGGTTGTCGGCGGCATAAGGAATAAATTGAAATAATTTTTCAATATTTAGCAGTGACGCACATTGTTTGCTCAAACAAAAACACCGCCATTCAGGCGGTGTCTTTGTCAGCAGGTCATTACGACGCGATCAACTGCCGCAACACGTAATGCAGAATCCCTCCCGCCTTGAAGTATTCCACTTCGTTCAGCGTGTCGATCCGGCACAGCACGTCCACCTTCTCACTGCTGCCGTCCTCACGGGTGATCACCAGCGTCAGGTTCATTCGCGGTGTCAACTCGACGCCTGTCAGTCCCTGAATGCTGAGGGTCTCCTTGCCAGTCAGGTTCAGGCTCTTGCGGTTCTGGTCGAGCTTGAATTGCAGCGGCAACACGCCCATGCCCACCAGGTTGGAACGATGAATCCGTTCGAAGCTCTCGGCGATCACCGCTTTGACGCCCAGCAGGTTGGTGCCCTTGGCCGCCCAGTCACGGCTTGAACCGGTGCCGTATTCCTGACCGGCGATCACCACCAGCGGTGTGCCCGCCGCTTGATAGCGCATGGCGGCATCGTAGATCGGCAGTTTTTCACCCGTTGGAATATAGAGCGTATTGCCGCCTTCTTCGCCGCCGAGCATTTCGTTGCGAATGCGGATGTTGGCGAAGGTGCCGCGCATCATCACTTGATGGTTACCGCGACGTGAACCGTAAGAGTTGAAGTCTCGCGGTTCCACCCCTTGTTCACGCAGGTAGCGCCCGGCCGGGCTGTCGGCCTTGATGTTGCCGGCGGGAGAGATGTGGTCGGTGGTCACCGAATCGCCCAGCAGGGCCAGCACGCGTGCACCGCTGATGTCCTGAATCACCGGCAGGGGGCCGGAAATGTCATCGAAGAACGGCGGATGCTGGATGTAGGTGGAGTCCTTCTGCCAGACGTACGTCGCCGCTTTCGGGACTTCGATGGCTTGCCACTGCGCGTCACCGGCGAACACTTCGGCGTATTCCTTGTGGAACATCGCGGTGTCGACCTGCGCCACGGCGTCGGCGATTTCCTTGCTGCTTGGCCAGATGTCTCGCAGGTACACCGGTTTGCCATCCTTGCCATCACCCAGCGACTCGCTGCTGATGTCCATGCGCACGCTGCCGGCCAGGGCATAAGCGACGACCAGCGGCGGGGAGGCCAGCCAGTTGGTTTTCACCAGTGGATGCACGCGACCTTCGAAGTTGCGGTTGCCGGACAGCACCGAGGCGACGGCCAGGTCGGAGCTCTGAATGGCTTTTTCAATCGGTTCCAGCAACGGCCCGGAGTTACCGATGCAGGTGGTGCAGCCATAGCCGACCAGAGAAAAGCCCAGTTGATCGAGGTATTGGGTCAGGCCGGCGGCCTTGTAGTAGTCGGTGACCACTTTGGAGCCAGGTGCCAGAGAACTCTTCACCCACGGTTTGCGTTTGAGGCCTTTCTCCACGGCTTTTTTCGCCACTAACCCTGCGGCCATCATCACGCTCGGGTTGGAGGTGTTGGTGCAAGAGGTGATGGCAGCAATCACCACGGCACCGTTTTTCAGGCGATAGGTCTGGCCCTCGTACTCGTAATCCGCTTCACTCACCTGATCGGCATTGCCGACGGCGACACCGCCGCCACCTTCGCTTTCGAGGCGGCCTTCGTCCTTGCTGGTAGGGCGGGTGGGCTTGACTTGCAGGCCGAGGAAATCAGTGAACGCCTGAGCGACATTCGGCAGCGACACCCGGTCCTGCGGGCGTTTGGGGCCGGCGAGGCTGGCTTCGACGCTGCTCATGTCCAGCGCCAGGCTGTTAGTGAATACCGGTTCTTGACCGGGCAGACGCCACAGGCCCTGGGTTTTGCAGTAGGCCTCGACCAGTTTCACCGTCGCGGTGGGGCGACCGGACAGGCGCAGGTACTCCAGCGTCACGTCGTCCACCGGGAAGAAGCCGCAGGTGGCGCCGTATTCCGGGGCCATGTTGGCGATGGTCGCACGATCCGCCAACGGCAACTCGGCGAGGCCGTCACCATAAAATTCGACGAATTTGCCGACCACGCCTTTCTTGCGCAGCATCTGGGTGACGGTCAACACCAGGTCGGTGGCGGTGATGCCTTCCTTGAGTTTGCCGGTCAGTTTGAAGCCGATCACTTCCGGGATCAGCATCGACACCGGTTGGCCGAGCATCGCCGCTTCCGCTTCGATGCCGCCAACCCCCCAGCCGAGTACGCCGAGGCCGTTGATCATGGTGGTGTGGGAATCGGTGCCCACCAGCGTATCCGGGAAGGCGTAGGTGCGACCATCCTCATCCTTGGTCCACACGGTGCGGCCAAGGTATTCCAGATTGACCTGGTGACAGATGCCGGTGCCCGGCGGCACGACGCTGAAGTTGTCGAAGGCGCTCTGGCCCCAGCGCAGAAAGGCATAACGCTCGCCATTGCGTTG
Organism: Pseudomonas sp. GW822-FHT02D10; assembly: GCF_058802345.1. Lineage (NCBI taxonomy): Bacteria > Pseudomonadati > Pseudomonadota > Gammaproteobacteria > Pseudomonadales > Pseudomonadaceae > Pseudomonas > Pseudomonas sp. GW822-FHT02D10. The sequence continues at coordinate 210,681 of NZ_JBXAOB010000010.1, forward strand.
CATTTCGATGTCGACGTTCTGGGTGAAGGCAGTGCTGCTGGCGAACTTGTCGACCATGACCGAGTGATCGATCACCAGGTCCACCGGCGACAGCGGATTGATTCGCTGCGGATCGCCACCGGCCTTGGCCATGGCGGCGCGCATGGCGGCGAGGTCGACCACCGCCGGCACACCGGTGAAGTCCTGCATTAATACGCGCGCGGGGCGGTACTGGATTTCCCGGTCGCTGCGCCGCTCTTTGAGCCAGGCGGCGAGGGCCTTGAGGTCGGCACCGGTGACGGTTTTTTCGTCTTCCCAGCGCAGCAGGTTTTCCAGCAGGACTTTGAGTGACATCGGCAGCTTGTCGAGATCGCCTAACGCTTTGGCGGCTTCCGGCAAGCTGAAGTAATGATAGGTCTTGTCGTCTATTTGTAGTGTTTTAAGGGTTTTCAGGCTATCGAGGGACGGCATTGAAATGACTCCTTTTGGTCCGCACGGCTACGGACTGGCGGGACAGACAGAACTCTTAACCTAGCCCTGTTTAGACGTTAAGGCTAATAACCGGACTCTATGGACAAGTCCAGGCTTGTGAACTCGGCTATCATGCGCCGGTTTTCGTGACAGGCTTTGCTTCAACGCAAGTCTGGGCATCGCGCAGTGGTTGAATGTCTCGCCATCTGCCCAGGAGTAAGAATGAACACCCTCTTTATGCATTGCCGGCCGGGCTTCGAAGGCGAAGTCTGTTCCGAGATTTCCGAACATGCCGCACGGCTGAATGTGGCCGGTTATGCCAAGGCGAAAACCGCCAGCGCCTGCGCCGAGTTTGTCTGCACCGAAGAAGATGGCGCCGAGCGCCTGATGCACGGCCAGCGTTTTTCCCAGCTGATCTTTCCGCGCCAGTGGGCTCGCGGGATCTTCATCGATCTGCCGGAAACCGACCGTATCAGCGTGATCCTCGCCCATCTGGCGAGCTTCCCGACGTGCGGTAGTCTGTGGCTGGAAGTGGTCGATACCAACGATGGCAAAGAGCTATCGAACTTCTGCAAGAAATTCGAAGGCCCGTTGCGCAAGGCGCTGACCGGTGCCGGCAAATTGGTGGAAGACCCCAACAAGCCGCGTTTGCTGCTGACCTTCAAAAGCGGCCGTGAAGTGTTCGTCGGCCTGGCCGAGGCCAATAACTCGGCGATGTGGCCGATGGGCATTCCGCGTTTGAAGTTTCCGCGTGACGCGCCAAGCCGTTCGACCTTGAAGCTGGAAGAGGCGTGGCACCATTTCATCCCTCGCGACCAGTGGGACGAGCGCCTGCACAGCGATATGACCGGCGTCGACCTGGGCGCCGCACCTGGCGGCTGGACCTGGCAACTGGTCAACCGTGGCATGTTGGTGACGGCTATCGATAACGGCCCGATGGCTGAAAGCCTGATGGACACCGGGCTGGTCCAGCACTTGATGGCCGACGGTTTCACCTTCAAGCCCAAGCAGCCGGTGGACTGGATGGTCTGCGACATCGTCGAGAAGCCGGCGCGCAACGCCGCGATGCTGGAAGAGTGGATTGGTGAGGGTCATTGCCGCGAGGCGGTGGTCAACCTGAAACTGCCGATGAAGCAGCGCTATGCCGAAGTGAAGCGCTTGCTCGAGCGCATTGAAGAAGGCTTCAAGGCGCGTGGCATTCGGGTCGATATCGGCTGCAAGCAGCTGTACCACGACCGCGAGGAAGTGACCTGCCATTTGCGCCGGCATGATGTGAGCAAACCTAAAAAGCGCTAGATCACTGTGGGAGCGAGCTTGCTCGCGATGAGGGCGTGACATTCAACATCTGTGTTGACTGATCGATTGCTATCGCGAGCAAGCTCGCTCCCACAGGTACGGCGTGATGCCACAGATGACCGAACACCCGGTTTTGCGCGACAATAGCGGCCAGTTTCAGGAGTGAATCATGAGTGAGATGATCAATACGCCGGTAGACGGCACCCTCGATGCCACAGGCCTCAATTGCCCGGAGCCGGTGATGATGCTGCACCAGCATATTCGTGACCTGGTGCCTGGCGGCCTGCTCAAGGTGATCGCCACTGACCCGTCGACCCGTCGCGACATTCCCAAGTTTTGTGTGTTTCTGGACCATGAGCTGGTCGGGCAGCATGAAGAGGCAGGCACCTACCTCTATTGGATCCGCAAAAAAATCGCTTAACCCGCCGAACGGCTGATGCGAATCCGCTTGCGTGCACTGCGTGTCAGGCGGATCGACAGCATCAGCGCCGCGCAGCTCAAGCCGACGATCAAACCCTGCCACAGCCCGCTCGGGCCACTCGGCGCGCCGAGCCAATCGGTCAGGCCAAGGGCGTAACCCACGGGTAAACCAATCCCCCAGTAGGCGAACAAAGTCAGGATCATCGTCACGCGAGTGTCTTGATAGCCGCGCAAGGCGCCTGCCGCAGTCACCTGGATCGCATCCGAGAACTGAAACAGCGCCGAATAGACGATCAGCATCGACGCCACTTGAATCACGATCGGGTCGGCGGTGTAAATCGCCGCGATATGTTCGCGCATCAACAGCATCATGCTCGCCGACAGGCACGCGTAAGCCAGTGCAGTGCCCATGCCGACACCCGCGGCGAAGCGTGCTTCACGGGACTCCTCGCGGCCGAGTGCCTGGCCGACCCGTACGGTCACGGCCATGCCCAGGGAGTAGGGGATCATGAACACCAGCGAGCTGAAGTTCAGGGCAATCTGGTGCCCGGCCACCACCGTGGCGCCGAGGCTGCCGATCAACAGGGCGATCACCGCGAAGATGCTCGACTCGGCGAACACCGCAATGCCAATCGGTAGACCGATGCTGAGCAGACGCTTGATCACTGCCCATTGCGGCCAGTCGAAACGGCTGAACAACTGACTCGATTGATAGGCCGGCGCCCAACGCTCCCAGCCGGCCATGCCCAGCGCCATTACCCACATTACGATGGCTGTGGCCCAACCGCAGCCGACGCCGCCCATGGCGGGTACGCCGAGATGGCCGTAGATGAAGATGTAGTTCAGCGGAATATTCAGCGCCAGCCCGCACAGACCCAGCACCATCGCCGGCCGGGTGCGTCCCAGACCGTCACTGAAGCAGCGCAGCACGTGATACAGCGCCACCGCCGGCAGGCCACTGGCGATGCCGTGCAGGTATTGCATGCACGGGCCGATCAGTTCGGGATCGACCTTCATGATGTGCAGGATCGGTTCGGCGCTGAACAGCATGCCGGTCGCCATCAGGCCCACCACCAGCGCCAGCCACAACGCTTGCCGCACGATCGGGCCGATTTCGGCGTGGGTTCCGGCACCGAAGCGCTGAGCCACTTTGGGTGTGGTCGCCAGCAGCGTGCCGGTCATCAGCAGAAACACCGGCACCCAGATCGAGTTACCCAGCGCCACCGCCGCCAAGTCGCGCGGCCCGACGCGGCCGGCCATCACTGCATCGACGAAGCCCATGGCAGTGGTTGCGAGCTGCGCGATCATGATCGGCAGCGCCAGGCCAAGCAGGTTTTTAAGCTCCAGGCGAACCCGGGCCGGGCGGCTGAGGGAAAGAGCAGTGGGGCTGTCAGTTACGGAATTCACAGGCGAAGCGTCCAATGGGGTTTGATGCGCAGGGCGGTGCATTCTACGCGTTGACGCCGCAGTCAGGAAAACTCCTGTGTTACGGATTTGTAAGCCTTGCACCTTTGCATGTCCCCGCCGCAGGAGCTGTGCGCTACACTGCCGATCCGCCAAAGGAGCCTGCCATGCTGATTGTTGCCGACGAAAATATCCCGCTGCTCGATGCGTTCTTTGAAGGTTTCGGCGAAATCCGCCGCGTACCGGGACGCTCCATCGACCGCGCCACGGTTGAACAGGCCGATGTGCTGCTGGTGCGCTCGGTGACCAACGTTGACCGCGACTTGCTGGAAGGCAGCAAGGTGCGGTTTGTCGGCACCTGCACCATTGGCACCGATCACCTGGATCTGGACTACTTTCAGCAGGCCGGCATCATCTGGTCCAGCGCGCCGGGCTGCAATGCCCGAGGCGTGGTCGACTACGTGCTGGGCAGCCTGCTGACCCTGGCCGAAATCGAAGGCGTCGATCTGGCCGAGCGCACATACGGGGTCGTCGGCGCCGGTGAAGTTGGCGGTCGACTGGTCAAGGTTCTGCAAGGCCTGGGCTGGAAGGTGCTGGTGTGTGATCCACCGCGTCAGGCGGCCGAAGGCGGCGAATTCGTCAGCCTGGAGCAGATCATCAGGCAATGCGATGTCATCAGCTTGCATACCCCGTTGAGCAAAAACGCTGAGCAGCCGACCTGGCACCTGTTTGACGAAAGCCGCTTGAACCAACTCAAGCCCGGCGCCTGGCTGATCAATGCCAGCCGTGGCCCGGTGGTGGATAACGCCGCGCTGCGCGAAGTGTTGCTGGAGCGCGAAGACCTGCAAGCGGTGCTGGATGTGTGGGAAGGCGAGCCGAGTGTCGATATCGGGTTGGCCGAGCTGTGCGTGATCGCCACCCCGCATATCGCCGGATACAGCCTCGACGGCAAGCAGCGCGGGACCGCGCAGATCTATCAGGCGTTTTGCCAGTTCCTCGGGCAGCCAGCCCACGTCTCTCTTGATGAGCTGTTGCCGGCACCGTGGCTGGCGCAAGTTCACTTGAACGCCAGTTGTGATCCAGCCTGGGCCTTGGCGACGGTCTGCCGTGGGGTGTACGACCCGCGCCGCGATGACGCGGATTTCCGCCGCAGCCTGGTGGTCAGCGGTGCCGAACAGCGCACAGCGTTTGACCTGCTGCGCAAGCATTACCCGGAACGTCGAGAGATTGACGGGCTGAAGGTGCACATTGACGGTGAATCACCGGCCTTGCGGCAAATGGTGGCGGCGCTGGGGGCAACGGCTGTCTAGCGACCAGCAGGCCAGTATTGCTGGCCTCAACCCCCCTTCGGCAACTCCATCAAAAACCGCGTCCAGCCCTGGCCCGATTCGCAACGAATCGTCCCGCCATGGGCGCGGATGATCGACTGAGTGATCGCCAACCCCAATCCCGCATGCTCGCTACTGCCTTCATGGCGTGCCGGGTCTGCGCGGTAGAAACGGTCAAACAAGCGCGGTAGCAACGCTTCGGGAATGCCTTCTCCGGAGTTCTCGATACTCAGGCTCAAGCCTTTCGGCTTATCGACAATCCGCACTTGAACCTCGCCGTGTGGCGGGGTAAATCGTAGTGCGTTGTCCAGCAGATTGGAGAGGGCGCGACGCAGCATGCTTCGGTCGCCACTGATACCGGCGCTACCGAGTCGGGTCAGTTTGACCTGGGCGTCTTCGGCCAACGGTGCGAAGAACTCCAGCAGCAGATCCGCTTCCTCAGCCAGTTGCAGCGGCTCGCGTTTTGGAATCAGCAAACCGTGATCGGCCTTGGCCAGGTAGAGCATGTCGTTGACCAGTTGCGCCATCCATTGCAGCTCTTCGAGGTTGCTGTGCAGCGCCTCGCGGTAATCTTCCAGGTCACGCGGGCGGGTGAGGGTGACCTGAGTGTGGGTCAGCAGGTTCGACAACGGCGTGCGCAGCTCGTGGGCGATGTCGGCGGAGAAGGCTGACAGTCGCTGGAACGAGTCGTCGAGACGGCCGAGCATGGCGTTAAACGTGTGGGCCAGTTCGGCGAGCTCCGTGGGCATTTGATCTTCGGGCAGGCGCTGGGTCAGTGAGCTGGCAGAGACCCCGGCGGCCACTTCACTCATGCGCCGCAACGGCCGCAAACCACTGCGCGCCGCCCACGCACCGAGCAGCGCGGTGGTCAGCGCCGACAGGCCGACGGTCAGCCAGATCAAATGCTGCATGCGCTGCAAAAAGTGCTGATGGTGAGTGATGTCGAGCATCAGAATCAGTTGCGCGGAATCGGCTTTTTTCGGCTCCAGTGCCGCGCTATAGACCCGATATGCCGTGCTGACACTGTGCAAGCTGTGAAGGCCGGGCTGGGCTGGCAAGTCGGCAGGCAGGTTCGTTGCGCTGTCGAACCACACGCGACCATCGGCACCGCGCACTCGCAATGCGAGGTCCGGCTGATGGATCATTTCCTCCTGCAACCTTGCTTTGCGTTCGGCGAACAGCAGCGGGTCGTTGGCACCCTGCAAGGCGCTGCGCAGGGCGATCAGTTTGCCGTCGAGCAGTTGCTGGTCGAGTTCAATGAAGTGCGTTTCGCTGGCGCGACTGAACAGCACCCCGGCGAACAACGAAACCACCGCCGTGCAGGCAGCGAACAGTAAGGCCAGGCGGCCGCTCAGGGACAGACGGCGCATCAGGCGGGACGCTCTTCAAGCACGTAACCCATGCCGCGCACGGTATGAATCAACTTGTTCGGGAAGTCGTCGTCGATCTTCAGGCGCAGCCGGCGGACCGCCACTTCAATGACGTTGGTGTCGCTGTCGAAATTCATGTCCCAGACCTGCGAAGCGATCAGCGATTTGGGCAGCACTTCGCCCTGACGACGCAGGAGCATTTCCAGCAGGGCGAATTCCTTGGCGGTCAGGTCGATGCGCTGGCCGCTGCGCTCAACCCGGCGACGGATCAGGTCCAGACGCAAATCCGCCAGTTGCAGACTGGTTTCCTGCGGCGTCGCGCTGCCGCGACGCAACAGGCTGCGCACGCGAGCGAGGAGTTCGGAAAAGGCGAAGGGCTTGACCAGGTAGTCGTCGGCGCCCAGTTCCAGGCCATGAACCCGGTCTTCAACGGCATCGCGAGCGGTGAGAAACAACACCGGGATGTCCAGGCCGGCGCTGCGCACGGCTTGCAGAATCTGCCAACCGTCACGACCGGGGAGCATCACGTCGAGAATCAGCAACGCATAATCCCCGGTCAGCGCCAGGTGTTGGCCGGTGTTGCCGTCGGCCACCAGTTCAGCGTTGAAACCGGCCTCGGTCAGGCCCTGGCGCAAGTAATGACCGGTTTTCGGTTGGTCTTCGACGATCAGCAGTTTCATGGGTTGCTCTTCATGGGTAGCTTGAGGTCAATGGAACAGCTGCGTTATACCGTGGCGGGCGGCCATGCAGCGCAACCTTACAAAGTTGTAATCTGACCGTCAGCTGGCTGGCAGCGGCGCAGTCTTAGAGTTTCCCACAGGCTGAACCTCATCTTGTTGGAGTGTGATCATGTTTTTGCGTCATCGACTGGTACTTGCGGGCTGTTTGCTGGTGTTGAGTTTTCCCGTGTGGGCCTCGCCAGCACAGACCTACAACTTCGGCGCACCGGCCCTGGCGGCAAAGGCTACGCGCACCGTCGAAATCGTGATGGGCGATCTATCGTTCACGCCCAAGGCGCTGGAAATCAAAGCCGGCGAGACGGTGCGTTTTGTATTGATCAATAAAGGTCAGTTACTGCACGAGTTCAATCTCGGCGACGCATCGATGCACGCGGCACATCAACAGGAAATGCTGAACATGCAGCAGAGCGGCATGCTCACCCCGACTGCAATGAAAAGCGCTTCCATGGACCACGGCTCGATGCCAGGCATGGATCACGGCGCAAGCATGACGCACGATGATCCGAACAGTGTGCTGGTGGAACCGGGCAAAACCGCCGAGCTGACCTGGACCTTCAACAAGGCCGGCGGTCTGGAATTCGCCTGCAACATCCCCGGTCACTATCAGGCGGGCATGGTCGGCAAACTGACTGTCAGTCAGTAAGCACTCAAAGGCGGGAGCAAAGGCTGATAGAATCCGCTGATTCTTCAGTCAGGTTTCCGCCATGCATCCCGCAGCCGAACATTCGCCGCTGGGCAAATCCAGCGAATACATCGCCACGTACACGCCGTCCTTGCTGTTCCCTATCCCACGCACCGCGAAATGGGCCGAATTGGGACTGACGGCTGAAACCCTGCCGTACAAGGGCGTGGACTTCTGGAACTGCTTCGAGCTGTCCTGGCTGTTGCCGTCGGGCAAGCCAGTGGTGGCCATCGGCGAATTCAGCATCCCGGCGGACTCGCCGAACATCATCGAATCGAAGTCGTTCAAGCTGTACCTGAACTCGCTGAACCAGACGCCGTTCGCCGATACCCAAAGCCTTGAAGCCACGTTGGTGACTGACCTGTCGGCCGCCGCGGGCAAACCGGTGGGCGTGCGTATTCGCAGCTTGAACGAGGTTCAGGCTGAAGGCGTCGTAGCGCTGCCGGGTGTGTGCATCGATGATCTGGACATCAGCGTCAGCAACTATGAGCATCCGCGTCCGGAACTGCTGCATTGCGACGATTCGCGCATCGTTGAAGAGAGCGTGCACAGCCATTTGCTCAAATCCAATTGCCCGGTCACTAGCCAGCCGGACTGGGGCAGCGTCGCGGTCGAGTACCGTGGCGCGGCGCTCGATCACGCCAGCCTGCTGGCCTATCTGGTGAGCTTCCGTCAGCATTCGGACTTCCACGAGCAGTGTGTAGAGCGGATTTTCCTCGACCTGCAACGCTTGCTGAAACCGGAAAAACTGACCGTGTATGCGCGGTACGTGCGTCGCGGCGGGCTGGACATCAACCCGTATCGCAGCACTGAAGAGGTGCAACTGCCGAACCACCGTCTGGTCCGTCAGTAGAGATCCAGTGTGGGAGCGAGCCTGCTCGCGATGACGGCGGCACATTCAACATCAAGGTGATGGTCAGATCGCTATCGCGAGCAGGCTCGCTCCCACAGGAGATTGCATTTCAGGCCGTATAAAACGAAAAAGCCCCGCTATCGCTAGCGGGGCTTTTTTGCATCTTGGGGGTCAGATCCCGATATTGCCCAGGGTCTGCACAATGTTGCGCAAAACGGTGGCCAGCGCCGGGTGGTCCACTTCAAAGCGCTCCACGGCAAGGTTTACGCCGTCCGCCAGGCTGCTGTCAGGCGTCGCGGTTTCCAGTTTGATTTGCGCTTCGATCTTCTGCATCAGTTCTTGCAGGTGTTCACGTTCTTCCAGCGTGAGCGGTGGGTTCTGCTCCAGTTGCTCGCGTAGAGCGTTGAGCTGTTCTTGCAGTTCGCGGGCAGGCATGGCGTTCTTCCTTTTATCGATAGGCACTGGCATAGACCGCAGCGGTGGGCCAAAGGTCTGCATCTGACCTTTAGATTAATCCACTGACGAGCGAAGTGCATGATCTTGATCAAGAACGGCCAATCAGGGCTTTTCACCCTTGCGTCGGCGCAGGCCGATGTCTGACAGACAGGTGTCGAGTTCGCCCAGATGATCGATCACCGAGTGCACGCCGAGGCTGAAGAGTTGCACGGTCGCCTTGCCGCGTTTGAGCTCGCGCTCCTGCTGGCTCAAGGCTTGCCACTCACTGGGCGCCAGCCCGCAGAGTGAGCCGCAGGATGCCAGGCCGATGGTCCACAGTCCGGCGTTGAGACCCGATTGCAGCAAGCGCGGCTCACCGCTGACCAGCACGCATCCATCCAGGCGATCAATGTTCAAAGCCATCAATGCTTGCCAGCACGCATCGGGGGAGGGCCATTGTCCGACGCTGAGTGTGTGCGGGCTGGCGGTGATCCAGTCCGGTAGCGAGGCTGCCAGAGCCTGGCTTTGTGCGTGCGGCAGCTCATCCAGCCAGGCACACGGAATGCCTTGAAGTTGCAGGCTGTAGAGTGCTTCCAGGGCCCCCGGTGTCAGGTGTGCACGTTCGGCGTCATCGCGGCTGTTCTGACGGCTGCGGGCGCCAAAATCCACCAGGCAGCCGCTGAGACCGAAGAGCACCGCGGTCGGGTTGGGAGTGGTGTGGGGTAGGGCTTGGGCGTGAGGCATTTCGACGTCCCTGAAATAACCTGAGAGGTTATGGAGGGACCATGACAGTTGAGTGACATCGGGATGAATCGGCGTTTCCCGGGTGGCTGCCTAAAAAAACTTATCCGTCTTATACTAGCGCGCTTATCGCCCGGGTATTGAGGCCCGCGCCAGTACGGTCCAAGGAGTTTTTTACTATGCGCTGGAGCAATCGTCTAGCTCGACTATGTGTGTGTGCCAGCGTATTGCTGGTTCCGTTCGCCGCCCAGGCGGCATCGGAAGATGACCCTTGGGAAAGCGTGAACCGACCGATCTACAAGTTTAACGATGTACTGGATACCTACGCCTTGAAGCCGATTGCGCAGGGCTATCAGTTCATTACGCCGACGTTTCTCTCAGACGGCATTCACAATATGTTCCGCAACATCGGTGACGTCGGCAACCTGGCCAACGACATCCTGCAGGCCAAGCCTCGCGCCGCGGGTGTCGATACGGCTCGCGTGCTGATGAACACCACCTTCGGCCTGGCCGGTTTCTTCGATGTGGGCACCAAAATGGGCCTGCAACGCAACGACGAAGACTTCGGTCAGACCCTCGGTCACTGGGGTGTGCCTAGCGGCCCTTACGTGATGCTGCCGTTCTTCGGCCCGAGCACGTTGCGTGATGCACCGTCCATGTACGTCGACACTTACACCCAACCCTACCGCTACATGAACGACATTCCGGCGCGCAACATGGCGTATGGCATGAAGGTGATCGACACCCGTGCCAGCCTGTTGTCGAGCGAGAAGCTGATCACAGGCGATAAATACATCTTCATTCGCAACGCTTACCTGCAGAACCGCGAATTCAAGGTCAAGGACGGCAAGGTTGAAGACGATTTTTAAATCGTCACCTGCACAACAGGAAGGCGGCCATTTGGCCGCCTTCCTGGTTTCTGTTCACGCTCAATTCATTTTCAGGATTGTAAGCCCAAGTTTCTGGCCGCCGGCGTCCTGTTGAGTCACCCAGACCACTTCGGTCTCGGCTTCCAGGCCCTTGAGCGCCGCGTGCTCGGAATCGATGCGTACGTTCAGCGTGTCGCCCACCTGGAACGAACGGCTGGCCCGAACCTGCATGCCACTGCTGGAAAGGTCGATACAGATGGCTGGAATCAAATCGCCGGCGTGGATCAATGTGACGTCTGCATCGACCCGCATGCGGATGTAATCGCGCTTTTCGCTGTAGTCACGATCGGTTTGGCTCATGGGCTCGATCCTTCCATTATGTTGCGGTTTTGGCTGTTCTTATAACTCCCGGTGATTTGCGATGTAAAGACGCCTGATGACCATCGGCGTGAGCTTGAAACGCCTCGCGGATGGGAGTACCGTCTGCGCCTTAGAAGGGCACCTCTGATGAACACGCTTGTAGGGCAAATGCTCGAAAGCAGTGCGACAGAGAGGCTAGAAAGCGAATCCAGTAGTGTGTGCCGGGCCGAATGCCCTGCCAGCTACGCCAACCTAATTCTGGCGCCGTTTGCCCACATGCAAAAAACCAGTGCCACGCTGCTGATAATCGATGACGACGAAGTAGTACGCGCGAGTCTCGCGGCCTATTTGGAAGACAGTGGGTTCAGCGTCCTTCAGGCCAGTAATGGCCAGCAGGGGCTTCAGGTATTCGAGCAAAACCAACCCGATCTGGTGATCTGCGATCTGCGCATGCCGCAGATGGGCGGGCTCGAACTCATTCGTCAGGTCACTGACCTTTCGCCGCAAACCCCGGTGATCGTGGTCTCGGGTGCCGGCGTGATGAACGACGCTGTCGAGGCCTTGCGCCTGGGCGCGGCGGACTACCTGATCAAACCGCTGGAAGATCTGGCCGTGCTCGAGCACTCCGTGCGCCGGGCCCTGGACCGTGCGCGTCTGCTGCTGGAAAACCAGCGCTATCGGGTAAAACTCGAGACCGCCAACCGCGAGCTCGAAGCCAGCCTGAACCTGTTGCAGGAAGATCAGAACGCCGGGCGTCAGGTGCAGATGAACATGCTGCCGGTCAGTCCCTGGACGATCGACGAGTTCAAGTTTGCGCACCAGATCATCCCATCGCTGTACCTGTCGGGCGACTTCGTTGACTACTTTCGGGTCGACGAACGTCGGGTAGCCTTCTACCTGGCGGATGTTTCAGGACATGGCGCTTCATCGGCATTCGTGACCGTGCTGCTGAAATTCATGACCACGCGCTTGCTGTTCGAATCCAAGCGTAATGGCACCTTGCCGGAATTCACCCCTTCGGAAGTCCTCGGCCATATCAACCGGGGCCTGATCAGCTGTAAGCTGGGCAAACATGTCACGATGGTCGGTGGAGTCATCGACGAGGAGACGGGTTTGTTGACCTATAGCATCGGCGGGCACCTGCCGTTGCCAGTGTTATACACGCCAGACAGTGTGGGTTATCTAGAAGGACGCGGTCTGCCGGTGGGCTTGTTCAATGAAGCCACCTATGAAGACCACGTCATCGAGCTGCCGCCGGTGTTCAGCCTGACGCTGATGTCCGATGGCATTCTGGACCTTTTGCCAGAACCTACACTCAAAGAGAAAGAAGCTGCCTTACCGCAACGGGTAAGAACGGCAGGCGGCAGCCTGGATGGCTTGCGGCAGGTTTTTGGATTGGCCACGCTAGGGGAGATGCCGGATGATATCGCCTTGTTGGTGTTGAGCAGGAATCTTTAATGAGTACCGGTAGAATCCAGTTCGCCGAGCAGGACGGCACCTTCGTCTTGAAGTTCGTCGGTGAAGTTCGCCTGACCCTGTGTTCGGCGTTGGATGCGACTATTGAGCGGATCTTCAGCGCGTTGAATTTCAACGCGATCGTAATCGATCTGACTGAAACCTGCAGCATCGACAGCACCACGCTGGGCCTGTTGGCCAAGCTGTCGATCATGTCGCGGCAAAAGGTCGGTCTGCTGCCGACCGTTGTCACCACCCACGAAGACATCACCCGTCTGTTGGAATCCATGGGCTTTGAGCAGGTGTTCAACATCGTTGACCGCCCGATTCCCTGCCCGGAATGCCTGACTGATCTGCCAGACCAGGATCAGTCCGAAGAAGTGGTGCGGATCAAGGTGCTGGAAGCGCACAAGATCCTCATGGGCCTGAACGACTCCAACCGCGAAGCTTTTCATGACTTGGTGAACGCCCTGGAGCGTCACTGATTTCCTGAGGCCGTGTGTACCGCTGTGGCCCCTTCGCGAGCAAGCCCGCTCCCACAACTAATCTTGCGTCGATCACACTTGCGTGGTCTGACACAGATCCCCTGTGGGAGCGAGCTTGCTCGCGATGGCGTCAGACCTGCCACCCGTTGCCTTGGCGCGAAGCTCACTCAATCCCGCCGCTAGCGCACAAAAAAGGGCGAACCTGTGAAGGTTCGCCCTTTTTGCGCTGGCCCGGATTAGATCAGAGCTTGGCTTGCAGCAACGCTTCCAGCTTCTCCTGGTCGCGAGCGAACTGACGAATACCTTCCGCCAGTTTCTCGGTGGCCATGGCATCTTCGTTCGAAGCCCAGCGGAACTGCGCTTCAGTCAGGCTCTGACGCGCTTCGCCGGCGTGGCCTGGCGCCAGTTTGCGTTCCAGCTTGCCAGTGTCGGCCGCCAGTTTCTCGATCAAGTCCGGGCTGATGGTCAGGCGATCACAGCCAGCCAGTTGCTCGATCTGATTCAGATTACGGAAGCTCGCCCCCATGACCACGGTCTTGTAGTCATTGGCCTTGTAGTAGTTGTAGATGCGCGTCACCGACTGCACGCCCGGATCATCGGCACCGGTGTAGTCGTTGCCGTTGGCCTTCTTGTACCAGTCGTAGATGCGGCCCACGAACGGCGAAATCAGGAACACCCCGGCCTCGGCGCAGGCAACCGCCTGAGCGAAGGAAAACAGCAAGGTCAGGTTGGTCTGAATACCTTCGCGTTCCAGCTTCTCGGCGGCGCGGATGCCTTCCCAGGTGGAGGCGATCTTGATCAACACGCGGTCGCGGCCAATACCGGCTTTTTCGTACAGTTCGATCAGACGGTGCGCGCGCTTCAAGACGGCGTCAGTGTCGAACGACAGGCGCGCATCCACTTCAGTGGAAATACGCCCTGGAATCACTTTCAGAATCTCTTGACCGACCGCAACACCAAAACGGTCGCTGGCCAGGCCCACGTCGCCTTTGCAGTCGTTGACACAGGCGTTCAGCAAATCGGCGTAAGCAGGAATGGCCGCCGCTTTAAGCAGCAGGGAAGGGTTGGTGGTGGCATCCACCGGTTTAACGCGAGCGATTGCCTCGAAGTCGCCGGTATCGGCCACCACGGTGGTGATTTGTTTGAGTTGTTCCAGCTTGGAAGTCATGAGCGTGCTCTATCCTGTGGGTCTGTTGACATTACCCGAGCGTTGACGACCACTCAAGGGCGCAAATGCGTAACAACGGCCAGGGCGGCGACAACCTGGGAACAGGCGTCTGAAAGGCCCGGTGTTATCTGGTAATTACGATATCAAAACAGACCACAGGTTCAACCGGAGTGACGGTTAACGCCCCTCCAGCAACTCCGCCGCCTGATCCAGCAACGCCAAAGGCTCTTTAGCCTTATGGATATCCACCGACAACAACTGCCGAAACTTGCGCGCCCCCGGAAAACCGGTGCCCAGGCCCAATACATGCCGAGTGATATGGTGCATCGCACCGCCCGCATCCAGATGCGCAGCGATGTAAGGCCGCAACTGCGCCAACGCCTCAGCCCGCGAAATCACCGGCGCCGTACTGCCGAACAGTTGCTGATCCACCTCAGCCATCACATACGGGTTGTGATACGCCTCACGACCCAGCATGACCCCGTCAAAGATCTGCAAATGCTCGTGACAGGCCTCCAGCGTCTTGATCCCGCCGTTGAGAATAATCTCCAACTCCGGAAAATCCGCCTTCAACTGCGCCGCCACGTCATAGCGCAGCGGTGGAATGTCCCGATTCTCCTTCGGCGACAACCCCTCCAGAATCGCAATCCGCGCATGCACGGTAAAACTCGTGCACCCGGCATCCCGAACCGTCCCGACGAAATCACACAACTCAGCGTAACTATCCCGCCCATTGATCCCGATCCGATGCTTCACCGTCACCGGAATCGACACCGCATCGCGCATCGCCTTCACACACTCCGCCACCAACACCGGATGCGCCATCAGGCACGCACCAATCATATTGTTCTGCACCCGATCACTCGGACAGCCGACGTTGAGGTTCACCTCGTCGTAACCGTGCTCCTGAGCCATGCGCGCGCAAGCGGCCAGGTCGGCAGGGACGCTACCGCCCAACTGCAGAGCGAGCGGGTGCTCGGCTTCGTTGTGACGCAGGAAACGTTCGTGATCGCCGTTGAGGAGCGCGCCGGTGGTGACCATTTCTGTGTAGAGGAGAGCATGCTTGGAGAGCAGGCGCAGGAAGAAACGGCAGTGACGGTCAGTCCAATCCATCATCGGGGCGACGGAGAAGCGGCGGGAGAGGGATTGGGGTGTGGCTGGCGTGGTGAGTAAGGGCATGGGTATCTGGATGGGTGGGGCGAGACGGCAGTTTATCAGGAATGGACTGGGATGGCTGAAAGGGGTGAGCTGTGCCGGGTGTCTCGGTGTGTCTTCAGCTCTAGGCTATTATGATCAGTTAGGCAGGCAGTCTTGGTAGGCCAATGCCTGCGTGCTCAATATTCCCAACCTCATTCAAACCGCTCTGAGGAGAATACGATGAACAACAAACTCGCGGCGTTATCTGTTGTCTTTGCGATGGGTTGCCTTGGGTCATCAGCGGGTTGGGCTGAGCCTGGCGATTACATCATGGTTACCCCAAAAGACATCAAGTGGGCCGATAACCCTGCTTTACCAAAGGGGGCAAAAACCGCCGTCATCCAGGGCGACCCCAAAGTTGGCCCATATATCGTGCGAGTAAAACTCCCGCCGAACTATATTATTCCCGCCCACACTCATCCGGACGAGCGCACAGTCACCGTGATCTCGGGTACGTGGTATCACGGCGATGGGGATAAATTCGATGCGAAAAAATTACACGAATTTCCGGCCGGAAGTATTTATGGCGAGGGTCACGTGAAGCACTTTGGGGCAAGCAAAGGCACAGAGGTAATCCTTCAGGTGGAGGGCCCCGGCCCAAGCGGGATTGACTACGTCAACCCTGCAGACGATCCAAGAAAAAAATAGCGTTCACTCTGACACTCAGTTTGGAGTGGTCAACTAATATTGAGTGGCTATTTGCTATTCGTGCAGAGTCTCGGTGCAATTTGCATGCGCTGAAGAAAATCTGCATAGGAGGGAAGTGGGCAGCGAGGAAGGAGGGTTGAGGACAGGAATGCTTGAGCGTGCTCATCTCCGAACATGGCCATTAGCGTACGCAAACCGCATAGCTCGCTGTCAATCTCTGCGGGTTCGAATATGGAGTTCGGAAGGTTTTTGAAATCGGGGCTTCGGCGAAGCTCCCGCACCTTCCTCCGAATCTGCCTGAATAGATCAGAGTTTTGGTTGCGTGATTGATACACATGGCGCAACTCATGTGCCAACACCCAGGTGAACAATTCATCGGGGTAGTCAATGGCCTGACGAGAAAGCCAGACCAGGTGAGTGCAAGCTGGGTCGCGCATCACCTTCAGCAGATATTCAGGGACTTTTTTCTGAGGGCGGCCGGGAGTCCAAAAGAAAGCTATGTCTTTGAATTCATCCAGAACGTCAGAATTCACGGTGTAGTTATCTGCATCAAGGACGAGGTGAGAAGGTTGATATTCAGCACCAAGACGATCGACTACGAGACTAATAAGCCCGGTGCGTGAGAAGAAACTACTGACCGGATTGTTGATTATTTCCAATTGCACCTCTAGCGGCCGACCCCTCTGCAGTTTGAGGGTAGATGGCTTTGCGATGCCTTCCATAGAAGACCAAAAGGTGAGGATGCGCCAGCACCAGTTGACCTGTGCTGGCGATCAGTGCGGCCAATCCATTATCGGAGCTAAGTCTAGGTGGCGTCGAAAGACCGTTGTTGCGGGACTGTCATAAATTTTGTGTTCGGGCATAACATGTTGCAGAGGTGCATGTATGCCGACCAAGAAAAAACCGGCCC